>DAIDJN010000055.1:0-20615 GCA_027451365.1 Phycisphaerales bacterium | reverse complement strand
CGCCCCCCCCCCCCCGATTTGCGCATAATCAGCCGGGCACGGAATGGCTTCCCGTGTCAAGCTGGTTGCCGTCGCGTGGTGGTCGCGAGTCGGTGCGTAGCCCGGATTGCGATCCGGGTTGTGGCCCGGCGTGCAATTGCGAGTGCGATCTGGAGTGCAATCCGGATTGCGGTCGTGGGCGTTGTGCAACTTCATCGCCATCGTTACCACCATACGCGGCTAATCGCAGTGGAAAAGTGTGGACCCTTTAGAAAGCCCCGTTCACAGCCCGGAGACCTGAAACGCCCCCGCGAAACGCCGACGATTTTTCCTCTGTCATTAACCTTGAGTCTAAATCTACCAGCGACCGGAAAACCTGTCAAGAAAAAAAAAGAAAAATATTATTTTCCAGCAAAATCCGCGCAACACGTTGGCTTTTTCACGGCGACTAAGTTACATTCCCCCCTGTCGAAAAAAAGTAGCAAAATACCGGAATTGCCCAACGTTCAGCCCGACTCTCGGACCATTGGCCGGAGAACCCCATGCCGCAATACGATTACCTTATCGTGGGATCAGGCCTTTTCGGAGCGGTCTTCGCGCGCCAGTTGACCGATGAGGGCCGCAAATGTCTGGTCATTGATAAGCGCGCCCATAGCGGCGGTAACTGCTTCACCCAAACCCTCGGCGGAATAGATGTCCACCGTTACGGTCCGCATATCTTCCATACCAACAGCCAGCGCATCTGGAATTATATTCAGAAATTCGCTTCCTTTTACCCCTATCGCCACAAGGTCAAGGCCCGCTGCGGCCCCCGGGGTGATGGCGGCCTTTATTCGCTGCCCATCAACCTGGCGACGCTGCACCAGTTGTGGGGTGTCACCACACCACAGGAAGCGCGCGAAAAACTGGATTCAGTGCGGGAGAACATTCCCGAACCGGCCAATCTCGAAGAATGGGCACTCTCCCGGCTTGGCCAGCAAATCTACGAACTGTTTATCCGCGGCTATACCACCAAGCAATGGGGAAGAAGCCCACGCGATTTACCCGCATCCATTCTGCAACGACTGCCCGTTCGACTCAATTTTAATGACGACTATTATGAAGACACCTTCCAGGGAATACCGATCGGCGGCTACACCCCCATATTTGAAAAACTGCTGGAAGGCGTTGACCTGCGGCTGGATACGGATTTTTTCGCGGACCGACGGGCACTGGAAAGTTGCTCATCCAAAATTGTCTACACCGGCATGATCGACCGCTATTTTGATTACCGCCA
Organism: Phycisphaerales bacterium; assembly: GCA_027451365.1. Lineage (GTDB taxonomy): Bacteria > Planctomycetota > Phycisphaerae > WQYP01 > WQYP01 > JAJYPG01. Next base: position 19,360 of record DAIDJN010000055.1, on the reverse strand, counting down.
TGGACCGCTGGACTGGCGAAGCCTGCGTTTCCAGACGGCGGACCTGCCCATCGAAGACTTTCAGGGCGGAGCCATCGTCAATTATTGCGATGCGGGCGTACCGTTCACCCGCATCACCGAATTCAAACATTTTCAGGCCATCACCTCGCGACAGCGCGGCCACACGGTGATCACCCGTGAGTTCCCACAGGCCTGGTCAATGAACGCGGAACCCTATTATCCGATCAATTCAGCCGCCAACGAGGCTCGCCTGGCTGAATATCGACGCATGACGCCCGCCAAGGTCATATTCGGCGGTCGCCTTGGTGATTACAAATATTATGACATGGATCAGGTCATCGGGTCGGCACTGGCCAAGGCGCAACGCGAATCGGGAGAGCGGAAAAACATCCCGCCGGAAGCTCGCGCCGACCTGACAGCCATAGGTTGGCGGCCCGGCGCGAGCTTGAATCAAAACCGCCGGCAAGAATTAAACCATTACGGAGAAAACACCGTGGACCAGACCATCACCGCCGTGACCGCCCCGAATACCAGCATCGCCCAGTCCGAATCAGCCGGGTGTGCCAACTTCTGCCTTGTCACCCCCGACGGCCGCCTGCTGGCAAATAACCTGATCCTGCACGCCGACGGACGGATTTTCACCGACCATGCAAACCTGCATGCGCGAAGCTGGGTCCCCTTGGCGAGGCTCCCCGGCACGATCCTTTGCGGCGGAATTACCTGGAACAGGTCCGAAGAGGATTATGTAACCGCCAATTTCGGCGCGCTATCCACCCAGCGATTCCGCCGCCAGGTGGCTCGCCTTCGCCAGTTGCCCGGCCGATGTGACGCCGCCTGGCGCGGCCAAGCTCGCCTGAGACCGCAACGACGCTTGCCCCGGTCCCGCGAAAACTTTGAAATTGTGGTCGCCAAATACAAGGAGGATGTCGCCTGGACGCAATGCTATCCGAATAACGTCACGATCTATTGTAAGGATCCCGACGACCGGCGGTTTATTCCATTACCCAACGTCGGTCGCGAATATGGCACCTATCTCCACCACATCGTGAGCCGCTACGACTCCCTTGCCGAAAGGACACTCTTTGTGCAAGGTGACCCGTTCTTCCACCGGCTGCTGCCGGTCGCGGATTTTGCATTCTCGGAAGACCAGTTTCAATTCATGCCGAATATGCACCACAGTATGGCCCAACTGGTCAATTGGGGCTGGCCAGACCAGACGGTTGATGGATCTGTCAAAGCCGAATTCCTGGAACTGCTGGAGCGGCCGGCGGATATTCAGAGGTTCAGCTTCACATGGGGCGCGCAATTCGCCGTCAGCCGCGGGCTTATCAGGCGGAACCCGATAAGCTATTACCGGAAACTCTACGAAATATCCCAGTTGCCGGATATCCGCCTCGCGGGCAGGCGTTTTGATAACCTCCATATCGGATTCATGTTTGAATTCTTCTGGCAAAATATATTCTGCCCGGAAAGGGCCGATAACCGTGTAAATCGGTCGGCGGAGCGCCCGACACTGGAGGCAACACGCGACTGAAGACCCGCAGGAAATGAGCCCGCCCGAATTGTCCGCGTAGCCGACCATCGCCGCCGGCCAATCGGCCTATTTCCATTTCCCCATAACCAGCCAGAACACCGCAGGCACCATCAGGCATCCAAACCATGCCCAGGGCTCGCGATACATGAGCCACCAGGGCACGGCCAAAATCAATCCACTCCAGAACCCGAAACAGATGTAACAATCCAGAACCCCGCGGCGGGATTTCGGAAGCAATTGACGAACCACCTGGTCCCGCAACAACGCCCCCGGTCCGGATTCCGGCCAGACAACCAGGACCGTCAGCCCCATCGCGGCCAGCAGAAAAGACAAAAGTTGGGCAAGCCCGCTCATAATTACCCCGAATGCGGATGTCAGCAAATTGAAAGGCAGGGTGCCTCGGCCCGCGATAAACGCACCACGCCGCGAACCCGGCATACCCATTTGCAATGGCCTGTTTATACCCCTCTACCATCCCCAACACAAGAAAAAAAAGCGAATCGCCCGCCGCTCTTGCGGAAGAAAAAAAGGAAGTGCAGCACCCCTCGGGTTCAAGCGAAGCGGTTCGTTCAAAGATTCCGCAGGCATCCAGTTCATTGCGCCTGTCGCCCTTATCGCCGACGCACACACCTGTTACTGATATCGAGGGCCGCACCGGTTCGCCAAATCCGGAAGAACCGCACCCCGAACCAATAACCGGCGAAACACTGCGAAGCACAGCATCCGGCCGTTTGACAAGTGAATATTGCGGCCGCCATGGGGCCAGACCGAGCCATTAGTTTAATAGACTGACTCGCGTAAACGAATCGGCCGCTCGGCCTTGGCAAGTGATGCTATTCCATTGATATCTTTTTGCTGCTCTCACCTGTTCAACCGTTCCAGGCCCAGCCGTTGCTGCTCAAATCTCCCCCCTAATGCGACCCGAGTCTGACTGTCCTGCGCGGAATATACAGGACTCCATTGCTATTTATCGAATCTTGTCCATAAAGTAATCCGTCATCTATTTGTATTGTTTCAAGCCGCCGCGCCGGTTCCCGTCAGGCGTCGCAGGCTGGCGACCCAGTTGAATGCGGGACTGGCTGACGGAAAAAATGCCAGCAGCCGCAACTGCCCGATGCCGGTGTTGTACACACAGTGTGCCACGCCGGCGGGAATCACCATGGTGGCACCGGCCATAAACGTGTGCGGCTCTTCACCAATAAACAGAATGCCTTCGCCCTGGGCGCACAGAATGACTTCCTCGCAATCATGGTAGTGCGGCGGGATATGACCGCGTTCCTGATACACCCCCTCCAGCACCGTCGAATTGCCGGACTTTCCGCCATGGGCCATCAGCGATCGCGATGTCCCCATGCGTGTGTTGCGTTCCAGTGATGCGATTGTGTCCTCAATAGACATAGAATGTCTCCTGCGAAACGAATTGACCACGATACAGCTTCCAAAGTTCGCCCTAAATGACCCTTGCGGGCAGGTTCCGGATTTTCTGGACGCCTTGATATGTGTCCGAATCAACCGGATGGGCTTACTGAGTATTTCGGCTTGGCGGCGGCAATTTGATAAGCACAATTCACGAGAATGCCAGAATGCGATTATCGGTCCAAATGGCGCCAAATTGTCAAATAATCATGCCGTGGCCAGGGAAAAATGAAGTTGGTCGCCCACGGGATTCACCCGAACCCGATAAACGCTTTCCAGAATTGCCGGTGTCAAAACAGCCTTGACCGGACCCGCCGCGACCCGTTTGCCCGCCTGCAGCAGGATCGCCTGATCGCAATGGTTCAGTGCCATATTCAGATCGTGCGATACCAACACAATTGTGCGGCCTTGCTCACGGGCCAGTTTCCGCAAAAGCCCGAGAATCACAAGCTGATGCCAGAGGTCCAGGCCGGTGGTCGGTTCATCCAGCACAATGACAGGTGCCTGCTGGGCCAAAGCCCGGGCTATTACCACACGCTGACGTTCGCCGCCCGAAAGTTCGTTAAATGTCCGCCGCGCCAAATGCTGCACATCCGTATCCCACATAGCCTGATCCACCGCGGCTAGATCCGCTGGCGAATGTGAATTTAGCCCTGTCGAACTGCTGCGCCGGGGCCAACGTCCCATCCGCACAATGTCCCGCACCGAATAGCCAAAACTCACCTGCGAAAACTGCGGCACGAACGCAATGATTCCGGCGGCCTGTGCGGCAGTGTATTGCAAGCGCGGTTTGCCCAGCAGTTCCACCACACCATGCTCTGGTTGAAGAAAGCCAATCAGCAGATGCGCCAGCGTTGATTTTCCCGCGCCATTCGGTCCGATGATGGCGGTCATGCAGTTGGCGGAAATGTCCACCGATAGATTCTCCAGCACCGCATCGGCACCGAAACGAAAGGTCACATCCCGCGCGGCCAGAGCCGCGGCTGGCCCGTCGGCGGGCAGGTCGGATCTTATTGCCATGGTCTGCGCCTTTGCAGAAGAAAAAGAAAATACGGTCCGCCGCACAACGCGGTTACCACCCCCACCGGAAGTTCGCCGTTAAACCAGTTGCCGGTACAGCGTACAAATGAATCTGCAATAATCAGAAACGCAGCTCCCAGCAACGGACTGCTGACCAGCAGCCGCCGATGGTCCGGCCCGAACCACGACCGGCAGATATGCGGACAAATCAGTCCGACAAATCCGACCGGTCCGGCCAGCACAATGGCACCGGCGGCCAGGGCGGCGGAAATTAAAAAGCTTCCCATACGCAGACGGGAAAGTCGCACGCCCAGACTCGTGGCTTCAATATCCGAAAGCGACGCAATATCCATCGCGCCGGCAATGGCCATGGCGGCCAGCCAGCAGACCAGCAGCAGGCACCCATCCAGCCACAGCAGAAATTGCGGCGTAACAGCATTTATATAGCCGAAAATATAATTTAAAATGTCCGCCCGCGCGCCGTAGGGTGCCAGATTGTTAAGGAGCATAATTAGCGCTGTATTCACACTGCCCAGCACCACGCCCGCCAGAAGCAGCGTAAGCGGATCCAGAATGCCGCCGCGGCGCCCCAGAAAAAACACCGCCCCGCAGGTAAACAGCGCGCCAAGCAACGCCGGCACCGCCTGTCCATACGCAAAGGCGGCACCCAGCCAGGGATGGGCAAGGGCGACACCAGTCAACAGATTTCCCAGCAGAATCCAGACCATGACGCCGGCCGTCGCCCCGCTGGAAATTCCCAGAATGTACGGGTCCGCCAGCGGATTGCGCAACAACCCCTGCAGCAGTACGCCGGCAATCGCCAAGGAAGCGCCCACCAGTCCTGCGGCCATCAGTCGCACCGCCCTCAGGTGCGTGGCAGGCCCCGATGCGAATCCGAATGACGGCCAGAAATGGCCGGGCAAAGCCGGACCGGTTGCCATCCCCGCAATAAACGCCAGGCCAACCAGCGCCAGCCCGATCAGAAGTTGACCATTCTGGCTCGATAGCCAGTCGCCGGATTTTTTACAGGCAGCGCCTATCATCGCGTGGTGCTCCCATCTGGCAGGTGCCGCTGCGTTCCAAAAAATCCCCGCAATTGCTTTATGGTATGGGCAATTTTCAGCGTCGGCATTTCACATTGGCGGTCCGTCAGCAGAAACACGCGCGGCAATGGCCTGGTAAATGCGGCTTGCCGCAAAAAAACCGTCATGCGCGGGTCGCCCTTCCCCCTGGCCGGCGGCGCACCGGGCAGCGCCAGCACAATGATGCGCGGTTTAAGTTCCAGCAGTGTTTCGTGCGTCAGCACGGGAAAGCCGCTGCCCAACTGTGCGCCAACGTTTCTACCCCCGGCCAGCCGAATCATGCTGTTTATAAAATTATCCGCCCCGACCGCGCGCATCGGTGCGGTCCCCACAAGGCACACCACACGCGGACGATCCGCCCGCGGCGGCAATTCAGCTGCATCGCGGGCCAGTTTGGCTTTAAACTGCGCAACCGCCAGTCGTGCGGCCACCGCGCGGTTCGCCAGCTTCCCCAGCAGAAGCACAGTCTGTTCCATGGTCTGAATCCGGTTAAATGACACATTCACCAGCCGAATATGATTTTGCAGAGCCAGCGCCGGCAAACCCGCCAGACGCAATGGACTTTTTTGGATAATCAGCACGGTCGGCCGCAGGTTCAGAAGCAGTTCGTCATCCAGATTAAAATAATCCCCCACGACCGGCAGCGACCGATAGCTGCTTGGAAGCAGCGGTTTATCAAACCGCGATACGCCAACCAGCGTTGCCCCCCCACCGATCTGCATCAGTATTTGCGTAGCGGCGGGAACGGTGCTGACAATCCGTGGTCCGGCTTTTACGGCTTGAGCGCTTTGCGAATGCCGACACGCTGCGGGCAACATCAGCAGCAACATAAAGACACATCTGGCTTTGCTTGGAAATCGGACCATGGGCCTATGGTAGAAGTGGCCGGGTAAAATCTCAAACCAGTGCAGCGGGCGGAAGGGGAAAGCGGGCTTGGGGTAGTCCGGCTCAGGGAATCAGGAATTTATAATATTTGTCCGGGCATTCCACATGCCGGATCGCAAGTTCTACATAATGGCGGTTATTTGCCTGCATGTCGGCGAGTTCCGCCGGTCGAACAGCGCGTACCACTTTGCCCGGCACACCCATTACCACCTGCCCGTCAGGCACGACCGTGCCCGGTGAAACCACAGCACCCGCGGCAACAATGCAATGACGCCCAATGACCGCGCCAGACAGGACTACCGCCTTCATGCCGATGAGTGTGCCAGAGCCGACCGACCGGCAATGCACCACTGCGCCGTGACCAATCGTGACATCCGCTTCAATGTTCAACGGCACGCCATAGTCGCAATGCAGAACTGCCCCCTCCTGAACATTCACATTTTTACCCAGGGTAATGGGTGCCACATCGCCGCGAATAACGGCGTTAAACCAGATGCTGCAATTTTCTCCCAGCGCCACATCGCCGCAAATCTGGGCGCTGGTCGCCTGAAAGTGATGTCCCGTCCGCCGCATGACAAAATGGCTCACAAAGTCGCTCATGTGGAAAATGTAACACAAAAGCGCAGGCCACGCGACCGGTCGATAACGCAATGCGAGGTCGATTTTGAAATAAATTATCGCAAATATATTCGTATAAGCGATAAATAAAATTAAACGGGCGACAAATTTGTACATCGGCGCAGTAAGCAACATTAAAAATATGCAAAGAAATTCCTTCTGTTTGTGTGAGTCTTATGTTATAATTGGCTCCTAGTTGAAGAAATCGCGTTGATTTCCCGGATAAAATCAGCCTGACGTCCGGTAAAACATGCGGTTTGGTGCAATCCCCAACGCGGTACGGTTACGGTCTGCTGGTCCGTCGGCGACTGAATTAGACGGTCCGGTGCCCCAGGCGGGCCGTGGCACTGCCCAGTTGAAGGCTGGTGAATCAATCCGCTGTTTGATTCACCATTGAGTTTCCACGGGTATGAGATGGTTCGTAGAACCTCCGGGAGAGAATTCTCACGGGTTGGATTGTTTTTGCGCGGCCTGTGCGGGACACGCTGGCCGGGCACCAGACAAAATAAATCGCGGCACGGCGGGACCAAACCGCTGGCCGCAAAGCTGTCGCCAGAAGAGCCAGGCGTTGTTGGCCCTGATGTTGAAACGGATATAATGCACATAAGTGCCTGATGTATCCGCTTGCCCCAAGGAGTTATTGTGACACCCAATCGGGAAAACGTTTCTGGTTTGCATCATAAAAAGCCGCGCAGCGCCGGTATTTCCGTGCTGGTTTACGATCGCATGCTGCATCCGGAACTCGTCTCCACAGATACCAGCCGCGTGCGACCGCTGGGCGAATTTGATGTCCGCATGTGGCTGCTGTCCGGCGGCGGGCACATGGTGGCGCTGTCCGGTCCGCACACGCTTTGCGAGTTGGCCTGTTTTCCCAACAAACTTCTGCCGGATCGCGGACTAATTGAACGCCTGCCCTGCAAAGGCGACAAACAATACGACATTCCCATGGGCGAACGGCACCATTATTACCTGGCGCTGAACGAAGAACATGTCACGGACGCACTTTTCGACAATTCCGTTACCGAACTGCTCCGCATCGCCGCGGAACAGGATGGCATGGTTTCCCAGCGGCGGAATGAACTCGGCAACCTGGAATACCTTTCCGTTCTGGTGGCTCAGCTCCACCGGCGGGCCGTGCACCTGGAAGGGTTCCATCTGCTTGGCGACGCCCGCGTTCTGGTTCGCACGCAGTCGATCATTGAACCCAGCGCACGGTGAATCCGGACGGGCCGGCGACACTTGACCGCCCCCGGCCGCCGGTGAAGAATGATCCCGCGCAACAGGCCTTTGTTTGAAATATTTTAATTATATATATAAATAAATACACAAGGATTGCCCATGTCGTCGAACAATTCCGCCCGTGAGCTTGGCCTGAACATGGATCTGAAGTTTGATTCAGCCGGCCTGATCACCGCCGTTACCGTGGATGCCGATAACGGCCAGGTGCTGATGGTGGCATTCATGAACCGCGAAGCGCTGGAAAAAACGCTGGCCACCGGCAAAGCCACCTACTGGAGCCGGTCGCGCAATAAATTCTGGATCAAAGGCGAAGAGAGCGGCCACACCCAGCAGGTGCAGGACGTGCTGATTGACTGCGACCAGGATGCGGTCATTATTAAAGTGCGCCAAAGCGGCACCGCCTGCCACAATGGCTATCGTTCCTGTTTCTACCGCCGCATTCGCACCAGCCCTGCCGGGCCGGTGCTGGAATTCGCCGCCGAACGCAGCGTGGATCCCGCCACCGTGTATAAAAAATAAGACTCATGTACCCCCACAACCCTGCCAAAGGTTTGCCAACTGGATCTGGCGAAATCATCGGCAAACCCAGTAATGGAATTGGCTGCCGGAACCAATGGCGTTATCGCCGAAGCGTGGCTATTTTCCACGCCTCCGACCCGCTGACTCCCGCCCGCAGGGTTGGCGGCCAACAGGCCAATTGATTCTGATGCAATTGCAACAGAACCACAGGCATATGCGGTGCAAAAAGAGTAAAACCCAATCGCCGCGGTGGCCGGTTCTGATGGTGCCCCATGGAAGAATACGGTGGACATCCGCGGACCAAAACCAACCGGAAGCGGCATCGGCGAACCGACTCCTGGCAATTCCACACAATAGTCCGGTCCGACAGGTATCTTAAACCGTCAGCTTACAGATGGAAATTCATGGCCATTATGCGGCGATTAAACCGCCAGATTTCGCCGCCGCAGGAACAGCATGGAGGCCGCGCCCAAGCCGATCGCAAGCAGCGAACCAGGTTCCGGAGTTGCGGTAATAGTACCTGCGGGCGTGCCACCGGAAAAATAGAGCAAGGTGCCGGAACCGCCTGCCTGAATAGCCGCGCCATATTGCGGCAGATAGGTGGTACTGCCACTTAACGCCGGTGCGGCGTAGTTATATTGCTTTGCGGCCCGTTCCAGAATTCCGGCATCCTGCACGGCGGGAATTAGATAATTGTCCTCTATTTGGGCGGTTGTCGCATTGCTGCTAATTGCAGAGGCAAGAGGAATCAATCCAAGATTAAGAAGAGAATTGGCCGTCTGCACGGTCGAGCTGTTTACTTCGGTGGCAATATCCCCATAAAGGTCCGTAAGTTCCGTGAAGGTCTGTCCGCTGGTTCCATTGGGAAAGAACCAGTTGAATCCCTGGCTTTGGGCATTGGCCACGTAACTGCCGGAGGAACTTAAGCCGACCACCAGGTGGTTGGCGGAATTCGCGTCGGTATATGTGCCAATAATGCTATAAATGTTTGCAGCCACGCCAGGCGCATAGGTGGTGCTGACATTGGCAGAAATTGTACCCAGATAAGTGCCATTGACGGAAAACGTGGCTCCCGAAACCGATCCTGGAGTGACGATTCCGGTCACCAGAAAGGCGTTATCAATCTGCACTGTCGGGGTAATCGTAAATGATGGCACCGGAACCGACACAGCGACCGAAGCCCGAGCCACAGGCGAAACGGCCAGTAAGACACCAGCCAAAACCGCTGGTCCGACAATTCCGAAACTGTTCTTCCGCATTGCTTGCTCCAATTCAATTTTCTGGCTGAAAGTTGCGCCACAGCCTCCGGGCCTTGGCCAGGTCAATAGTTGAACCGGTTACCGGTTTTCAACCAGTGCCGTGAAATTCAGACTGATAAGATTATCCAGATTTGGGAAAAATGCAAGAAAATTCCTGAAAAAAAAGGAATAGCTCGACTCGCATCGTGATACAAGAGGAACTTAGCTATATGACATGGCAACTTCCTGACATGACAGGCATGCGAAATCCGCTTTTAAACCGCTCGATTGACATATCCAAAGCCAATTGTGCCCGATTATTTAAGTATCGGCCTTCCGTTTGCATCGCCGTGCACACAATTAAATCCATGGCCGCCTTGATTGCCGCCTTTGGTTCGAACGACCTGGCCATTATCCGGAGTAAAATGTTTGCCGACTGTTGCCCGGTCCGGCGGGGTTACCAGGCGGACTGCGGCCGTCTGGGATAGATATAATCAATCGTCCTCCGGAAAACCGGCAACCTGCGGGCAGAGCCTGCCGACGGGCGGGTCCGGCGCAAGTCTCTGTATTACATTATGTTTTATATATATATTTATATACATTTGCTATCCGCCGCCTGTGCGCCGACGATCAGCAATGGCTCGTGTCCATCGGCAATTGCCTGCGGCAGGTGAAACTGCGGGCCTTGATCGGAAATATCTTCTTTGCAGGCAAAAAATCTCACAAACGCCCGACGATGCAATGTGGCGTGTTCACGAATGGTCCCTTTGAGCACGGGATAGGCTGCTTCAAGAGCATCCAGCACGGCGTGCAGCGTCACGGGCGGCGCAACTGCAAGATTTATTTCTCCCTGCACCTTCGCCAGATTTCGAAGATGATACGGCAATTGCACGCGGATCATGGCAGCACCTGAACCTCAACCGACAAAACCGCCGGCAAATCGCGCACGATCGGCTTCCAGGAATCGCCACCGTCGGCGGATCCGTACACCTGCCCGCCAGTCGTACCAAAATAGACGCCGCATGGATCCAAGGTATCCACAGCCATTGCACCGCGCAGCACATTTACGTAGCAATCGTGCTGCGGCAGACCTTGAGTCAATGCTTCCCACTGATCTCCGCCGGTACGGCTGCGATAGACGCGCAGCTTTCCTTCCGGAGGAAAATGCTCGGAATCGCTTTTAATGGGGACCACAAAAACAGTTTCGGGCTGATGGGCATGCACCACGATTGGAAATCCAAAATCGGACGGCAGATTTCCACTAATTTCCCGCCACTGTCCACCGGCATCATCCGTGCGCATCACGTCCCAGTGCTTTTGCATGAACAGAACATCCGGTCGTGACGGGTGCATGGCAATGCGATGCACGCAGTGTCCCACCTCGGCGTCCGGATCGGGTAATTCCCATTTGGCTTTTAAGCCGCGGTTTACGGGAATCCAGGAATCCCCGGCATCATCCGTCCGAAAAACACCAGCGGCGGAGATTGCAACAAATATCCGTCGGTCATTGCGCGGACTCTGAATAATGGTATGCACGGCCATACCACCGGCACCGGGTTGCCAAAGATGGCCCTTGGCACGGCGCAGCCCGGGAAGTTCGCGCCAGCTTGCCCCACCATCGACCGATTTAAAAAGTGCGGCATCTTCCGCACCAGCCAGTACCACCTGGGGGTCGTACAGCGAAGGTTCCAAATGCCAGATGCGTTTGAATTCCCAAGGATGCTGGGTACCGTCATACCATTTGTGGGTGCCGACTTCGCCGGAATATACAAATTTATTGCTTTCGCCCTGTGGCATCCCATCTGGGCGAACAAGTTCCGTCGCACTGCTGCCCGGCGGGCACCACGTTCTGCCGCCGTCATCCGAACGTTGAATAATCTGGCCGAACCAACTGCTGGTTTGCGATGCGAATATTCGATTTGGATCGACCGGCGAGCCTTTAAGGTGGAAAATTTCCCAACCCGCAAAATAAGGGCCGCTGACTTGCCATCGGTTCCGATTGCCATCCGATGTAAGTATAAAGGCCCCTTTTTTGCTACCGACAAGAATCCGAACACCGCTCATCGTTTCTCCTATTTTCAGGAATTCGACCATCAGCCGAAGGCATTATCCATGGTGATTCAAATTGATCAGCCACCATAGTAATACGCAGTGATAAATTCGCCGTGATCGGATATAGAACTCTCGATTTTATCCTACAGCGAGCCAGGCCGAGAATCAAGAATAATGTTGGAAAAAAAGGATATCGATCTGAGCAATCGCATACAGGGGCGGACGGCCGAACCGCGGGCATCTGATTTGCCGCGAATGCTCATTGGGTCGATGATTGGGCCTGCGTGGTTATTGGCCGGATGGCATACTGATTGGGACTTCCCATTCTATGTCATTGCCCGCACATTGGACGCGGGTATCGGAAAGATGGGAAGCCGGGCAACGCGTTGCCGACGTGCGATTGCCCGATTACTATTATGATCGTGACGATGGAAGGCCAAGCTGCGGTCAGTTATCAAAGTCTTTCGTAGTCTCATGCGACGGAGATACCCTTGACTTCGCGAATTGGTCCCGCAGATGCCGTGGCAACTCCAGACGCCCGGCCGCGGTGTGCATGGCCGAAATCCGCGCTAAGCATCGCCTACCATGACCAGGAATGGGGTGTGCCGCTGCATGAGGACCGAAAACTGTTTGAGTTTATCCTGCTGGATGCCGCCCAAGCGGGGCTGAGTTGGGAAACCATTTTGAAAAAAAGGGAAAACTATCGCCGCGCTTTTGCACAATTTGATGCCTGCCGCGTATCCCGCTTTAATGCACGCGACATTCAACGGCTCATGACCGATGCGGGCATTGTCCGCAATCGGCTGAAAATTCAATGGGCGATAGAAAACGCGCGTGCATTTTTGAAAATTCAGGAACAGTTCGGATCATTTGATGCGTATATCTGGCGGTTTGTGGATGGTCAGCCGATTGTAAATCATCGCCGAAGCAGCGGCGAAATTCCCTCCCGCAGCCGCGAATCAGACCAACTCAGCGGCGATTTGAAGAGCCGCGGCTTTGGCTTTGTCGGAACCACCATTTGTTACGCGTTTATGCAGGCGGCCGGTTTGGTGAATGACCATCTTGTCAGATGCTTTTGTCATACCCGACAGTGATAAAAATTTGGATATACTTCTTACTAACTTAGGTGTGAAAAATATCGGACGGGCGCGGAAGAAACTGGAAACAGGGACGAGGAGCATGGCCGCACCGCCGATTGAGACACTCCAACGGTTTGGCAAACCGCTTTCAACCGTTGGCGATTCAGGGCGGCTTCGTTTATCGTTTCAGTCTATGAATACCACCCGCAAGCCCAAAGCAGCCTCTAAATCAACCCGGCGCGCCACGACCGCAGATTCCAGCCCTTTCCAAGGCGACCTTCTGGCTATGGCGCGGCAAATCATTGCGTCTGAATCGGAATCGCTTCAAATTATTGCCAGCCGGCTGGATTTGAACATTGCCGAAGCCATGCGGGCTATTTTTCAGCAAACAGGTCCGGATCTGCCCGGCGTACTGGTGATAAGCGGATTAGGAAAATCCGGTCTGGCCGGCCAGCGTATCAGTGCCAGTTTTGCCAGCACAGGGACGCCATCGCATTTTCTGCATCCGGTTGAAGCGTTGCATGGCGATCTTGGCCGCGTGCGGCGGCAGGATATTGCGTTACTTCTTTCACATGGCGGCGAAACGGCCGAACTGCTGCAATTGAGTGATCAATTGAAATCCATGCGCGTGCGGATTATTTCCATTACCGCGCGTGCGACCAGCAGTTTGGGGAAAATGTCCGACCTGTGCATTGAAATGGGGCCAATTGAAGAGGCCTGCCCGCTGCAGTTGGCACCCACCACCAGTATCGCCTGCATGAACGCAATTGGCGACGCAATGGTGCTGGGCGTGATGAGCCTGCGGCATTTTTCCGCCGAAGATTTTGCCGCTTTTCACCCGGCCGGATCGCTTGGCCGCAAACTGCTTAAGGTAAGCGAAGTCATGGGCTTTCGCGCTGGTGAAAATTTTATCGCGGTGGACATGAATCGTACGCTGCGGGAAGCCTTGCTGAAGGACCGGTCTACCGGTCGGCGGCCCGGGGCGATTGTGCTGGTGGATTCGCGCGGACGGCTGGCGGGCATTTTCACCGATGGGGACCTGCGCCGGGGCATTGTACGCGATGCGGCGCTGCTGGATAAACCCTTAAGCACAATCATGACGCCCCAACCGCGGCATATCCGGGCGGACGCACTGGCCAGCGAAGCAATCGCGCTTTTGAATCAGCATCGCATTGACGAATTGCCGGTTGTAAATAAAACATTGCAGCCGGTCGGACTTATTGACGTGCAGGACCTTGTCCCATTGCGCATAATGGAATAACGCGGTCGAACGCCGCGCCGCCGTTGCAGCATGGCGAAAACCGAATATGATTCGGCATCCCGTCAGCAGGCGACGTGGAAACGAAATTGCAGGAGTTTTCTTATGAACGAACTTGAAACCCTAAGCGGCCAGCCCGCGCCGGCTATTAGTCCGGAAATTCAACTGCTTATTCTAGATGTGGATGGCGTGTTGACGGATGGCGGCATCATCCGGGACGATACTGGCCAGCAGATCAAACGATTTCATGTGCGAGATGGAACTGGTTTGGTAATTTGGAAGCGGCTGAACCGCCAGGTTGCCATTATTACCGGGAAAGAAAGTCTTGTGGTGCAGCATCGGGCGGAGGAGCTTGGTATTCAATACGTCTATCAGAATGTCTCCAACAAGGCGGAAATTTATTCTGATCTGCTGACGCAACTCGGTTATTCCGATGCACAGACCGCGTATATTGGGGATGATCTGCCTGACCTTCCTGTCATGCGGCGCTGCGGCTGTCCAATTGCCGTGGCCGACGCCGCCGAGGAAGTGCGGGCAATAGCCCGTTATGTGACAAAATATCCGGGCGGCTATGGTGCCGTGCGCGATGCGGTGGAATGGCTGTGCAAGGGAATGAACCTGTGGCCGCAGGCTCTGGCCCGCTATGGCTGATTGATAACAGATTCGCGCCATCCAAGCTCCGATTGAGGATTGCCCAGCCAATGGCACGGAAAACAATGTGAGTACATGCAAAAGAAAATCCTGATCTATGCGCTGAGTCTGGGCCTGATTCTAGCCGTCTGCTTTGGCCTGCGCGGATTGATTTTTCCCAATTCCGTCCGCCACCTTCACACCCTACATCCCCTGGCCGTGACCAAAGGCACCGGCATGTTAAACATGGTGGTTGAGACGCGTAACGCACAAGGTGATCTTGAATATGTCCTGCGTGCCAAGAAGGCCGTGCCTGAAGGCAACGGACGGTATAAACTTACCCGTCCGCAGATGCAGTTTTACACCGCCAGCGGCCAGACGATTCTGGTGGCCAGTCAGTCCGGTGACGTGGTTGTGGACCAGACTGGCGGCCCGTTTACCGGCCATGTTTATCCGCGAAAAGGATCTCTGACTGGCCATCCAACCATTACACTTGGCCCATTGAACACATTTACAGCAGATCAAACCGGCCGTCGGCCGGGCCAGATTCAAATGCGACTTTCACAAGCCATCCACTTCAACTATCAGGAAGGGCTTATTACCAGCGCCGGAGATGTGCGCGTTCGCGGTGACACGTTATGGTTTAACGGCCGAAAACTTACGGCGGAAATAAATGTCAGAAAAAGAACACTTGAATATCTGCGCATAAGCCAGGGGCAGCGCCTCATTTTGCGTCACGCCATGCGGCAATCGGGTGCGGCTGGAACGCACGTTCCGCTGCCGGGCGTTTCACCGCCTGCTTCCCGCCCGGTACCCGGCCATGGGGCGCCGCCAGTAGCCACAATCGGCCAGCAGTATACACTTACGTTTGGAAAACATGTGCATGTATCGCTTGGTATTCGCACAATGTCCGCCAATCGGCTGGTGCTTCTGTTTGCCCAAGGCGGCGGAGCTGGTGGAAACACATCCGCAAAACAACAGCCAGCCACCGCAAGTCCGTCGAGCCACGGCACCGCCAACCGACCGGAATTTGGCATCGCCCGCCGGCCGAAAGCGGACCACATCGGTCCGGATGATCTGGTGGTGGACTGGACCGGCCCGCTGACAGTACGACCAGACATTAACGCCGCGGAAATCAAACTGGTTTCCAGCCATAATTCGATTCTGACGGCGTATGGCCGGCCGGGCAAGCCGGTTATCCTGCATGATGGGCCACAAAGAACCGGTACCGCGGCAGAATTGACATATCAAACCGGAACCCAGTTGCTCACCATGGAATCGCATGGCCTTTCACCACTCAAATTCACGGATACCACAATCGGCAGCCTGACCTGCCGCAGCCTCACACTGAACAATCTTACGCATCATCTGGTCCTGATCGGCCCGGGCCAATTTGCCATGCGGCAGAATCAAAAGAAACTCCAAAAAGGGCCGCCGGCCCTTGCGCCATCCGGCGGGATTACCGGGCACTGGAAAGGTCATTGGCTGGGCAGGCTGGCCATCGTTCTTGCGGCGGGAAATGCTGCTGACGGGGCCAAACTTTCTCTTCGGCAAGTTACGATACAGGGCGACGCAGTGCTGCACAGCCGCATGTTGCGTATTTCCGCGCAGACCTTGCTGGCAAAATTGCGGCAGGCCGCCAAGGCGGGCGGGGCGGAACAGGTGTCATATTTTTCAGGTCTCGGCGATGTTCTTGTGCGGAACCAGGCATCACCGGCCACTTTGCCCGATCAACTTTCGTGCCGGCATTTGCAGCTTTTTACGCACAAAAACGCCATTACCGGCCGGTTCACTCCGCAACGCCTTACGGCTGACGGCCGGGTTCAATTGCTGTTCCATCAATCAAAAAAGAATGGCACAACCCATGCAGATGTGTACAGGCTTTATGCGCAACACCTGGTGGCGAATTTACAATCTGCCGAGCCGGGGCGAAAGGCGGTCAAGCCGGCCACGAGCGATTCATTTGGTTCAGGTCGTTACCAGGTCACGACCTTCCAAGCCTGGAAACACGTTAAGCTGGTTGTTTCCGGCATGGGCAAGCCCATCGTCGCGACAGCTTACACCTTGCGCGGCAACCGGGTCACAGGGACTGCGTCATTGGCGGCGGTTCTGCCAGATGTAAAGCCCGCGTTATGGCCTGAAATTCGGCAGGGAAATGATGACCTGTCGGCGGAAGAAATTAAAATGAATCGAAAGAATCAATCTCTGTCGATTCACGGACCTGGATTTCTGGATTTGGAAAGCAAAGGCACCGGCGGAAAGGCAACGCCCAGCCATGTGCGTGTTACCTGGACTGACCGCATGAATTTTAACGGGAATGCGCATCAGGCTGATTTTTCCGGAGCTGTTCTGGCCACGCTGATTGGCCAGCCGCAACGCAGCAGCACCCTTGGCTGCCCGCATTTACATATAGTGTTCTATAAGACCAGCCGGTCCGCGTCTCTGCACATGGCGCAGCTTGACGCCATCGGTTCGCGGTCCCAACCGGTTATTGCCCGTGAAGCCAGTTACAGTCCGACGGGCCTGTTGCGTACGCGACTTTATTTGAAGTCAAATCTTCTGACCTACAATGCGGTGAAGCAAAAGCTGAGCATTCCCGTCGCCGGTCAGATGCTGCTGGAGGATTACCGCACGGCAAAATCCACGCCGGGCGGAACCCCCTCGCAGCGCGGCCAAAGCGCTTTTGCCTGGAAAAAGCGGCTTACCTATCGCGCTAAAACAGGCATTTTATCGATGCATCGCGGCGTGCAACTGGTATTCAGGCCGATGTCGCCCTTGAAAAATCCCGTCAGCCTGAATGCTCCGTCCAAAACTGCGCCGGCCACCGGAGCCAATGCCGGCCTGGTCATTTTGCATTGCCACGAACTGATGGCTACGCTGGCGCGTCAGGCCGCGACCGCCCCCCGTGGAAGCGAGCTTGGTCTGGGGGGCCCCACAAGGCTGTCATTGGTGCGGGCGCAAAATGCCGCGATGGAATTGTTGGGTATTCGACTGGTCGCGGATGTGCTTTCGCTGGATGCCAAAACCCAGCTCGCCAAAGCCTATGGCCTGAACGGGCACGACGCCATGGTGACCGGTCAACATGGCAAAATGAACACTGCGGCTCAAAAGATTATCTGGAATCTGTCCAAAGGACGTCAGGGACTGACGTTTTATCATCCGCGCGGCCTCGTGCAGACACCTTAAACCCTGTTAAAAAATTGTCCGTCGCGGAATGGCACGACCGGGGCGCGTCAGCCTGATCTTCACACTTTCGTTCGCGCCTGCATAAATACAAACTCTGCTTCCAAGCCACAGGCGGCCTGCGACCAGCGACGCTCTCTTGATTTTTCATGCGTGCACTCTGATTCCCCTGGCTGCTATAAATTCAATTGATTGGCTTTTGTGTTTAACACCCTATATAGTGCTTTTTGCGGAGCGTGGCCTGTTACCTTAGCCGTACGAATAAAGATATAAACGGCTGACAGTCGCCATCCAGGTGTGGGACCGGCTTGTTACCTTCGGATGTATTTAAGCGACCGCTTGGTTTTCGCGGCAAAACGCGCCGCTTGGCCGCGCAAGCTGATTGCAAAGAAAGTGGAAAGATTCTATGGGGCTTCTGAATTTTCGTAATCCGGGTCGGGTGTGGCAGGTCTATGGCCGCTCCGTTTTCCGCTATGCCACACCGCGAAAGATCGCCAATGCGCTGCGCACTGAATATGCCTACCGACGCCGGATTGCGGATGTGAAATCCGCGCCATATATCCTGTTTCTGGAACCCTTGTATTACTGCAATCTGGCGTGCCCATTCTGTGATAGACAGATATTTCCTGACGCCCGAAAAAACAGTGCGGGCAGGCTGACACCAGGCCTTTACGACAAGATACTTGAGCAAATCGGTGACTACCTTTTCCAATGCCAGATTTTCGGGCAGGGCGAGCCTATGCTGGATTGGCCATTGACAAGACAAATTATTGAAAAGACACACCGGCGGCGGATTTTTACACTCGTAAGCACCAATTGCACGCTGATAACGCCCCAGATTGCCCGCGAAGTGGTCAGTTGCGGATTGGATCATCTGGTCTGCGCCATAGACGGCATGAGTCAGGAAACTTACGGCATGTACCGTGTTGATGGTATCTGGGAAAAGGCTGTCGAAGGCCTTACGCGTATCGCCGAAGAAAAACGCAAAGCCGGGTCGCGAACACTTGTGGAATGGCAATTTCTGGTTCACGGACACAATGTTCATGAAATACCGGCGGCAAAACATCTGGCCCGCAAACTTGGCTTGTTCATCCGCTTTGCGCCGCTGCGCGGAATGGAATTTAATCCGACGCTTCGGGAATACTGGAAAACCACAGGTCTGCGTGCCGACACTCCGGCCGGCCAGCCGTTGCATGACTGGCCCTGTTATTTCCTCTGGCGGTCTCTGGTTTTGAATTCAAATGCCCGGGTCGCGCGATGTCTGGTCTATCAGAATGTGGCCGAGTATGCGAGTCTTCATGATATGTCTATACTTGAAGCATACAATCATCCGACGGTTCAGCGCGCCAGGCAACTGTTTTCCAGGGCACCGGTGCCTTCCGGTGATTTTCCGGCACCCTGCAATAATTGCTCGTTTTATCGTCGTCATCATGGCGGGCCGCCAATGGACAAACCCGCCTCGTTAGGCTGGGCGCTGCGGATTCTGGAAGGCGAGGCTTTGCCTCCCGCGCGGGAACAACGCCCATATCAGAGGCCTCATCACAGACAATTCCGGTGCCCGAAACTTTATAAAAGCGAGCATCCGGACTCCGCTCGTTAACCCCCCA
>DAIDJN010000054.1:0-100332 GCA_027451365.1 Phycisphaerales bacterium | reverse complement strand
TACCGCGTTCGTCAGGCTGTCTACGTAGCCGGTGGCCGAGCTAATCTGTTCGCCATCAGAGGCTGTTTGCCAATACGCCGATGGCAGAGATTTGACGTAATAATAGCTGTGGGTAGCCGCCCCAGAAACCGCTCCGACGGTCGTCTGTACCCAGCCCCAACTCATTGGATTCCAACTCTGACCCATCGGATCCACCGAACCCACGGGTCCGCCAACCTCATATTGATAGGTGCTGGCACCATCGATATAACCCGCAGGGTCCTCGCTAATCCAACGGCCAAGACTGGCGAAATAAATTCTGGCCCGGCCATCGTCCAATCCCGTGGTCGAATCGCGGAATCGGCCCTGCGCCAATACCTGCCAACCAAGCGTATCAGTCGCTGCCTGCCAACTGGCATTGAAGGTCTGGACCTGCCCATAGCTATCGAAGACAAACCGTTCAGAAACCGCCCAGGTATTCGTGCCGCTGTCGAATGTGATCAGGGCCGTTACATTCCAGTCCGCATCCTGCAAGTAATAAACTGGCAAGTCAGAAGATGAAAGTTGCGAACCGGGAGTGAAAAACCGGTCTTCGCCGCGACTACACGAAGACTCAACGCCAGTGAAGGAGGCCTTTCGATGATTGAAATTCTCACAGGAGGTATTGGAGGAACTGGACATATCGCGGTGACGACGGGCAGACAAGATGTCTGCACCACAATTCTGCCGCCGGGGGCTTTGGCTGGCAAGCAAGCATTCCGAAAGCATTTCGTCAGTTGCAACCAAACGAGCGATCCCTTTTCAAGCTGTTCCAACTTCGATTATACCTTTGATCAAATTCGCGGCAAATATTTTCTCGGACCGGGTACCGAAAATTTGTCGCCTGTTGCCAAAAAAATCCAGATTGCGCAACAGTCGGCAAACTGGGGTAATCAGCCGACTGCGGAAGATGGATTTTGCTTTCGCCGCCGCTGGGACAGCTTCCCGGTCGCAACGACCTTTACCGGGGTGAGTCTTGCACTCGCTGGGACACCTCGCCTTTGCACGGCACACCTGGGCCGGGACAGCCGCTATAGCGGCGGTTAATTTCTAACAATTTTGCTTATGGCATCACGAGCCCCCGAAGGAAATACTACTACTAACTCATGGTCCTCGCCCGGCTTCCAGTCGCGCACGCAATCAGCGAGGACGTCCAAATACGTGGAGATAGAGCTCGAATCCAACGGTGGGATATCATCATGCAGGATAACAACGCGACGCTGTTGAATCCATGACAAATCCCTGAGGAAATCCGCTAAGGCATCCCAATTATTGCCAAAATAGACGGGGAATTGCAGTATCATGCGCATCACTTCGAGGAAGGCTTTTCGATCACTTATTCCTGTCGGCACCTTGGCAATGAAGTCAGCCTTTGGGTCTAGGTTCAGGGAACTCGTGTCGAATGAAAATGCTGATATATCAGTCATAATGGATCGTCTCCCTTTACTTCACTTGAATGAAAGTTTGATAGTGGTCGGGCGTGTAATAGACCTCGCCGCCTTGACCGATGACGACACGCTGAGCGCCCGGACCGTTTACGCCGGTTTTCTATTTACGCTGCTCGAGCATGTCTTGGACCGCCCCGTGTTCGGCGGGCGTCAGCGGTTGCCCTTGTGACATATTCAGCAATCCTTTGTACAAGGGGTCCTTCTCCCAAGCAATGCAATGGTCCAAATCATAAATCATGCGGTTGGCCGCCTCCTTGTTTAACCAAAGCCGCATAATTGATGGTACGGCGTAGGTCGCATCCACGAATTCGCCGTCAGGAACCGCCTGGCGGTAGGTTGCAATAAACCATTTTATAACAGCCCCAATAGTCAATTCGCCGCTTGGATCAACCTTACCCACCGGTGAGGGTTCGACGTACTGATACAAATTTATTTCGCCGTCATACCCGATCGGATCACGCTGTGCCCAACGGCCAAGAACGGCGTTGTATGTCCGATTGCGGACGTAATAAACCTGCGATTCAGGATCAAGGCGGTAGCCGCAATAGATTATTTCATTCGCACAGGAGGTATTGGAGGAATTGAACATATCGCGGTGACGACGGGCAGACAGGATGTCTGCGGTCCGGTGACCAGGAGATTTTCCCGTCTGCCAAGACTCATCGCGCCAGCGGCCGCAACTTCGCGGCTTGGTGCCGTGGTGGTGGTCAAATTGTTTATCCAGTGCGACCATAAACCTGCCTTGAAAAAGGCCGACCTTACTTTGGTGCCTAAATCATAACGTCGCCAGTTGCTGTGTGCCAAGCCAATGCACGTTCCTTGCCGTCTATTATCCGATATCCGATTCCGTCTGCCCGCAGCCTATACGGAAGAAAAACTTGAAGCACCGAGCCCTAGTATTCAAGTGAAGCGGTTCGTTCAAGGCGGGCAAGATTGCCAGAATGCTAAGATTTCCAAAATATTTCTAAAATCGCTCCCGCGAATAAGAAATGCCCCCTATTGCGTTACGGCACCTGTGCCGTAATATCCTGATGTTACCCAGACCCCGTCAAACCAACCCCGGCAGGCCGGTTGAGTCTATTGAATACCCAATTCAGGCGATGAGTTGTGAAGTTTTCGCTGTTGCAAGTTTGGTGGTTTCTGGTACCTATGGATTGCCGCTCTGTTGGCGGTTCGCCAGTCGCTGCCTGGCCACGGGATTAGTTTGCAGCAAAGCGCGTATTCCGGAACAGGCCAAGATGCCGCGAATTTTCGACAACCAGAACGCGGATTCCAGCCCGTCAATATGGGGCACCCTTGCCCCATGGTTCCGCAGCGCCCGCAAACGCTTCCGATCAGACCGCTGGTTTCCACAAATTCCCGTAGCTCTGGCGGTCGGCCTGCTGGGACTCTGGAATCTTCTTGATGGTCTTGGTCGCGTGCTGCCCGGCATCCCGGCGCTCATGCACATCAAGCCGGTACTGCATGTCGGGCAACTGCCACTCCTGCATGGGCTAACGGGAATTCCGCAGGCGCTGGCCGGCGTCATGATTTTGATCATGTCCTTCGGGCTGGCATTCCGATCCCGTTTCGCCTGGGCGGTGGCGCTGCTGCTGTCGGGCGCGACACTGGCGCTGCTGCTCCACCAGAGCCATTTGAGTTGGGGGCTGCTGACCTGCTTTAACGCGATTCTTCTGGTCAGTCTTCTGGTATTTCATCGGGCGTTTTCACGGTCCAGCGTGGCGGCGGGCACATTGTTCAGCGCGGTAAGCGTCATTCTTCTGATGGGTTATGCCGTCTTTGGTTCCTATGTGCTGGGCCAGGGGTTCAATCCACCTATCAAGCATCTGGCGACGGCGCTCTATTTTTCCGTTGTCACACTGTCTACCGTCGGTTACGGGGATATTGTTCCCAAAAGCGATGACGCCCGGCTGTTTGTCATGTCGATTATTGTGCTGGGCATCACGGTTTTTGCCACATCCATTTCCGCGGTGATTGTGCCGCTGGTCAACGGCCGCATGCAGCGCCTGCTGGCAGGAGAAAAAAAACGTATGAGAAAGAACCATTACATTATCGCGGGCGACAATGCCCTGGCCCAGAATTCCTATCGGGAACTTAAGAATCGAAAAATGATGGTGACTGTCATCATGCCCGCGCCGCCGGAAAATTCCTGGATGGATCCCGCGGACCTGATGGTGGGCGATCCATCCGATGTTGAAGTGTTGCGCGCCGCGGGTTGCAAAGATGCGCTGGCCATTCTGGCCCTGCGGGTTGATGACAGTGAAAACGCCTTTATTGTGCTGGCCGCCAAGGAACTCGGCGGTACGGCCCGCACCGTAGCGGCGGTGAAGAACAGCAAAAATTTGACGCGCGTGCGGCGGGTGGGGCCGGACCTGATTATCGCGCCCGATGTGCTGGGCGGAGAACTCCTGGCCATGGCCTTAAGCGGCGAAGAAGTCAGCAGCGAAACAATTTTAAGCAATTTGTTTATTTCGGCCGATGCCCGCAAAGCCCGCCCGTCAGACAAGGGCGGTGGTTGATCCGGTCGGCCAAGACCGTGGCCGCGAATTGCGATCAGACGTTGCGGCCGCGGAGTTCGCGATGGCCGATTGGCTTGGCCGGGTTGCCGCCCACAATGGTCCACGGCGGAACATCCCGCACCACCACTGCGCAGGCCGCCACCACGGCACCCTCACCCACGGTGCGTCCCGGCCCGATAAATGCACGGGCACAAATCCAAACGTCGGCACCAATCGTCACCGGCGCGGTGATCAGCGGTAAGGAAATATCACGGTAGTCATGCGTGCCGGCGCACAGATAGGCTTCCTGACTGATGGACGCCCGGGTGCCAATGGTGATTTTTCCCAGATTATAGACGGTGCAGTCATCTCCGAGACAGGCCAGATCACCAAGTTCCAGCAGCCATGGATAATACACGCGGCTGGTGCGCCGCACGGTACATTGGCGTCCGATTTTGGCACCGAAACATCGCAGCAGAAAGGCCCGCCACGCGGACTGCGTGTGAAATGAATATCGGTAAACCGTTCCCTGAACCATGCTCCAGATCAGCCGCCGAACCTTCCATGAAAAACTCACGGGCGAGATATTTCGCAGCGCCGGATCGGTCCGGACCGCCCCGGCGCAGGAATCATAATCTGGGTCTTTCGATGGATCAGCCATGGTCTATCATCATGCCGTGCCTGCACGCCAAGGTCAATGCAGCTTGATTCTCTTAAAACCAGGCCGCGGGCCGCGCCGGGTTAAATGAATCTGGCGAAAATAGCCGGTGCAATACCAGCAGCAGACCGGCCAGCATCAGCAGGGCGGCCACCGTCGGTGTCCATGCGGCTAAAAGCGTCAGGGTGCTGGTTGTGCCGGAACCCTGTTGTACCGCGGTAAGGGTGGTCGATGCAGTTGTCCCGGAGGTCGTGCTGACAGACGCCGATTGCAGCACGCTTTCAATGGATGCCACCGCCCGCCAGACAATCGCGGCAATCATGCCGGCGGCCAGAAAGGTCACACCCCCCAGCAATATGCGCAGGCGCACCAGTTTCAGGGCGTTGGCCTGCATCCGCAGGTGGCGGTTGCGCCATTGCGCCATGGCCAAAGTTGCAATGCTGACCGCAGGCTGATGCGCCGGGCGGTCCGCCAGCGCCTGTCGGAGCGGCTTTTCAACCCAGTTATAATCCATGGATATCAAGCCCGAATCTTTTTTTCGGATTGGGGTCTGGTCCTTCATGGCTCTATTCCTTTTGCAATCAACATTTCCGACAGCCGGTGGCGGGCCCGCAACAAAATAGTTTTCACCGTGCCGATCGGCCGGCCCATAATGATCGCCAGATCATTCATCGACAATCCGTCGCGATAGTGCATTTGTACGGCCAGTGCCTGTTCCGGGGGCAGTCGCGCAACGGCATGCCAGATTATTTCATTCTGTTCGCGCCGTTCAAGTTCCTGCGGATGGGCCAAGGCTGAATCCGCGGGTATGACCTTCAGTTCACGGTCCAGTGATTGTGTCGGTCGCCGCCGCAGTTTCTGGCGATAGCGCAATATGGTTCTGAATGCGATGGTGTAAATCCACGTTCCGATGGCCGACCGGTGGTCAAAACTTCCAAAAGATTCATAGACCTGGCTGAATACGTCGGCGGCGGCTTCATCAATATCCGCTCCGGCAAGCCCCATGGCCTGGCAAAGCCCCGTGACCCGGCGTTCATATTGGCGCAGCAGGCTGGCAAAATCGGGGGGCATTTCCGGTGGTGGGGTTGTGCCATTCGGAATCTGTTCCAAGGCTTGCTCCAGCACCGCCTGCTTAAGCGACCTCCATTGCCACGCAATGGTTTAGTGCCGCGCCAATGGCGACCGGTTTTAATTTGTCGCAGAACCGCATTCCAAAACCGTTCCGCCGCCGCCTGCCACTAAACAGCAGCAGCCGTATGCGGCGGCAAACATACCGTCGGTATGCGCGGTGCAGTATCCGGCCGGCCCTTATGTTGGCTTGGCCGCAATCTGGCCTGTTGTATTATAAGGAGATTTCTCCATGCCCCAACCACACCCCGGAATATGGCCGATTGTGTTAATTGTGTGTGTGGTGGTGGTGGTATTGCCTGCATTATGGGTCAAATGGCAAAATGATCGCCAGCGATTTTCGCTCCTGAAAATGGCGATTGAAAAAGGCATGAACAGCCTTCCACTGGGGCTGCCGATCTGGCTGCTGTCATTGCGGCAGGGGGTATTGGTGCTGGTGGCGGGGCTGGCACCGCTCATCGTGGGCGGTTTAACCTTGCGGATGGCGGGCACAATTCCCGCCGCGCCCGGCCATCAGATGGCCGGTCCGGCGACAGGCCATGCGGCACCTGCGGACGCGCCGACTTCCCGCACAGGCAATCTGCAAGTTCCGACAACCCGGCCCGAATCGGTCCTGAGCAACCCTTCCGCACAGCGTGTGCCGCCAGCAGCCGGCAATCCGCCTTCGATAGTCGGCCCGCGGTGGAACGGGCCGCGCAATGGTGCGGACGGTTGGCCGCGCGACATGCGCCTCGGCCCGCGGCCCGGAAATCCGCCGTGGCCAAACCGACCCGGGATGCGGCCTGATCGTGGCCGCCCGTTCGGTCCGCCGTACTATATCCGACATATGCACGATGTGATGGTGCGGCAAAACGCCGGATTGGCGTTGCTGGGAGTAGGATTGGTACTCTGCCTGCTTGGTGTGGCGCGCATTGCTTTTGCGTTTCTGGAGCGGCGATATACCACTGATCGAGCCACGATCGGTTAAACATCCGGGGAGCGGGTGTCCTGGCTGAAAATGCGTCGGAGCGTCCGCGGCACGGCGATTTTACGTACAGCGCCGGAAGTTCAGAGCGGCGGCCCCGCTATTTCCGCCATTTAAGGGGGCGCAAAATCCGGCCTTGCGGTACAATGTCCGCCATGGTCCAGAATCTATATGTAATCGACGGACATGCCCAGATTTACCGTGCGTATCACGCCATGAGCGGACTGACCAGCCGCACGGGTGAACCGACCAACGCGACTTTTGGATTCGTTTCCGCCCTGTTCAAACTGCTGCAAAACCGCCGGCCGGATTATATTGCTCTGGCTATGGACGCGGGGAGTTCCAATCGCGATCAGATTGATTCCCAGTACAAAGCCCAGCGCAAGCCGATGCCCGAAGACATGCCCCGACAGATTGAGCGCATCTGCCAGATCGTGTCGATTCTGGAAATTCCCATTCTGCGCATAGATGGCTGCGAAGCGGATGACGTGATTGCCACGCTGGTCCGGAGGCTCACCGCCGATGCGGCCGGAACCGGCAATTCAAAAATAAATATATACATTTGTTCACGTGATAAAGACCTGGATCAGCTTATTTGCGACCATGTGTTCCTGTATGACATTCAGACCGCTGAAACCGTGGATGCCGCCGCCCTGTTGCAGAAAAAGGGCTATTCTCCGCGGCAGGCCTGCGATGTGCTGGCCCTGACCGGTGACACCGCGGACAATATTCCCGGCATCCCCGGTGTGGGACCGAAAACCGCCGCCAAATGGATCAGCCAGTATGGCAATCTGGATAACCTGCTGGCGCACGCGGCTGACATTCCCGGCAAGGTGGGCCAAGCCCTGCGCGACAACCTGCCGGTGCTGGCAAAGTCCCGTCAACTGGTTCGCCTGCTTGATGACCTGCCCCTGGATGTGCCGCTGGAAAAAATGCGGCCGCAGGCCCGCCGGCTCCAGTGCCTTGCACCGGTGTTTCAAGAACTGGATTTCAACCGTCTGCAGCCCCTGCTGCCGCAGGTTGCCCAGGCTTTGGACCGTTCTCTTGCGCCGCTTTCCGCGGTCACGGCAGCCCCTGCGTCCGCCGCACCCGGGCACATAGCGGGCGATAAGGCCCCGTCGGATGGCGGATTTAATTTATTCAATCAGCCCACCGAAGACAGCCTGTCGCCACCGGCCGAAGCGCGAGGTTTGCCGTTAAAGGCGGATATTTCCGCGGTTTCAACGGCACCCGCGCCGATGGCAGCGCCGGCAGCCGCGCCCTCCGGGCCCGCGGCTGACCTGCTGCCTGTGCAGGGCGACTATCGGCTGATCAACACGCCGCAACTTCTGACGGAAATGGTGAACGATTTGCAGAGAATTCTGGCTGATTCACCGGACCGCTGGCTGGCCGTGGATACGGAAACCGACGCCCTGGGAGCGATGCGATCGAATCTCTGCGGCATTTCCCTTTGCGCCCGGGAGGGGCTTGCCTGGTATCTGCCCGTTGCAGGGCTTGGTGATTGCCTGACCATCGCCCAGGTGCGAACGGCACTTGGGCCGATTCTGGCTGACCAAAGCATTATTAAAGTAGGTCAGAATCTCAAATATGATCTGAACGTTCTGCGCAACTGCGGCATTGAATTGGCTGGTCCCCTGTTGGATACGATGGTGGCCGGTTATGTGCTGGATGCGGCGCGGCGAAGCCATTCCATGGATGCCATGGCCGCGGATTTCCTGGGCTTGCGCCCCATTCCCATATCTGATTTAATCGGAAAAGGCGCCAATCAGCTCAGTTTTTCGCAGGTGCCTCTTCCTATGGCCGCCAGCTATTCAGCGGAAGATGCCGACGTCACTTTTCGCCTGGCCAGATACCTGCTTCCGCGGATAAGCGAACAGAAATTCGACAAGCTTTATTTTGAACTTGAAATGCCGATCATGGCGATTCTGGCGGATATGGAATTTTTTGGTGTTAAAGTGGATACCGGCCTGCTGGGCGCCCTTGCCAAAGAAGTGGAAGCCCGGCTGGTGGCCCTTCATGGGCAGATTCTTTCCGCTGCCGGCGAAACGTTCAATCCGGATTCCCCCAGGCAACTGGCGGTGATTCTTTTCACGAAGCTGGGTTTGCCGGTCATTAAGAAAACAAAAACCGGTCCCAGTACGGATGTGGATGTTCTGGAAGCTTTGGCGGACAAACATCCGGTACCAGCGCTGATTCTGGAATACCGGCAGATGGGAAAGTTAAAAAGCACTTATATAGATGCACTTGCACATCAGGTGTCGCCGCGCACAGGACGTGTGCATACCAGTTTTAACCAGACGGTGGCGGAAACCGGGCGGCTTTCCAGCAGCGACCCGAACCTGCAGAATATTCCGATACGCACCGCCATGGGCCGGGAAATCCGCCGGGCGTTTGTGGCGCAAAATGCGGACTGGGTTTTGCTGGCGGCCGATTATTCCCAGATTGAACTTCGCGTATTTGCCCATTTCTGTCAGGAGCCGGCCCTGCTTGCGGCATTCGCCGCCGACCAGGACATTCACCAGTTCGTGGCCACGCAGATTTACCACGTCAATCCTCAAGATGTCACATCCGACATGCGGCGTCTGGCCAAAACTGTGAATTTTGGCATTATTTACGGGCAAACCGCATTTGGTCTGGCCCAGGTATTAAAAATTCCCCGGCACGAAGCCGAGGTGTTTATTAATGCCTACAAGGCCCGCTTTCCCAGAATCGACGCGTTTTCACAGCAGTGCGTTCAAGACGCCATGCTGCACGGATTTGTCAAAACCATTCTGGGCCGCCAGAGGAATATTCCGGAAATTCATTCCACCAATCAATCCGTGCGGCAGTTTGGCCAGCGCGCCGCGGTGAATACTGTTGTTCAAGGCTCCGCGGCCGATCTTATTAAACAAGCTATGGTCAATATTGATCGTGCACTGAGCGGCAAGCGCGATGACATTCGCCTGATTATGCAGGTGCACGATGAACTGGTCTTTGAATGCCGCCGCAACCTTGTTGAACAATATGCCGCAACCGTCGCGCACCAGATGGAAACGGCAATTACCCTGTCCGTTCCGATTAAAGTGGAAATGGGCTGGGCCGACAACTGGCTGGATGCCAAGTAATCGCTGGCGTTACAACACAATCAGAACCACTGCCCGATCGCCGGCGGAGGGTACCAGCCGATTTTGTCCGCCCGCGCCGCAGGGTGTTCAATCGTTACCATATCCCGGCCGATATAAGCCGTGGGATTGCGGAAGTTTTCCAGTATTCATCGAAATTGTCACCTGTGCTTTGCCACAGCAACATTTCAGGAAGATTACCTCGCGAAAGATATGCCTGGAAACATCAAGATTCTTTGCCGACCCTCCCATAACTGTTGTGACCGAACTCTGGAGCGCCCCGGCGAATTGTGAGTATCCGCATGATTTTATTAACGGTTGGCCCGGCGGTTATCCAACGGTCATGCGAAATCAATGTTGTGGGGAGTGGAATCAAGCGTCAGGGTGTTCTGGTATATGAGATTTTCAAGCCATGAGCCGACGCATAGTGGTGCTGCCGGGTTTTGATTGTCTCTTAAAAGCACGAATGGCCAAATTTGGAATGAAAGTCCACCATCCGGATGAGGATGGCGTTTCACGATCATCAGTATCCCGCGCAGTGCCACTACGCGATGACGGACGATCGCGCGGCGCATCTCTTGGGCCATGAATTTGACAGCGCTCTGGTAACCGACGGCTGTAACGCCTGCAATCGTCAGACATGCTGGATCCATATCCAAAGACGTTGCCGGGAAACGCTCGGGCAGATTCAATTGACCGATCCGCCGATTCGGGTGCCACTGGCCATCGGATTCTGCCGCAAACTCGCCGAACCAGCCGCCGACGCTTATGCATATAATATGTGGTTGTATATAGCTCAATGCCTATGAATAATGGTCAAATGGTTACATTCCATTGCCTCTGCGCTTCCGCCTCCCGGCGGATTGTGATAGGATTATCACGTGGTAAACGTCTATGTTGAGACGAATGTATCCAGCAGGGTTACCGCCGCAATACTGTGTCGTTCTTCGCGAAGCTGCGCAGCCCGACCATATGGCTGAATTGCTCGTCCAGCGATCATTGAATCAATAGAGGAAAAGAACATGTCGACAGGGAGTAATGGAATCGTGCATTTAAGCAGCACGCGCAGCGTCAGCGAGGTGCTGGAGCGTCTGCTATCGATCCTGCGGGCGAAGGCCGTAACCGTGATTGCCGTCGTTGACCATAGCGGCGAAGCAGCCAAAGTTGGCATCCATATGCGCGATACCAAACTGGTCATCTTCGGCAACCCGAAGGCGGGCACGCCGCTGATGATCGCTTCTCCTGACTGTGCAATCGATCTTCCATTAAAAATACTTGTCGCGGAAGATGAGTATGGGAGCACACGGGTGAGCTACAACAGCACGGAGTATCTTCGGGACCGCTATGGCTTGATGCCGGAACTCGTAAGGAACATCACTGTTATTGAGCAGATTGCCGCAGCCGTGGTCAATCCGTGAACCAGAATCAACCGCAACTGGAATCCGATATTTTCCAGCGGGTCCAAGACAATACACGCTTGAATATCCGGGGACTGAATATCCGGGGAAGGTCACCGGTCGCCTTTTTCAAGGGATTTAACCAGCATCAACAGATTTCGACCGGCCCCGAGCCGTGGCGGGCCTTCCTCCGGCAGCCGACGATCCCAAGGATTTTCCTTCCCTTCACCGCACTGCGCCAACCGGCAAGCCGCGAAAGGACTCAATAGGCTAATCCGCAAGGGCACAACGCACCGCACACCCCTGATTTAACAGGCTATTGCCCCAAGTATTCATCTATTGGCGAAGTTTTATTCGCCGCAGAGAACGCAGGGGGAGGCTGGGGCAAAAATAAATGTGGGTTAAGATTAGCACTCGCACCGCGCCAGAGGAATTCGATGAAAAAGCAGCTAGTCGCGCGGCACCGCACGAGAAACGCACAAATGTGGATATTAAACTTCAAGCAATCGACGTGGTCCTGGGTGGATTTTTCCTTCTCGGGCCGATTATCGATATCTTGACCGCCGACTCTCGTAGTAATACAATGCAGAAAATGAGATTATCGGCAGGAAATTTTTCGTAGGTTCGACAGATTTCCCGATGGTCGTTGAACGCTGGAGGTTACTATGCTTTTGCAACCCGCTGTCGCTCTCGTCGAGGTAGATCTATCCCCGATTTTCTTCAAGATGAAAAGCGAAAACGAGATGCTCGGCGGTGAGTTGATCGACTACGACGTGGCCGAACGCGTCTACCGACAATTTTTGACGCTGCGGCAGCGAAATCCTTCCGCAGTTCTCGTACCGAGTGCAATGGTCGATCTGGTTTGGCATTACCACATTTTGGACACTCGGAAGTACATCGAGGACTGCAATCGACTGTTCGGCAGCTATTTGCACCATGATCCCTATTTCGGTTTGAAGGGCGATGAAGACCGAAAGGCTAACCAAGATGGCTGGGAACAGACCAAAGCTCTTTGGCTGCGCGAATTCGGTGAACCGATGATCGGCCCCGCTCACAGATGCTCAACGAAGGATTGCCGCTGACCACCCGATGACGAGAACTGAGAAATGCTTCTAATTGGCGAAGATCTTCGTGGTGCCCTTTATTCGGCTGCAAATTATCTGGTTTCTAATTTTCCAAAAAGCGCCCTTGAGCTCGACGCCGTCCGCCAAGCGGCTGAATCCTGCCGGCCGCTCTGTGTCGTGTCCGAGGTGGCACAAGCCATCCTTGATGAGCAGGGTTTTATTCAAATTTCCGGGTTTCCGCCATCGCATTTGGAGACATTGTTCTTGGGGCTCGTGACGCTTCTGGGATCCGTATTGATCGATCCATCGGAGGCAGGGGCGGTAATCCCCGCTCGCGTTCGCCCAGGGCAGCACCTAATGGGCAATCAAATTCGTTCCCTTCCCCTTCACACCGATTACAGCATGATTGCTCGCCCCCCAAGATTGACAATGTCACTGTGCCTGCGGTCGGATAGCTATGCCAACCTCGGTTCGCTCGTCGTTTCTGATGTCGAGTCCATTTGCTTCGGATTGGAAAGCTCCGACGATGTTGTGAAGTTTAAAACCGTTGTCCTTCCCTTCGCCGCCAGAAATATTAAGGACGAAATTGAGGTGTTTGAGAGCCCTATCATCACCCCCACAGTCGACGGCGGAGTTCTAGTTCGGTATCATCGGTCTAGGATCGCGCAGGGTTTCAAGCACCGAGGCCGACCGCCGAGTACCGAACAATCCGCAACTATGCGAATATTCGAGCGATTGACTCGAGAAAACGTGAACATATTACCAATAGCGGCAGGCTGCGTAACAATCCTGAACAACCACCGAGTCGTACATGGCAGGGATCGTTGCAGCGTCGAAGTATTCCTAGACGGGACCACCGTAGGACGACAAATGCTTTTTGCATTCGCGCACTGAAACAGGACGTTATATGTCAGGGACTATGCGGCCAGATTGGCACTTATACCAAGCCTACGACATCGGCATTGCTGGGGGAAATATCACCTTTTGGACCGCGATGGTTCGAGAGGTAATTCCACCTCACACGGGAAATGAAGTTGTTCTCGATTATGGATGCGGGAACGGGGCATTTCTTCGCCTTTTTCACAGTATGCGTCCGTTTCGTCGCGGGCTCGGGGTAGACATCGCGCCCGACCTAATTGAACAGGCGAAAACGAATCGAAGGAATGACGAGCCAATCGAATACGATTATCCGTCCGCCCTTGCTGGCCTATCTGAGTTCTTCGATCTGGCTTTTAGCCAGGAGGTTTTCTGGATGATTGAAGATCTGCATTCCCTAGCGGGTACGATGTACAGGGTCATGAAGGAGAAGGGCGAGTATTACGCCACGATGGGATGCCATATTGAAAATCCGCTGTGGCCGCATCGACGCGAGCTTCTGATTAAAGAAGGCTGTCGCGTTCACGACCGGTCACTCGATGAGGTTGCAAAAATATTCTACGATGCTGGCTTTGAGGTCGGGCTTAAAAGGTTACCGGTTGATTATTTCAACATCTATCATCCAGAGTTCACGCCTCGTCGTGCGCAGAGTTTGTCACGTCTCGTGCATACTACCCACGATCATAAAATGCTTTTTTATTTTCGGCGGGACTCGGAATGGCGCGCCGCGACTGAGGGCGAACATCGAACAAGGTAAATCGTGCCCA
This sequence comes from Phycisphaerales bacterium, assembly GCA_027451365.1. Taxonomy (GTDB): domain Bacteria; phylum Planctomycetota; class Phycisphaerae; order WQYP01; family WQYP01; genus JAJYPG01. Next base: position 86,413 of record DAIDJN010000054.1, on the reverse strand, counting down.
TTGGGCGACCTGTTGCGTACATATACGAATTTGGTTTGCGAAGCGCCTGCGGAGGCAGCCAGAATAAAACTTGATAGATCGTGAGGAGAAAATGGGCGGAGCAGTAGACAAGGCGGACCAGGCAATTCGCATCGAATGCGCGTCGCAAAATAACCTGAAAAGCGTTTCTCTGAATCTTCCTCTGCACCGATTGGTTGGCATTGCCGGAGCATCCGGTTCGGGAAAGTCGTCGTTAGTCCACCATGTGATCGGAGCAGTTGGCGCGCGGAGACTGGGGCGGTTGCGATTATTGCCATCGAGCCTCGCCCGTGCGTATGGGCCGGACGTATGTGGGATCGCGAATTTGCCCACCTGCATTGACGTTCAACAGGAACCTCTGCGCGGCCAGAGCCGTTCTACCGTCGCGACCTATTCGGGCGTCATGGACGCCCTCGCGCAACTGGTCTGTCAGCACGGGATTATGCTATCGCCGGGGGGTGAGGCCATCGTTTCACCTGACCGGATCGATATGGCCGCATGGCTGGTGCGTCATTACAAGGGCTCGACCGTCTCGATCGCAGAAGTGCATCCTGACGCAGAGATAAGGCACCCCCGTCAACTTCTCCCCCCAAAAGCCATGTTTTACCGCGAGCGAAACGGATTTTGGAGGGCAGCACCCGATGAGGCCATCCCCCAAAAAGATTTGCCGGCTAGGCTCTGGGTCGCGAGCGTCAAGAAGTCTGTCGAGATTCGAAACTTGGCGAGTGCGCGCAAAATCGTTGGGCGAGCTAGCGGTGGTTTGCTTTGGATTATTGATGGTCATATTTTTTTGGAGGGCGGGTTCAATCAGGTTGCTCCTGACGTGCCTTATTCTTACCTCCCCTTGAGCCCTAGGTTGCTTTCCTTCAATTCGCTGGCAATTGGGACTGGGCGCTGTCGAAGCTGTGAGGGTATGGGGGTGCGAATGGGGGTCAGCGAGCAATCAATTATTCGCCATTTAGACCGCCCGATTCTTAATGATGGATTAAACTTGCCCAAATCGGAGGGGCGTTTTAGGCATCTAGCCTCGCTTGATTGTGTATTGCGCGGCCTATTGCGTGTCAATAATCTCCCCTTGGACGCAGCCTGGCGGGCGATCCCCCAAGGGGTTCGGAACATAATTCTATATGGATCCGGGCAAGATCCCGTCCCCGAACTTCACGCTTCAGATGACCGTCTGCGACCGGCGAGACGACCGTTTGCTGGCCTGGTTGAGTTGGTCAAGGCTAGGGTGGCTTCGGCTGGTGCAGCGAGGGACGCCCTTTCCGGGCTTGTAAACGAAGCGAATTGCCCGGAGTGCGGCGGAACCCGGCTTAACCGATCCGCCCGCGCATGCTATTATCGCGGCATCAACATCTCGGGCATCTTGCTGAAAACTGCCTTAAGTGAATTGTGTGATAATGTCGCAAGGTGGAAGGCAACATCGCGTGGGAAAGAGCTAGCAGCCCTAGCAGCCGTTGGTTCACTGGTCCACACCTGTGTTGACCTAAATCTCGGATATTTGACGCTAGGGCGAACTACCAGCTCATTGAGCGGTGGTGAGGCGCAACGTATTCGATTGGCCGTCGCTATGGCAGTTGATTTACAAGATTGCTGTTATCTCCTTGACGAGCCATCTCGTGCTCTCCACACAAAAGATGTTCGACAGCTGGCCACGGCTATTGGGCGACTGGCGGAGCGTAACACGGTGTTAATGGTCGAGCACCATCCGCTGCTATTGAAGTCCGTGGATGAGCTTGTCGACATGGGACCGTGCGGTGGCGACGGGGGCGGTAGCGTAGTCTACCAAGGCCCCCCGCGTTCAGAAAGCCACGGTACCCCCGCCAAGCTTCTTGGGTCGCGGGCAGTCGAACCCCTTAAACCCAATGGGCAATGGATTAGGCTTTCTGGGTTAACGGTAAACAACGTGAAGCGTGCCACGTTCCAGATACCGATGAATCGGTTAACCCTAGTTGTCGGAGTGTCGGGCGCGGGGAAGTCATCGGCCATTCTCGGCGGACTTGTTCCGGCAACAAAGGCATTAATCGATGGTGTCGAATGGCATAACGGGCGGTTGCATATTCCAAGGTCGTTGCATTTTGTGGAGGTCGTCGCGCAGAAATTGGGGAGCAAGTCTCGTCGCAGCGTTGTTGCTACTCACTTGGGAATACTTGATGCGATTCGAAATCGATTTGCTTCTCAGGATGCTTGTGAAGCGATCGGCCTCGGAGCGTCGGATTTTTCATTTAATTCTCGCGGCGCATGTCCTGCCTGCGAAGGGGCGGGCGTCGCCAGAGATGGTTTTGGAAACGATCTCGACGAGACTTGCCACGCCTGTGCGGGAAGGCGTCTTTCAGAGCGTTCACAATTGATTCGTTTGGGGAACGACTCCATTGCTGAATTGTTGGACAAGACTATTTCCGACCTTGCGAGTCGCGGTCACATAGCCATCAATTCTGCCGCCTTGTCGCTCCTGCGAATAGCCGTCGATCTTGGACTGGGTTACCTTCAATTATCTCGGGCGACTCCAACTCTCTCTGCAGGCGAGCGGCAACGGTTGGGGCTGGTCAGGTACCTAGGCAGGGTCAGTGGTGAGATAGGGGCCGGATTACTCGTGCTAGACGAGCCGACCGCGGGGCTAAGTGCAATTGACGCCCAATGGGTATTTCGACGATTATCTCGGCACGCCGCATCGGCCGGCCATACATTAGTTGCAATCGAGCATAAAATTGACCTTATCAGGGAATCCGATTGGATAATCGAGTTTGGCCCCGCCGGCGGCGCTAAGGGAGGGAAAGTGATTTTCCAGGGTCCGCCTGAGGAATTGCCGCGAGCAGACACACCGACAGCGCAATTGCTGCGCGGAGAGATCACCGACGCTAAGGCAAGTAAAATAAGGAGGACGCCGCCGACCGTCGCCGGTAAGATTGATCGTGGTCTGAATTGGGCTTCTCAAGCCACCGCCTTTGAGAAATTAATCGGACTTTCCGAGCTCACCGCCGACGATGATATTCACCGGCCGCTCTTACCTGCCATCGCGGTACACACTGACCGCGTGCCTGCGGACACCCGCGTGGTTGAGTTACTCGACCTACTTCCCGCCATCCGGCCACTCGTCCAGCCTAAATTGCCAGATGAGATCGTTGCCGTCGCGCACATGAGCGACGTCGAGAGGGAATTAGATGGTCGATCGTTCGGCTTTTCACCAGTTTCGCTCCAACGGCGACTGGGCCTAGCCACGCCGAGCGATTGGGCAGAAGCGGCCCGCCGACTCCTCCGATGCGGGCTTGAGTTGGTTTGGTTTCAAGGCCGGACCCACCCGTTAAAACGATTCAGGTCACTGCTTAATTCCCAGGCCGTGATTTTTAATGGTTGGGTTGTTTGTTCGTCTAGAGCAAGTTCTGCAACTCGGCAGATTGCATTGCGTTGGAGCCAAGGCGTCACCCGACTGTTCGAGGGCCCCGACGAGGGTCGCGTGATCAGCACCCGATTTTTGCAGACAAATGAGGAGGGCGGTGCGTTCGGCGTTCAATTTAATGATGCGCACATTGGCGACTGCCGTTCCATAAATGGCCGCTGTTCGGTTTGCCATGGTAACGGAATGCTGGCAACCTATCCAATTGGGCTGGTCGTAGCTGATGCAGGAAAGACCATTGATGACGATCGGTTTTGGCAACCAGAGGTATTGGCTGCAATACGCGCTTTACGTCATGTCCGACTCATACCAGAGGCAAAGTTCTACGCTTCGCAGCTCGTGGCGAATTTTCTTCAGCCCTTGGAGCTAATGGACCGGCGCACTAGGAGAATGTTTGAGCACGGAATTCCGTGGCGTCGGTTTTCGAAGCCGCTGGCTAAACGAATTGATCGTGTGCAGGACCATTATTTATGGAGGGGCATACATGATTCTGTTTATGAGGTTTTCGGGGCCATTAAAGAACCTTTTCGGGCTCGCCTTAAAGACGGTTTCCGCTACACGAAATGTGACAGTTGCGATGGGACCGGTATCGGCTGGGAAGCCGGATGCCTATTCCTCGATGACGAGAAATTAATTCATGCGCTGAAATCGTGTTCGCTAAGGCACCTGCTTGAGGTACATAGGATTAGGTCTGTCTCTCTTGCTGCGGCTATCGCTTTGGGCTCGGGGCATCTTCGCTGCTACGACAGATTCTCAGACCTTGAGCAAAAGGACCGGCGGAACCTGCTGGTCGCAATGAGCAAGGGTTCGCCGTTGCGCAACGCCACATTACTCATGGATAATATGGGCGATTCCGAAACAAAACTTGTTTCGAAGTTCCTACGCCAAGAGGGCATGATCTATATCCAACCTGATTGAGGAAATTGAACCGGAGTTCCCTCCGGATTAAGCTAATCGGGTCGTTTGCAAATACGTCAGAGGGCGGGCAAGACCGGCCGATCATGGGCATGGTATACGGCTGTTTTGGCGCGTGCGGCGGCCATACCTTCGTAGGAAGTCTCTCGGGCGATGATGAATTGTTCCGCAGTGAACAATGCAGGTATTGGGTGGTTCGTTGAATATTCAGACCCACCAGCTCAGATTTCGACCATTGCCACACACATCCAGATTTCCGCGCCCCCTGCGGCGGATGACGTGGGATGAATAAAGCATTAAAATTCAGCGCATGAATAAATTCCAGTCCAAACCCCCTGTCCGGCTGCAGACCACCACGCTTTGGGAGTATCCCTCGCAGGATTATGGTCGCCAGCCGCATGGGGACAAGGACTATATCGGTGCCACGCCGGCATGGGTCATCTGGAACCTTCTGCAGCGTTATACCCGGGAAAATGATACGGTCATGGACCCAATGTGCGGCAGCGGCACCACTCTGGATGTGGCACACGAACTGGAGCGAAAGGGCTTGGGGTTTGACTTGGTGCCGCGCCGCGCAGATATCAAGCAGGCGGACAGCCGGCAGATTCCGCTGGCAGCGGCCACCGTGGATTTTGTGTTTATAGACCCCCCCTATTCGACCCATGTGGATTATTCCGACGACCCCCGCTGCATTGGCAAACTGGATGCCAACGAAAAATCCCCAAAACCGTCCGGACAAAATGCTTACTTCATGGCCATGAAGCAGGTCTTCGGCGAGTGCGTCCGCGTTCTTAAACCACGCCGGTACATGGCGGTGTACGTGAGCGATTCCTTTAAAAAAGGCCGTCCCTTCATGCCCATCGGCTTTGAATTATTCGGCCTGCTTCGCCCCCTGGCCGAACCGGTCGACATCGTGGCCGTCGTGCGGCACAACAATAAACTGGGCCGCAGCCACTGGCACAGTGCCGCGATTGAAGGGAATTTTTTCCTTCGCGGATTTAATTATCTGCTGATCTTCAAGAAAACCGACTGATCGCGGCCTTTTTGCATGCCCATACACCGGAACTGCTCTGCACATCTGAAGGATGCCCATCTGGAGACCTGCTTTACAATTTGGGGATTTAAAGGTACCGCCATTGGCGGCAGATTATTATGCACTGGCCAGCGGACAACTCCGGCGGCTACAATGCATGCCTGCCGGTGGATTGTCCGCCGACCCGACTGATTCACATGACCAGCGTGCAGCGCCCGCTGGAGAGGCAACCGACTCCTTATGACCGATTCGCAACATCAACCCGCTCAACCAATTCCCGGCCAAACTCCATTGGCGGCAGCCAAACCGGCCGATTACAAGGCCACCTTAAACCTGCCACAGACCGCCTTTGATATGAAAGCCAACCTCACCGCGCGCGAACCGGCCATACTGGCGACATGGAAAGCGGAACATCTGTATCAGCGGATTCGCAACCGGCCGCACCGGCTGGGAAAATGGGTTCTGCATGACGGGCCACCGTACGCCAATGGCGATATTCACATGGGCCACCTGATCAACAAGGTGCTTAAGGATATTGTGGTCAAGTTCCGCACCATGGAAGGATATGACGCTCCCTTTGTGCCCGGCTGGGACTGCCACGGCCTGCCGATAGAAAGCGCGATCCAAAAGCAATTAGGTCCAAAAATGCGCGAACTTTCCCCGGACGATATTCGCCACCGCTGCCGCGACTATGCGTTGAAATTTGTCGCGCAGCAAAGCGAATCGTTTGAACGGCTGGGGGTGATGGGGTCGTTTGACCGGCCATATCTGACACTGGACCCGCGCTATGAAGCCGGCGTGCTGGATGTTCTTGCGGACTTGCTAAACAAGGGGCTGGTGTTCCGCCAGCGCAAACCGGTGCACTGGTGCACATTTGACCAAACCGCTCTGGCCGAGGCGGAACTTGAATATGCCAATCGGAATGATACGTCTATTTTTGTAAGATTTAATCTGGTGCCGGGCGCGTGGCCGGACGCCTGGGGATCGCCGACGGCGATGGAAAATCCCGCCAGTGTACTGATCTGGACCACCACGCCCTGGACGCTGCCCGCCAACCGCGCCGTCGCGATCCATCCGGAACATGAATATGTTTGCGTTCGCTTTGAACAGGCCGGTCCGAAAGCGGTCATAGTGGCCCGCAAACTCGTCGAACCGGTCATGACCCGTGCCGGCATTGCTGACTATCAGATTTCCGGCGGCATTACCGGCGCGGAATGGTGCGCCATGCACCCGCAATACCATCACCCGCTGGAAATAAACCGGCTGGCACCGGTCGTGTTGGCGGATTACGTTACGCTGGAAGATGGCACCGGCCTGGTGCATACCGCGCCGGGTCATGGCGCCGAAGATTATTTAACCGGCCGCCGCGCCGGCCTGGAGGTCTACTGTCCCGTGCTGCCCGACGGCCGCTACGACCAGACCGTTCCCGAATTTCTGCGCGGCCAGACCATCTGGAACGCCAATCAGGAAGTGGTAGAGAAGCTCGCCGAAACAGGGCTGTTGTTTTTTAAGCAGAATTTTGACCACAGCTACCCGCATTGCTGGCGTTGCCGTAAACCGACTATTCTTCGCGCGACCGAACAATGGTTTGTACGTGCCGGCAGTACCAGCCCGTTGGTGCATACCGCCAGACAATTTGTGGAAAAAACGCAATGGATTCCGGAATGGGGCAAAAATCGCATTGCCGGAATGCTTGAAACCCGTCCCGACTGGTGCATTTCCCGTCAGCGGTTCTGGGGCGTGCCGATTCCCTCCTTTTTTCTGCCGGATGGCCGGATTCTTCTGACGGAAAAATCCGTCCGCCATGTGGCCGATTATGTGCGCACCCGCGGTGCCGACAGTTGGTTCACGGATTCCCCCCGGACCATTCTGGGTGCTGAGGAATGGGAAGATGATTTCACCACCACCGACGGACAAATAAAAGCTGATCGTGTGAATACCGCGAACCTTCGCAAAGGGGCGGATATTCTGGATGTCTGGTTTGAATCCGGCGCATCGCATCGGGCCGTGCTTTCGGGTACACATCCCGAACTCGGCTATCCGGCCAATATGTATCTGGAAGGGTCTGATCAGCATAGAGGATGGTTTCAAGCGTCGTTGCTTGAGGCCGCCGGTTACCGGGATGGCCCACCCTTCAAGGAAATTCTTACCCACGGTTTTATTGTGGATGCCAATGGCCGCAAAATGTCCAAAAGCGAAGGCAACGACATAAAAGTAACCGACGCACTGAAGGAAAACGGTGCGGATATCCTTCGATTGTGGGTCAGCAGTGTGGATTACCAGAACGACATGCCCTGCTCGCGTGAGCTTTTCGCGCGAACCGGAGAAGCCTATCGAAAAATTCGCAACACGATCCGCTATCTGCTGGGCAATTTGTACGACTTTAACTTTCAGGAGCACGCCGCGACACCGCTGCCGGAATCCATTGATACGTGGATGCTCGGCCGTCTTGCGGCCGTCACGGCGGAAGTGCGCAGCGCCTATAACAGTTACGACTTTCATCGCGTGTTTCGCACAGTATACGAATTTTGCAATGTGGATATTTCAGCGGTTTACGCCAAAGCCATCAAAGATCGCCTGTATTGCGATCTGCCCAGCGGCCCGCGGCGGCGCGCATCGCAAACCGTGTGCCACCACATACTGCTTCAACTTCTGCAGTTGACCGCACCGATTTTGTGTTTCACCGCCGACGAAGCATGGCAGGCGACCGTAAAACTGCCGGGCATGGCCGCATACGCGGGTACGCGCATTCATGAACAGATATTTACCGATCCCCCTGCCGCGCCGGATCGGACCCTTCTGGCGGCATGGCAGGTTCTGATGCCACTGGTGGAAAGCGGATTAAAACAATTGGATAATCTGAAGCGGACCGTCGGGCTTGGCAATCCGCTGGATGCCATGGCCGTACTGGTGGTGCCGCCGGGCCATAGCCTGGAATCGGCCATCGGAGCGTATGGCCCGGAAGTGGAAGACGCGTTAGGCGTCGGCTTCCATCGGGTGGAGCATGGTGAAATCTGGAACATCACGATTCATGATACACGGGAACGATTTGCCAGTTGTGCGCGGTCGTGGAAACGCCGGCCGGACGTGGGGACGGATGCCCAATACCCAGACCTTTCCGCGCGCGATGCGGCGGTGGTCCGGCAACTGACCGGGAAAACGGGCTGATGGCGACCAGGCTCTGACTGGACGATTGACGGCAAACGACGGGCGTTGCAACGCGCCCGACACCCGGCCACCAAAGAGGCCCGATGCCAGCCACCGGCCGGACGATCCGCTTTTTAAAAAAAGTTGAAGGATAAACCGTACCAGCGGCAACGTTAGTGGGGCTGCGGTCTGCGCGGCACTGAATTATCGCCGCATTTATACAATTTGCGCACGGCGTTTTGGCCTGTATAAACGGGCTGCTTTGACGAGCATATGTCAGGAGTTCTACATGAGACTGGTTTTGGAACGTTTCCCATGGCTCCGGGCGTCGGCTATCGGCATTTTGTGCGGAGCGCTTTGGGTTGCCATTCAACCCGCGCCGGCGCGCGTGGCGGCCAATCCGCCTTCATCCGGTTCGGACTATTCATCAAACTATGAAACGGTCTGCCGGAACGTCCGCGAAAGCGTGGTGGAAATTCGCGCGCTGGCCCTGAAAACCATTGTGCGAAAGGTCATCACCACCACCACCAAAAAGCTGTTGGGACATCCGCAACCAATCGGCCGTACCGTGGAAAAAACCGTGACCACCAAAGTGCGCACCAGCAATGTGGGCAGCGGCGTTATTCTGAACACCGCGGGCTGCATTGTCACGAATGCCCACGTGGTCTACGACGCGACCAGCATTCAAGTGGTACTGGCGGACCGGCGGACGTATCAGGCGAAAATTGTCGGCACAGACCCGGTGGCGGATCTGGCCGTGATTCAAATCGACGCACCCCATTTGAAGCCCGCCCGACTGGGGCATTCCAGCCAGCTTCAACCTGGCCAGCGCGTGCTGGATTTCGGGTCTCCTTTCCGCCTGACGCAAAGCATGACACACGGTATTATTTCCGCCCTGCATCGGCGCAACAATCGGGTCACATCGGCGGATGACCCGCAGATTAAACTTATGTCTCATGAAAACTTCATACAGACCGACGCCCCCACCGACCCCGGCAGTTCCGGCGGCGCGCTGGTGAATATGCGCGGGCAGGTGATTGGAATTAATGAGTCCATTAAATCCGGCGGCGGGGGCGGTTTTAACGGCATTGGATTCGTGATTCCCGCCGCCGAGGTCCGCTTCGTGACGGCGCAACTGATTCACACGGGCCATGTGAAACATGGCCGTTTGGGCTGCCGCATTCAGGAGGTGACCATCCAGAATCCCAAACCCGGCGTCACCACGCTGTTGACCGGACTGCGGGTGGTACAGGTAACCAAGAACTCGCCGGCATGGAACGCGGGTTTGCGTACGGGAGATGTGATAGTCGCATTAAATGGGCGAAAGATTCATCGGGTGGCCCAGCTGCGCAACCGAATTGAATTTTCAGCACCAGGAACACATATGTCTATAGAACTATGGCGCGGATCCGCTTTGAAACAGTTTGCCGTCGTCACGGGCGGCTGATATCGCAGTGCCCGCGGGCGACGGTCTGAAACGCCCTGGCGGCATTGCAATTTCAGATTCGACTGCGCGCCGCGATAAACGCATTCACGGCGCGCTGCAGATCCGGTTGGCTGTGTGCGGCGGAAACCTGAGTGCGGATACGGGCCTTTCCCTGTGGAACCACCGGAAAGCTGAACGCGGTTACCAGAACACCGCATTGGATAACTTCCCGCGCCATGCGCGTGGCAATTTGCGCATCGCCGAACATAATGGGCACAATCGGATGCGTACCGGGAATAACATCAAAACCGGCCGCCGCCATCGCCTCGCGAAAAAACGCGGTATTTTCCCAAAGTCGCCGCCGCCATTCCGCGGATGTTTCAACGAGGCGCAGCGCGGCCAGACTTGCCGCAGCCACAGCCGGCAATATGGAATTGCTGAACAGGTAAGGCCGCGAACGTTGCCGCAGAATATCAATAATCCGCCGCTTTCCGCTGACATAACCTCCGCCACCTCCGCCCAGAGCTTTACCAAAGGTTCCCGTCAGAATATCCACCCGATCCATCACGTTGTGGTATTCGTGCGTTCCCCGGCCACCCGCCCCCATAAAGCCGACCGCGTGGGAATCATCCACCATCACGATGGCATTGTGCCGCTGGGCAAGATCGCAAATGGCCCCAAGATCGGCGATGCGGCCATCCATGGAAAACACGCCGTCGGTCGCGATCAGTATAAATCTGGCACCCGCCGCCGCGGCTTCGCGCAGCCGGGTCTCGAGTTCTGTCATGTCATTGTTGCGGTAACGGTAGCGCTGGGCCTTGCACAGGCGAATGCCATCGATAATGGATGCGTGATTCAGTTCATCACTGATGATGGCATCCTGGGAATCCAGCAGCGTTTCAAACAGACCGCCGTTGGCGTCAAAGCAGGATGAATACAGAATCGTGGCGTCCGTATGAAGAAACCCGCTGACCGCCGCTTCGAGTTCCTGGTGAATCTGCTGCGTCCCGCAGATAAACCGCACCGACGCGGTGCCATACCCCCAGCGATGCAACGCCGCAGATGCCGCGGCAATAATATCCGGATGGTTCGCCAGACCAAGATAATTATTGGCGCACAGGTTCAGCATATCCGCATGGCCGGGAATTGTGACATCCTTACCCTGCGGCGTTTCCAGAGGCAGCTCAAGTTTTTCCAGACCCTGGCCGCGCAGTTCATCCAGCCGCCGGGCCAAATGGGTTTCAAAGGGTTGTGGCATCATGGGAAGCTCCGGAATAGTCAATTCAATCTTCCGCCCAGGTAAGAATGACTTTGCCGCTCTGGCCGGCGCGCATGGCTGCGAAACCCTGTTCAAAATCTGTGTAATGCAGGCGGTGCGTGATCACCGGCGAAATATCCAGGCCGGATTGCAGCATGGTGGTCATTTTGTACCAGGTTTCGTACATTTCCCGGCCATAAATTCCGTGAATGGTAAGCATGTTGAAAATCACGATGTTCCAGTCGATGGCCATTTCCTTTTCGGGAATGCCCAGCATGGCAATTTTTCCGCCGTGACACATGTTCGTCAGCATATCGCGAAATGCCTGCGGATTCCCCGACATTTCCAGGCCGACATCGAACCCTTCCTTCATACCGAGTCGCCGCTGACATTCAGCCAGGTTTTCCGTGCGGACATCCAACGGAATCGCGCCCATGCGCGCCGCCATCGCCAGGCGGAACGGGTTGACATCCGTCACCACCACATGCCGCGCGCCGGCATGACGCACCACGGCGGCGGCCATCAGACCGATCGGTCCGGCCCCGGTGATCAGCACGTCCTCGCCCAGCACGTCAAAACACAGGGCGGTGTGAACAGCGTTTCCAAACGGGTCAAAAATGGCGGCGATATCCAGCGGGACCGCGGGATCATGTGCCCAGACATTGCTGACCGGAACGGAAATATATTCGGCAAAGGCACCCGGTCGGTTTACCCCGATGCCGCTGGTGCTTTTGCACAGATGCCGGCGGCCTGCCAGACAGTTTCTGCAGCGGCCGCACACCACGTGTCCTTCGCCGCTGACCAGTTCGCCAATTGTAAAATCGTGAACCTGCGAACCCACCGCGACAATGCGGCCGACAAATTCATGGCCAATGACCATGGGCGCGTGAATGGTGCGTGCCGCCCAGGCATCCCAATTGTAAATATGCAGGTCTGTCCCGCAGATGCCGGTTTTCAAGACCTTTATTAAAACATCATGGGTGCCGCACGTCGGCATTGGCTGATCCGTCAGTTCCAGACCCACCGCCGCACAGGGCTTGATGAGAGCCTTCATGAGTGATTTCCTCCAAAAAGTTTCGCCAGAACATGCCGCATTCGCACCGATTATATGCCCGGCAGGCAGGATAACAATTCATCGTGGCCACGGACTTTGAACCAGCGTGCGGTGCCATGGAATTGACGCATGCGGTCCGTGCGCGTAATCTTCAGGTTTCTGCGGATCACCGCCGCGCGGTACGGCGGGATTATGTCCTGTTTTTCCGGAATTTTGCGTGCGTTGTCCATTCTGCCACAACACTGATGAAGACCGTGTGATAGATTCCCGTCCGGTGGAGGGCGGCGATGCAATCCGTCGCCGGCGCGCCTGTGATCACTGCAACCGACGATACACCACCTATGAGCGAATAGAGGAAACCGTCCGGCTGACGGTTGTGAAAAAGGATGGATCGCGTGTGCCATTTAACCGCAATGCGATTGCCGATGGAATTCAGAAAGCCTGTTACAAACGGCCGGTATCCGCGGAGATCATTGCCCGACTTGTCGATTCGGTGGAAGAGACTATCGCGCGGGAATTCCAGCGGGAAGTCCCCAGCAGCTTTATCGGGGAAAAGGTGATGGAATTTCTGCGCCAGACGGACCAGATTGCCTATGTACGATTCGCCTCCGTGTATCGCCAGTTTAAAGACCTCGGCGAATTGATGAACGAAGCCCAGAATGTCATCGAAAAGGCCCGCACAGAAGATCCCAGCCAGTCGGATATGTTCAACGACACCTGAGCCATCGCGGACGCGGCCGGTCGAATGAAGCCGCAGACGGCGGCGCGATCAGAAATTATTTCCGTAAAATCTTTCCGCGGCCATTGCGGGTCGGCCGTGCCCGACGGGTAAAAAAAAGCCGCCGCACCATCAGGAATGGTGCGGCGGGCATACGTTAAGAATCATTCGGCGGGTCGACCTTCCGCCGGAATTATTCAGCGGATTTGTCCACGAATCAATTTGGAAGCCTGGTTGCTCGGCACATTCAGTGCGCCCAGCGCGGCGGCGGCGGCAATCTGGACTTTCGGGTCTGATTCGGTGGCGACCACCTGAATCAGACTGTTCACCTGGGCGGAATTCAGATGATTCCCGACGTTGCGGGCCGATGTGGCCAAATCATTAAACAGTCGCTGCTGCACGGCCGCGGGGGCCGAGGAACTGTTGAGCGATGCACGCGCCAGCATCAGCTGTGCCTTGGGGTTCCGTACATAGCCGAGCACAGCGGCGGCCGCAACCACAACCCGGTTGTGCTGATTGTGCAACGCCTGATTCAGTGCGGGCAGTGCCACGTTCACATTGAATATGCTGGCCCGGTTTTGGGCCATGCTCTTAAGCAGATCGGCGGCGGCAATGCTTAGCCGCATGGCCTGACCAGACGATGGCGTCATGCTGCCAAGCCGTTTGAGAATGGCATGGTAACGCGAAATAATGGTCTGTTCACCCGCCCCATTCGGCACGACACCAAACGTACGGAATTGAACATAATCCAGATGGGCTTTGGTTAATTCAGAGGCACTTCCGGTAACCAGAACCGGCGTGTAACGCAGCCGGTCGTCGGTGGCCGCCAGGCTTATAAGCTGATTGGCCTGGACTCCGCCTGGCACAATCACCAGACCAAGATAGGGAACATCACGAGCCTGATTCATTGCTTGTGCGACAGTCGAGCCGTCAATGACATGGAACTGGGCGCGAAGCTCACCCTTCACCTGATTGCGTATCTGATTGCTGGGATTGACCAGCAGCAGAGTCGGTTTGCTGGACTGGGCAATGGCCTCGGACAGCACGGGCACAACACGGTACGCACCATTGAAGGTGGCCGCCGGATTAGCCTTGGCTAAAGCCGAAGCGGCCGCGAAACGGACCAGCGGATCGGGATAGGTCATGGCATCAAGCAATGGGGTGGTGTGCCGGCCAGAGCCGACCAGCCCCTGCACGCCCCCAGTTTGGGCAAGTGCGGCGATAACCTTGAGGATCAGGGCGCTGTTTTCTTCCTGCAGTGCATAAGTCAGCGCCGAGTTAAGGTACCGCGGCCCGGCGGCAACGGCGTAGTAGCCCGCATCTGGAGCGCCCGCCTTGCGGGTTGGGTCGATCTGACCCGAGGGTAAATTGACTTCGCGCCGCAGGTTGGCGGTAATCCAGAGGCTGATGGCCTGACTGTTGTGAGGATCCAGTTGCAGAGCGGCCTCGCAGGCACGCATGGTTTGGATATCTTTCCAGATCGGGGTGGGAACTTCCACGCCGGTGACGTTTTGCAGTGCCGGGTCAAAATACCAGACGGGGTTGGTCGCTTCATCCGGCTGATTGGGCGATACCGACGGTTCGTTATGGAAATACGACCAGGCCAGCCGCATATACAATTGGGCCGGAGTCATGGAGGCGAATTGACCGGTCGGGTCCAGTTTCGCCAGGGCCGCACGGGCGGCATCCTTGACGGCAATGGGGCTGGATGGCGATTCAAGGAGTTGTTTGATATAGGCCATCGCCTGCGGGTAACCAATGTTGCCCAGCACCTGAATAATCTGAACTTTTTCCGCAACCGGAGTTACCTGCAATTCCTGCACAAGCGGATTGACCAGAGGCTTACCCAGATCACTCATCATCTGAACAAGATATGGCTGCATGTCCTTGTCGGCGGGTCGGCCCAGGAAATGAAAAAAGTAGGGACCGGCAAATTCGCCCGCAGCGCGTAAACGCGAACGGGAAACGACATAGGCCTGCGGGCTTTTGCCCATGGCCAATATCGCCTGGCGAATGCGGAATGGGTCTCTAGCCAGAGCGATGTAGCCCTGATTGATCAGCTTGCCGAGTTTCATGGCCACGCTTTTGAGTTTTGGATTCTGCTCATCGGCCAGAATTATTTCCATGATATGGCGGCCGTTGGCGGCTCTTTCAAAAGCTCGCAGCGTTTGTACCGGCGTGGGACCAGCCTGCAGCACCGCGGCACCAAAATCGTGGGCGAGGGTCTGATTGCCCATAAGGGAATAATGCATGAACAGATCAGCCTGATTGATCAGCTTATGCGAGGCCTGCTGACCAGCCAGCGGGTCGGCCTGACCGAACGCGTTAGATGAAAGTCCGCCAAAAAGCGCCGCCGATGAAACCACCGCCGCAATGAGCGCCGCGCCCACCGACTGCCGGAGGCCGGTTCGCGATGGTGTGCGGGATGAATCCGTCAAATGGGGAACGCCATCCGCCAGAGCACGTGTTGCAACCGGCCACCGGGAACATCTGAATACCATAGACGCCTCCGAAAGGGTGAGAGAAAAATGATCCTACCAACCACGCCGTCAAACGTCCGAGACGCAGCCCGTGGAGACCGCCACGGCTTAACGGGTTGTATGCAACATATCGATCAGGCCCAAGCCTGTCCTGCCCGCCAGCATCCCGCCGGGACGGTATTATCGCATGTTCATGGGTTACCGCCAACCCCCGGCGAAACGCGCCGCGGAACCAACCAAAATGGCCGCCAAGGGCTGACCCGCCCCCGGGCGCGCCGGCAACCGGCTCCCGCTCCAAAAGCCGGATTATAGACCAGCGGCCGCTAGTGTCAAAAGGCAGAAGACCGGATTCCGGAAATTTCGGGCGGTTTTCGGACCTGCCGGTGGCCTGTGGCTCTGCCGGCCAGTCCTGGCCATCGGGTTGGAAACGCGGTTTGCGCGGCCCACGACGTGCCATATTCATACCTGTAAAAGGCCGAAAAAAGCATTCGCGCCTGACATAAGGCTCGTCTCTGTGGCCGCCAGACTGGGTCGAAAGTCACCAGCACAATCGGCGGGCACCGTCAGAACCCGATGTGGCCGGACTTTTACGCACCGCCGGCGGGCAGCGGAATGGTCGCGCTGCCATGCACCGCAGGCAACGTGTTGGCACGATCGGGCATCAGGTAAAGGGCTGCGGCACAGGCCACAATCATGGCCCCAAGAATCAGCGTCACGCTAAGCCAGCGGCGATTTTCCTGGCGGAAGCGATCGAACATCGGCGCACGGCCGGCGAGGACGGAAATAAGGAAGAAAAAGAAGAAGGCCGCAAGCATTTTAATGCCAAACACCATCTGCCAGACCGATGTTTTGTCCGGTGTGTCAATGACTGCCAGCAGCCAGTAGATTCCAGACCCGATCTGCGCAAGAATGGCAATGCCCAGCGCCATCCGCCACGGTTTGTTGATTCGGTTCCACAATTCCCGCTGCTGATCCGCGGGCATCGAGGCCATCGCCGGCACAAGGAAAAACCGCATGAACGCAACGGCACCAATCAGCAGAATGGCTGAAGAAATATGCGTCCAGCGCATCAGAATATTCCAGAACAGATGGTTCGACATCGCCAGGCTCCACACGAAAGAAACATTTTGCCAGGCCCCGACGGACGGGCCGCTCAAAATGGCAGTTTACCGGAATTGCGATAACTTGGGCCAGTGTGGCTCGGCCAGACCTGCCACCGGAATGCGACCCCCATCATGATTTGGCGACAATAATACTGGAAAGCCGCCCATGGGCGGCGATCAGAATTTTATCCGCTTCGTCCGCGGTCACACCGCGCAGGTGCATGACCAGACCGCGTTTGACCTTTCCCCCGGCAGCCTGCAGCAATTCCAGCGATTCATTGCGTTCCAGACGGGTAATGTGTTGGATAATCCGCGCGGCGCGGTCGCGGAGTTTGGTATTTTTGGATGCGTCCAGATCCACCATCAGATTGCCGAAAACTTTCCCGAGTTTCACCATGGCCAGCGTGGAAATGGTATTCAGCACAAGCTTGGTTGCGGTGCCCGCTTTCAGCCGTGTGGAACCGGTAATGACTTCCGGACCGGTCGCAAGGCAGATATACAGATCCGCCTCGGCGGTGATGTGCTGGCGGTCGGTGCAGGCCAGGAAGATTGTTTTTGCGCCGCTCTGGCGGCCCTGCGCAATGGCACCATGAACAAACGGCGTGGTGCCCCCCGCGGCAATTCCCAAGACCACATCATCCGGGCCGGTCTGCTGATCCAGAATGGCTCGCTGGCCGCGGGCCGCTTCATCCTCCACATTTTCAATTGAAGTGGTCAGCGCCGCCGCACCACCGGCAATAATGGCGACCACCCGGCCAGGTTCAAGTGAAAATGTAGGCGGGCATTCGGCGGCATCCAGCACGCCAAGCCGTCCGCTGGTGCCGGCACCGACATATATCAATCGGCCGCCACGGGCCAGGGCAGTCGCGGCAAAATCAACGGCTATCGCAATTTGGTCGGCCTGTTCAGCGACTGCGGCGACGGCCTGCTGATCGGCGCGGTTCATCAGAAGCACCGCATCGCGCGTGGAAAGACGGTCCAATTGGTCGGATTCCGGATTGCGTTGCTCTGTGTGGATATGGCTTCGGTCGGGAATCATGGTCAAAACAACTTTCAGAAGGCGGTTGAGTTTGGAAGGCCGCTTCACGCCAGCGGTTCAAACCGCCGCCGTGGCGACCGCGGGAGTCGGCATTTTCAAAAAATTATCCAGCAGGGTATAGCCTTCCGGAGTTAAAAAACTCTCCGGATGGAACTGCACGCCGTGCAGCGGCCAGAATTTATGCCGCACTCCCATAATTTCGTTTTCTTGAGTCCACGCGGATACGATAAAGTCTGGTGAAAGCGTTCCGGGCCGGATGACCAGACTGTGGTAACGGGCCGCCTGGAACGGATTGGTCAGGCCGGCGAACACGCCAAGATTGTCATGAAACACGGGCGATGTTTTGCCGTGCATGAGCCGCCAGTTGCGCTCCACCACTGCGCCAAACGCATGCCCAATGCACTGGTGGCCCAGGCAGACACCCAGAATGGGAATGCGCGGCGCAAAATGCGGCAGAATGTCATTGCTTATGCCGGCTTGGCGCGGTGTGCACGGACCGGGTGAAATAATAATTTTTGCCGGATGAAGGGCTTCAATTTCCGGAATGGTGATTTTGTCATTGCGAATAACCCGGATGGGAATATCCGCGGCAATCTCGCCGATGCGCTGCACGAGGTTGTAAGTAAACGAATCGTAGTTGTCGATCAGCAAAATCATGGCAGGGATTATACCCGCGATTGGCCGGGGGTGAAGCGGGTGCGGCGCATCCAGGATCAAGGCGGATCGACTGAATCATTTCCCGATTAAATTCGACAGGATATCCGCCATCAGGCCGCCGAAGCATTCAGGTAGTCGCGAAAGGCGGACTGAACCGGCGTGAATTGATTTCAACCATTCTATTGAGTGAAATTGCTCAACATATTTAGGAAATTGGGCGAGCCAAAGTGATGCGCCGGACCTTATGCGGGCAGGTTTGGAGACCGGCACTACAAAATGCCGATTTTCACTTTGCGCTGTTGGCTATTGCTGTGCGATTGTCAGGGTACATAAAGGGCATATCTGCCGCGGCCGAACGGCGATAGCAAGCTATAAAACCGCTGGAATTGTGGAAACCATAAAGTTCCAAAAAGCCCGGCCTGACCGCCATTCCCCACAACCTCCGCCAATGGCTGCCAGCCAGAGCAGCGCCAACATCACAGAATTGCCGCCGGTCAGTTTCTCCAGGTGGTTCACATTGCAGCAATAGGACCAATACACCTGTCTGGCGGCCCATGGTGGTCTGTGCGAAACGTCTATGGTTTTCTCCTGATTTTTCTAAAAACTTCTCCCGTTAACTATCAACTGGATTTCATTTATGCTCCTATTCCTAATATGCTCCTATTCCCATACGGCAGCACTTTTGGACGAAATTAATTTTAAACCGACGGCCGCGTAGACAACGTTTGGCGTCCGGTGGCGCGCGGACGTTGTCATTGGGAATTGGCGCGCCGAATAAACGCGGCCTATTTGCAGTCGCGGCGCTATATCTGGTATTATTGCGGGCAGTAGTTTCAATGGCTTGTGTAAAGCCGTTGGCGAATGTCTGGCTTCATATATTGGTTTCAACAAAGCCCGACAGCCAATTCGCAGTTCAAGGATGTCCACTGCCGCAAGGAGGTCCGGCCCATGAAACTCCTTTCTCTGGAGCTTGCCGGGTTCAAATCATTTGCTGAACCTACGGAATTCAAATTTGATTCGGGCATTACAGGCATTGTCGGTCCCAACGGCTGCGGCAAATCCAACGTGGTGGACGCGGTAAAATGGGTACTCGGTGAAATGTCAGCCAAGTCCTTGCGCGGCGAGGCCATGCTGGATGTTATTTTCAACGGTTCGGGCAATCGAAAGCCGATGGGCATGGCCGAAGTTTCGCTGCTGTTTGGCAACGAAGACCGCCGTTTGCCGATTGATGCCGACGAAGTCAAAATAACGCGGCGGCTGTACCGCGACTTGACCTCGGAATATCTGGTGAACAATCAGATGGCCCGACTGAAAGACATTCGCGAACTGTTTTTAGACACTGGCATTGGTGTGGATGCTTATTCGCTGATTGAACAGGGTCGCGTTTCGGCATTGCTGGATTCCAACAGCCAGGAGCGGCGGGAGATTTTCGAAGAAGCCGCCGGCGTTTCACGTTTTAAAGCCCGGAAAAAAGAGACTCTGCGCAAACTGGAAAAGACAGATCAGAATCTGGCGCAGAGCCAGTTGGTATTGGATGAAGTGGAACGGCAATTGCGATCGGTGAAGGTGCAGGCCGGGCGGGCACGCAGCTATCAGGAATATGCGGAAAAACTTGCGGATTTGCGGCGCAGCCACAGCCTTTATGAATATCACCAGCTTCATGGAAAGCTTTCCCGCGTGGGTGCCCAGCGGGCAGACGCCGCCGATACACTGGGGCACCAGCGGCGTCTGCTGGATGAATCGCGTCAGCGGCAGCAGGAACTGCAACTGGAAATAGATGCCGTTGGGCAGACCGCCCGCGAAGCTGAACGCGAGCTGGCAGCCTTGCAGGCTCAGCTTCAATCGCTGCGGCAGCAGGCCGCCTTTGCGGGAGAACAGGGCCAGCAGCTTGCCCAGCAGCGCGAATTAATCCAGCAGCGGCACGGAGAAATGACCGCGCGTCTGGCGGCGGCCACGGAACAGATAAGCCAGAAAACCGCCGCGCAAGCCGCGGCGGAACAACATACGGCCCAGTGCCAGGAAGCGCTGGCCGGTCAGGCGCGGCAGCAGGAACAGGCAGCGCGGCAGATGGCGGAACTTAACCGCGAAGTGGAACAGGACAAATCCCGTGCGGTGGATCTGATGCGGCAGATTGCCCGCGCCCAGAGCCAACTGAACGCCCAGACCGTTACCCGCCAGAACATAGATAAACAGATTGAACGGCTGGATGCGCGTGTCGCGGAACTTCAAGCCCAGTTGGCCCAGCAGGAAGCGCGTGTGGCGGAGCTGGCCGCCCAGCGCGACGAACTGGCCGCCACCGCCGGTGCAAAACAGCGGGAGATAGAGGATATTCGCACCCGACAGCAGGCGAACAACCAGCGCATGGCCGAGCTGATGGAACAACTCGGGCGGCAGCGCGAAAACCGCAGTGCCCTGATCAGCCGCCAGAATCTGCTGCGCGATCTGGAACGCCGGCGCGAGGGCGTGGCCCAGCCGGTGCAGGAAATATTCAAACGGCGCGATGCCGGGCAGGGTTTTGCATGTGTCAAAGGCATGGTCGGAGATTTAATTGACGCCGACGTGCAGACCGCCCCGCTAATTGAAGCGGCACTCGGCGATATGCTGACCGCGATCATGGTTGAATCCGCCGACCAGTTGTGCGCGGAATCAGGTGCCTGGCGGCAAATTGCCGGTCGCACGCGCGTGATTTGTCTGGATCAACTGGCACCCTACCGCGAAGACGCCGATGATACGGCGGCAAATCTGGCTGGCGTGCGGGCAATTGATCTTATTCGTTATCAACCCGCCGTTGCGCCGCTGGTTTTGCGGCTGCTGGGCCGCACGCTGGTGGTGGATACACTGGAACAGGCGCTGACCGCACAACGCAGTGGGCCACGGCATTACCGCTATGTCACCCGTGCCGGCGAGGTGCTGAACACGGACGGATCTCTGGAGCTGGGAGATGGATCGCGCAAAGTCGGCACCATTACCCGCCGCGGTGAATTAACCCGCCTGGCCGCGGAAATAGCCGATACCGAGGCCCAGATTACAGAACTTACCGGGCGCGGTGCCGAATGTGACCAGCAGTCGCAGCAGCTTGGCGCCAGACAGCAGACGTTGCGCGACGAACTGTTCCACACTCAGACCGCCCACGCGCAGGCCAACGCCCAGTGGCAGCAGACCAGCGGACAGATCGATAAACTTCGTGGCGAACAGCCGCTGATTCAGAATGAAACGCAGCATCTGCACAAGCAGGCCGCTCTGTGTGACCAGGCCATCGAAACCCTCAGGAATGAGACCACGGGGAGCGAACAGGCTCTTAAGACACTTGAGCAATCCGTGCAGGAACGCCTTGGCGAGCTGCAGCGCCGCCGCGAAGCTCTGGCGGAACTTTCCGAACAGACCACAAAGTTGCGCGTATCGCTGGGGCAGGCCCAGGAACAGCGGGCGGCCACCGCGCGCGAACTGGCACAGGTGCAACAGATACACCGTGACGCACAATCGCAGTTGACGCGCCTGACCGATGATATGGCCGCCGTGGAAAACAGAATCGGCGAGGCGCAGCGCGCCGCGCAAAGCCATCAGGAAAAGGCCGCCCATGCCGCGGGCCTGCTGGAAACCGCGCAGGAGAATGTGCGGGAAAATTCACAGCGTCTTGCCGCGCTGCGGCAGGACCATCAACAAATCAATCAGGATCTGGGCGATCGACAAAAGGAAGTTGACGCGCTGGCCCAGCAGGAACATGCCTTGTCATTATCCGAAAATGAATTAAGCGTGCGGCTGGAGACGCTGGTGGAACGGTCCGCTGAGGAAACCGGCGTAAACCTGGTGGAATTGCACAAGGATTACACGCCGCCGGAAAATGTTGATTTTGCGGCCATGGCGGCGGAAATTGATGATTTGCGCGGCCGCATGGCCCGGCTGGGGAATGTGAATCTAGATGCGATCAATGAACTGGGACAGTTGGAAGAACGGCAGAAATTCCTGACGGCCCAGATCGCGGATATTGTGGAGGCCAAGCGGCAACTTGAGGAACTGATCGGCAAAATTGATGACGATTCCCGCAGCCGCTTCCAGGAAACATTTAACGCCATCCGAGCGGAATTCCAGGAAATGTTCCGCAAGCTGTTTGGTGGTGGCAAAGCGGATGTGGTGCTGGAAAATCCGGAGGATATTCTGGAATCGGGCATTGATATCATGGCGCGGCCTCCGGGCAAGGAATTGCAATCCATCAGCCTTCTGTCCGGTGGTGAAAAAGCAATGACCGCGATTGCCCTGGTCATGTCCATTTTCAAAAGCAAACCATCGCCATTCTGTATTCTGGACGAAGTCGACGCACCCCTGGATGAATCCAACACCGGCCGCTTTGCCGCCATTGTTCAGGAATTCAACGCACACAGCCAGTTTGTGGTTATTACCCACAACAAACGGATGATGGCGGTGGCCAATCTGTTGTATGGCGTCACCATGCAGGAACAAGGTGTCAGCAAGCGCGTGGCCGTGCGGTTTGACAACCGTTCGGCGACACCGGCGGCCGCCGACGCACACACAACAGCTGCGTAAGGCGGATTGCATTGCCGCATCGGGACGGTCGACCGATCCGTCACAAATGGCATTCGCGTGCCGAGCCAGATATTCGCCCGCCCGCCCGGTCTGTGCTGGTTTGCCCGCAAATTCAATCCCGTTTACGATTTATATCCGTTCTGACCACAGTCGGATATAAACATCAGAAGAAAAAGGGCGGATGACCATGGCGATTCTCAGGTGGAAGCATTCGGCTGGCGCACAACGCAACGGCATTCCGCAAATCAGCCGCGCCGGTGTTCTGGCAATTATGGCCTGTTTTGCGGGCGCCATTCATCCGGTTCAGGCGGCCCCCGCGGCTGGCGCGCACGTCCGCATTCAGGCTGCAACCGGAACCTATACCATCCGGTTTCCGGATGCGGATATGGTCTTTGGCGGGACGTTGCCAGGCCCGGCCGAGCACGTGGCTGTTGCCACCGGCTCCGATGGTCTGGGCCAATACCGGTCCACCACATTTCAATGGCATCAGAATGCGGCCACTCTGTTCGGTTCCATTCGTAGTTATAAAGGCAATCCCTGCGTGCTTTTCTCGGTGCGAACCAGCACCCCGACACCCGCGGTGAATGCCATTTTTCCGCAACTGACCCGCCTGCCGGTCATGAAATACCATTTCAGCTACGCCAACCGCGTCATGACGCCGCATACTTTTCAACTGGCCCAGACCAGTACGCCTTGGATATTTTTTAACGCGAAACGTATGACATGGATCATGTCGCCCGGTTCTTGCGATATGGTTTCGCAAATGACCGGAAACGGCATCAAACTGGCGGCGGATGAATTAAACCCCGGCATTAAAACAGTGCCGGCGGGCTTTAAACATCGCACGCTTCTGGTGGCCGGCCACGGCATTGAAAACACACTGGATAAATGGGGACGGGACCTGAATAAAATCCGCGGCGTCAAACGGCCGGGGAATCAGGCGGATGTCTTCCTGAAATATTTTGGCTATTGGACCGACAACGGCGCAACGTATTACTATAATTATGATACAAAGATCGGCTACACCGGCACGCTGGACAAGGTGTACACTTATTTCAAAAAACATATCGTTCCCCTGCATTACATGCAACTGGACAGTTGGTGGTACCCGAAATCAGACCATTATTTCAATGGGGGAAAATTGCGGGCGATGAATCCGCGGCTGCCGGCGCAAAGCTGGAATGTGTATGGAGGCATCTACCGTTATCATGCCGCAAAGGAGCTTTTTCCCCAGGGTTTGGCCGGGTTTGACCGATCCATTGACAGAACTCCGCTGGGCGTGCATTGCCGCTGGATTGCGCATCGGAGTCCTTACCATCGGATTTATAAAATATCGGGAATTGCGGCGATCGATCCGCGCTATTGGAATCATGTGGCCGCATATCTGCATAGAAACGGCGTACATTTATTTGAACAGGACTGGCTGAACGATATTTACAAGGCCTCTCCGAAACTCGGCAATACGTTATGGGCCGGCGACGCATTCACCGGTTACATGGCGGCCGCCATGGCAAAACAGGGCATCGACATGCAGTATTGCATGCCCACGGCCCGTTTCTTTCTGCAGGGGGCGCGTTATGCAAATCTGACTTCCATCCGGGTCAGCGACGACCATTTTATGCCGGCGCGGTGGAGTCATGACCTTTACACTTCCGCCTATGCCAGGGCGCTGGGCATTTGGCCATGGGTGGATGTATTTAACAGTCCGCAAACCGGCAACATGCTGTTGGCAGTGCTGTCCGGAGGGCCGGTGGGCGTGGGAGACCCCATTGGAAAATCCTCCAGAAAAAACGTGCTCCGCGCTGTGCTGCCCGACGGCCTGATCGTGAAACCCGATATGCCACTGGTGGTGACCGACCAAACCATTCTGGCGGATGCCGCGGATAAACACCTTCCGCTGGTTGCAACCACATATTCCGATGCCGGAGACAGGGTTTATTATCTATTTATGTATCGACGAAAATCAGACGGTGCGACCTGTCCGGTTCAACTGCCGGGTACCGGGCCGGTTTTTGTCTACAACTGGTTTAAGCAGACAGGGCATTTGGCCGCGGGTGGTCTTCAGATTCGCGAACAACTGAAGCGTTCGGGATGGCAATATGATGTTATATCGCCGGTGTTGCCCTGCGGGATCGCGTTGCTGGGCGATACATCGTTGTTTGCCTCCATGAGTCAACAACGCATCGCCATGGTTCATTCCGGCAAACAGGCCATGGATGTTCTGGTGAATACCGCACCGCAGGAGACCAGTGTGACCCTCAGCGGGTATGCCAAAAGCAAGCCGAAAGTCCTGGCGGCCAGAATGTGCCGCGTATTTTCTGAAACCTTTAACCGCACCACCGGCATTTTTCATATTCGACTGACCCGACTGTTTGTTCCGGATGTGCGGCGGGCCATTCCTGTTCCGGATGTCCGTCAGCGCGGTGTGATTTCGCCAACAGCCACCAACGGCCGACTGTTTGTCCGACTGACGGCGAAATAGCCGACACGCGACAGATTGGGTTTGGCAGGCGGCCCGGTTGGGCCAATTGCATCGGTTGTGGCTAACGGATTAGAAGCCGACGCAGAAGTTCGGGGAAGACATGCTCGGGGCCGAAGCGTTCGTACCAGGCCAGAAACCTGGCACGGCACGCGGGCCGCATCGCGGCCAACCCCTCCAGATTATCTGTTGCGAGCACCAGTTTTTCGCGAAGGCTTTGCACCGATCCGTTTTTGAAAATCCAGCCGGTCTTTCCTTCCTCCACCAGATCATGTGCCGCACCGCATATGTCGGATGCAATCACTGGAGTTCCCACGGCCAGCGCTTCGGGTACGACAATTCCGTGAGGCTCATAAATGGATGGCAGTACGAAAAGCTCGCTGTGCCGCGCCAGGGCCTTGACATCCTCGGGTGGTACAAATCCCAGAAAGCGTATGCGGTCTCCGGCCGCCCTTTTTGCGGCGGCTGTCAGTTCATCGCGCAATGGCCCGGAACCGGCGATCAACCAAATCCAGCCTTTATCTCCGAACTTCGCTTCGGTAAATGCCTGAATCATCAGATGCAAGGCCTTCACCGGCACCAGCCGCGCGGCGGTAAACAGCACGCGACTGTTGATGGGAATCTGATAGCGTTCCAGTACGCGGGCGCGACTGGTCTGTTCGGCAGCGGCAAGATCCGGCAGGCTGCAGAAATAGGTACTTCTGTGAATCTGCCGCGGTTGGGCGCCATAATAGCGCCAATAAGCAATTCCGAGCCGGTTGCATGGCACAATCGCATCCAAAGAACGGCAGAGTCGCCGCAGGTAAAGATGCTTGACCAGCCGTTTGAGTTTTGTTTTTATTGCGGTTCCCCGGTCGGATCGCAAATTGCTGTCGGCAAACATGACCACGGGCAGTCCACGGGTACCGCAATATCGAATTGCCGCGCGGCGAAAGGCGGTGTTGTATCCGCCAACAATGGCGGCATCAAAACTGATTGCGTCCAGCACGGACCGGGCGGCGATTCCGTTTGACGCCCTCCGCGATCCGACAAAAGTGGCAGGCGTATGTTTCAGCACGAGTTGCGGAGCTGAATTTGGCTTTTCATCGTTCAGGTAAAGCGCGTGAAAGCGAACCGATCCCGACATGGTGTTGAGTTTGTCCAGCATGGCCACAAAATAGTGTTCGGGGCCGGGCTGAAGCCAAAGGACAACGGGCTTACCCGTGCGACCGGGTGCGGCGCTGTAAACAGGCGGCGATTGGGTGTTCGCTTTGGTCATCATCGCAAATCTGCCGCTTTTTGCCAGCCGCTAAATAATACCCTGACTTCCCGAAAATATTCGCCACGCCGTCAATGCCGCGTAGCGGTTAATCCAGATTCATCGTAAGCAGAAATTCGCGGTTGGTGCCTTTTTTCTCCAACCGGTTTTTCAGCAGTTCAACCGCTTCAATCGCGTTCATGTCCGAAAGGACTTTGCGCAGACGGTAAATCAGCTCCAGTTCTCGTTTATCCAGCAGCAGTTCCTCTTTACGGGTTCCGCTTGCCGCGATATTGATGGCCGGATAGGTACGCCGTTCGACGAGGCGGCGATCCAGATGCAGTTCGCTGTTGCCGGTACCTTTGAATTCTTCAAAGATGACTTCGTCCATTTTTGAACCGGTGTCCACCAGAGCGGTGCCGATAATGGTAAGCGAACCGCCTTCTTCAATATTGCGGGCCGCACCGAAAAATCGCTTCGGTTTCTGCAAGGCGTTGGCGTCCACGCCACCGGTCAGGATTTTACCTGAATGAGGCACTTCCGTGTTGTACGCGCGGGCCAGACGGGTAATCGAGTCCAGCAGAATCACCACATCGCGGCCATATTCCACCAGCCGCTTGGCTTTTTCAATAACGGTTTCCGCCACGCTGACATGGCGGCTGGCCGGTTCATCAAACGTGGAGCTGACCACTTCCGCCTTGGTGGCGCGTTGCATTTCGGTCACTTCTTCAGGCCGTTCGTCGATCAGCAATATAATAAGATAAACTTCCGGATGATTGGTGCTGATGGCATTGGCGATTTTCTGCAGCAGCACAGTTTTGCCTGTCCGCGGTGGCGCGACAATCAGCATGCGCTGGCCTTTGCCGATAGGTGTGACAATATCCACAATGCGCATGTTGATTTCTTCCGGCGTCGTTTCCAGGAAAAACCGTTTGTTGGGGTGCAGTGGCGTTAAGTCTTCAAAGTTCACCTTTTCGGTGAGCATATTGGGGTCTTCAAAATTGATGGCTTCCACCCGCAGAAGCGCGAAATAACGTTCCGATTCCTTGGGAGGACGGATCTGCCCGGTAATTATGTTGCCGTTCCGCAGACCAAAGCGGCGGATCTGTGAAGGAGATACGTAAATATCATCCGGGCACGGGATATAGTTGTATTCCGGCGACCGCAGAAAGCCGAAGCCGTCGGGCAGAATTTCCAGAACGCCTTCACCCACCATCATGCCGTTATCGGTGATGCGTTTCTTAAGAATCTTGAAGATAAGGTCCTGTTTTTTAAGACCAATATAGTCTTCAATGACTTCCTTTTTGCAAATTTCGTGCAACTCGGAAACCGTCATCTTCTGCAGGTCAATCAGGTGCAATTCGCTGCGTTTCACCTGTTCATATTTCTGATGTGTCTCTTCATCGTAGATGATCTCATCTTCCTCTATCGGTCCGGCACCGACCATCGCCGAGCCGATCAGGGCTTCATCCATCATGCCGGGGATTCGGTTGCCGTCAACTTCAGCCGCGGGTGTCGCAGCCGCTTCGGCTTTAGCGGCAGGTTCTTCGACGGCGGTTTGTGCGGAATCGGGGGCTTCAAGCACTTCGGTCGCGCTGGCTGGTGCTTCCTCAACGGGTGCGGGAGCTGCTTTCTTTTTTGTGGTACGTGCCATGATATGGCCTCCTGTTAAATACTTTTGCGGCAAATGTTATGGGGAAAACCCATTCACCCGGCGGAAAAGTGAAACAACCGTCCGGGAATCCAATAAGACAGGTCAATTGCACAGTGCCTTCGACCTGGGAATGTTTATGTGACAAGTGTGATTGCTGCTGAATAACGCCTTTTCGGCCGCTGTGGCCGTCTGGAGTCAAACAAAGGGTTGCTTCACCTGACTCAATTATCGGTCAAAACCGGGCAAACCCTTTAGAACTCAAATAGAACTTCAAATGAATTCTTTACCGATACATTTTGGGAAACCCAAGGGCTGCATGGCTTGGTTCTCGCTCAACCCGTGCAGTATAGTAGCAAACCATTCACCAATTGGCAAGAGCACGTTTTGCAGTATCGACAACCACTTAATACCGCAGCCGCTGGCTGTCGACGGTCACCTGCATATGCAAAACGACTTTTCGCATTTCCGCTGAAATGTTTCAGCCCAACTGTTTTCTCGCGTTACCACCATTTCAATTGGAATCAGTGCAACGTTTCAGGCGAAATCCGCAACCGCTTAAACCTGGATAAAATCTGATCAAGCGTCTGGCGGACTTGGATGAGGGTGGCCGACGGATCACCATCATTTTCAATAACATATTGCGCCATTTTGCGTTTTATGTCCAGCGACAGTTGATTTTTTTCCCGTGCCCGCAACTGCTCGGCATTCCAGCCGCGGGCCGCCTGCACACGACTGAATCGAACACTATCTGACGCATTTACGAAAACAACTGCGTCGCATTCAGTTTGCAGGCCATTTTCCAAAAGCAATGGCGTATCCATTATGATCGCCTGAATTTGCGACTGCAACTGGTATTTTCGCACAAGAATTTTTCTCTTCTCCAGCACCACCGGGTGCAACAGTCCGTTTAATCGTTGCAATTGCGCATGGTCGGCAAATACAATTCGTCCGACCGCCGCACGGTTTACCCGCCCGCCGGTCGTCAAAATGGCATCTCCCCACCAGTTTCGCAATTGCGCAATATTTATTGGCTCATCAATTGCTTCATGGGCCAGACGGTCCGAATCAATAATCGCACAGCCAATCTGGCCAAATGCCTGGGCCACGGCAGACTTTCCCGCGCCGATTCCGCCGGTCAAACCTATGACGGGTTTGATTGCATGGAATTCAGCAGCAGGCGATCGGTCGGTCATTTTCGCTTTTCAGTTTACCAGACGGGCTGCGGCCCGCAAAACTGGCCGCCCCCGGTCTGCGTACCATCGGTCAATTGCGGCCTTCCGGACCTCGGCGGTTTCCAGCCAGGGCATACTTCCGCACGCCCAACGGTGACCTTGCCAGATTCCGAATCCGCCCGGTGTGCCGGCAAGCCGTCGGGGGCGTGGCGAATCGCCCCAAAATGGGCCGCAGGCAAGCGGTCAAATATCTGAAGCCATCCAGTTATCTAGGATTGTTTTTGACAAAGTCTGCGGTGAGGGTTAAACTGGCCACAGTTCGTTGCGGTATTTGGTGCAACCGGAAACACGCGGAACATTGGAAATATGAGAATAATGGGTGTTGAGAGCAGTTATCTCAAAATCAATTCGTCATATCTGCCACGGAATGGTACGGTCGAAACCCGGTTGCGACTCCCGCAATGACCTTGGAGAGCAGCAGTGATGTTTGCCGCCGGCACAGGTTGGTTCCTGTCTGATCGCACAGAATGTTCGGGCAATGGCCCGTGCAAATCGGCGGCCCCGCGGTTTGTGTCGTGGGCCTGGCATTCACCTCGGCGGAACTCCGCAGATCTGCCTGTATGGCCGCAACTGACCCGAAATTGCCTGGAACGATTCACCCTGATTTTTAACCAGCATCATACGGCTCCTTGCCGGCAATCAGATGCCCATCGGAAATCAGGGCAATCACGCGGGCGCGAAGAGAAACTATTGACTATTACAGATATATTTACTGCCTGATTGTGAACAATCGGGCTTTACAATCCAACCGCTTGTACGCAAAGGAGCCATCATGCGAACCGACTTGTCGTTTAAATCCGAAATTTCCGGCCGTCGCCTTGGTTTATTAAGCCTCGCCGCCGCAATTGCAATTTCCGGACCGGCCATCGCCTCGTCGGTGACGCCGTCGACACCCGATAACTGGACCGGCAATGCGGGCAATGGCATGTTTCAAACCACCGGCAACTGGAGCACGGGCAGCGTGCCGACGGCGGCGAATATCGCGGTGTTCGATCTTGGTACGGGAAGCGCCTATACCGTATCGCTTGGTGCCGCCACCTATTCCAGCCAGATGCTTGTGGATAACAACACCGTCAGCCTCGCGTCCGGTGGATATATTTACACCCTGAGTGGAACAGGTGGAATCGGTTCAGGAAATGAATCGCTTGTTGTCGGCGATAGTGCCACCGACACTGCGGCAACCTTAACCCTGGGAACCAGCGGATTTGAACCGGTTTCCGGCGTGAACGCCACCATTGGCGAAAGCAGCGGCAGTGTGGGCGTTATGAACATTGGCAACCCGGGCACCAGTTTTGGCGGTAACGCCTTGCGGCTTTCCGGATCGATGGCTGTCGGCTATGGCGGCAATGGCACCTTAACCGTTAACTCGGGTTACGCCAGCGTCGGTGGAGATGTGGATATTGCCGCGCTGACCGGTTCGATTGGCAAAGTAGATATTGAAATGAGCAATGTCGGAGGATGCAGTGGCGGCGGAAGCGCATCGGGCCTAAATGTGACCGGAAATCTGTATGTGGGCGGCAGCTCCATCGGCGGCGGTGGTGCGGGCACATTGCTTATTAACGGCAGCAATGGCCTGTATGGAAGCAGCTCCTATGGCGTACAGGTCACCGGTGCGACCACCATTTACAGCGGATCCACGGTCACTTTAAACAGTGGAGAACTAAGGACCGCATCGATCATCAATTCCGGCACGCTGAATTTTGCCGGCGGCACACTGGATTTAACCAACAGCAATTTAACCGTTGGCGGAGGCGGACTGCTCGGCTCGGCGGTCACGCTGAATTCCACTACATACGTTCCATATACCGGCGCGACCCCGCAAACCGTTCCCGGCCAGATATTGACCATTTCCGGCACCACAAATGTCGCCACTGGAGCTTCATTGACCATTTCCGGCGGCGAACTGGATACCGGTGCCCTGACCAACGGTGGCGGAACTATTGTGTTCACCGGTGGTAAATTAAGCATCACCAATTCAGACCTGATCATTGACACCGGCGGTCCGCTGGGGACAAGTCTTTCGCTGGGGTCTGGACAAACTCTGGATGTCCCCAACAATAATCTGATTGTCGGGAATACCGGCAGCGGCAGTCTGACTTTAGGTACCGGGGCCGATGTCGCAATCAATCAAATGTTTATCGGCGCGCAAGCCGGTTCTAACGGAAATGTAACTTCTGATGGGACTATAAGTGCAAAGTCCATTTTTGTCGGCGGCACCGCGACCGGCGCTGCTGGCACCGGTACATTAACCCTGACCACCAATGCAGATCTGTATGGTGGAACCATCACCGTGTACGCCGGCGGAACATTAAATCAGAATGCCGCCTCAAATCTCAACGATTCCATTGACATCCTGACTGGCGGCCATATGAACACCACAGGCAGCAGTTTTCTTTATGCCGCCGATTTAACCAATGCCGGATTGGTGGAAGTGCAAAATGGTTCACTGGAATTTACCGGGACAGGGCCGCTGGCCAACGGTGGCGGCACAATTCAGGCCGATTCGGGCACAACGGTTCAGTTGTTCGCCATTACGGTTGGCGGAGGTTCCCTGGCGGGCAATGGGTCCTTCGTGGCTACCTCGGCCACTCTGGATGGCACGCCCACCGGCGGGCTGACGAATAACTCAACAATTAATGTGGCCGACAGCGGATCCGCCACGGCGGCGTATTCGCTGACGCTGCAGGGAACTATTACCAATAACGGGCAGATCAACATTACCAGCACCGGTGACGCCACCTGGCTGTACATCAACGGGCCTACGACCATTGCCGGCAAGGGAACGATTACCCTGGCCGACAATGGCGGAAATACGGCTTTTCTGGGTGGCAGCCCAACAAACATCAGTGATTCGCTGATTAATCAAGGAACAGTTCAAGGTTCGGGCACGGTGGGAAATTCCAGCGCGACGAATTTTGATCTTAACAGTTTCGCGAATTCCGGCACCGTGGATGCCAACGCTACCGGCAAGACACTCCTGCTGGGTGGGGCGAACAGTTTCACCAACACCGGCACACTCGAGGCGACTAACGGCGGCACGTTGGCATTTGCCTCCAACGCCATTATCGGCGATGGGGGTGGCACCATACTGGCCAGCGGCACCGGCTCGGTTGTGGCATTGAACGGGTCACAAGTGCAGGGGGGAACGTTAAACGAGGTGGCGGGTGGTGTCATTAAGATTTTTGGTTCGGGCCACTATCAGACGACGCGATTCGATGGGTCGGTTTCGCCTCTGACGCTGGCATCGAATTTTTCCGTCAACCCGTCGGACACACTCGATCTTTCCGGAAATATCACGCTTGATGGATCGCTTTCCACGCTCCCGGCTGGCGGCGGTTATGGCGCGGGCACCGTTGATTTTCGCGGTGCCACGACGCTTTCCGGCTCAGGCGGTATAATCATGGCTTCGGGAAGTTATTTGGAAGGGTACGATTCTAACAGTACGCTTACCAACCAAGCGACTATTTCCGGAGCGGGCCGTATCGTCGGCTTTTCCAACAGCTTCCTGTTAAATAATTCCGGCACGGTCAATGCAAATGTCAGCGGTGCAACCCTTTACATCTATTCCAATGGCGGAAACAGCGGTATTACCAATTCCGGCACGCTTGAGGCCACCGGTGGCGCTACTCTGGACCTTGGCGGCAGTCTGATTGCCAACAGCAGTGGCAACATTCTGGCCTCCGGCACCGGCTCGGTACTGAATCTTGACCGGGCCACGATTCTGGGTGGCAGCCTGTCGGCCACCGGCGGCGGAAGTGTAGCGCTTAATGGCGGTATCGTGCAGGGCGGAACGCTGACCACCGATGCAAATTCCCAAATTTACGCAAACTCCGGCACGCTGGATGGAACCACGACGCCAGTGACGCTGAACGGAAATTTAAACGCATTAAACAGCGGCATCTACAGTGGCGGACTGACGCTCAAAGGAACCATCAACAATTCCGGCACCATGATTTTTCACAGCGGTGAACTACTGTCCATTTCAGGAAATGTCGTGCTGAACGGCAGTGGCGTCCTTCAACTGAATGATAACAACGGGAGTGCCGCTCTATTGCAGGGTGCCGATTTCCAGGGCACCGATTCACTGACCAACAACAGTATTATTCAGGGTGCCGGCACGATTGGAGATCCTGCCGGAAATTACAATGTCGGCCTGGTCAACACCGGCACGATTGATGCCGATGTAAATGGCCAGACGCTGAATATTTACGGCACGGTCACGAATTCAGGTACGCTGGAGGCGACCAACGGCGGGACGCTTTACGTGCATACCAATTACACCCAAACTGCGGGCGTCACTTATTTTGGCGGTGGTGGCGGTGGCGGTGGTGGTGGTGGTGGTGGTGGCGGCGTTCTATTTGGCGGCAATTTTACTCTGGGTGGAGGATATGGATTCGGCGGTGGCGACGGCGGAAGTTTTTCCGGAAGCTTTTATAACACGGGTGGAAGTTTTGGTCCCGGCAATCCGCAATACGGTGGCGGACTTAGCGGGGTGGCCGGTGTTTTTACTATCGTCAATAATTACTCCGGAAGCTCAAACGCATCTACTGATTTCCATATTGGGGGTACCGGCCAGGGTACCGCCAGCAACGGTTACGATTACCTGGTGATCGGCGGGACCATGACCGCTGGCGGCCAGCTTGGTGTGCAATTCGTTAATAATTTCCAGAAAACCATCACATCCGGGGACTCTTTCACCATCATTAAGGCCACCGGCGGAATCACCGGCAGTTTCAGCAACGCGATTTCCGGCGGAACGGTGGAAACGACTGATGGCTTTGGAAGCTTTAATGTCAGCTATGGTCCCGGTGCCAGTCAGCCCAACGAAGTTATTTTGTCCAACTTCGCATTCACGCCCGGCGGCGGCGGCAGTCCGGGCACAGCGAAAATAGGCACGGCCCTTGGCAACGGCGGCGAAAGTTTCAGCAACGTTTACAGCGGAAGCTGGATCGATCCGGCCGGGGAAACGCTGGTTTATACCATGACATCCGGGGCATTGTTTACAAAAATTGATGCGTTCCGATCCGGCTATGACAACCTGACGATAACCGTGGACGGTACCACATATACGGGTTTCGGCGGCGATGCAGGCTCTACCAACACGTTTGATTTCAGCAGCCTGGCGGGCGGCGGTGCGACGACGTTCTCCATCGGCAACATCGTCCCCGGTACCAATCCCTTTGCCGTTCAGCTTGAATTCAATACGCCGCAGGCAAGTTTCACGGTTACACCGGCGTCTACGCCTGAACCCGCGGCACTGGCGATTATTGCTGTTGGTGGGTTGGCGCTGCTGGCACGACGGAGAATTGCCGGACGCTGACGCGATGCCCCCATCGGACTGCATATTGGTTGCCAAGGCGTCATTTAACATTATCCTCATGGATATGAATGGGCCTGATGCGAGCGGTCGGACCGGGCGCTCTGTCCGAATGGCCGTGGATGGGCTAACCGATTCATTTGAAAATGCGCGGGGCTTATGCGGTTATCGGTTTGCATGATAGTGGGGCAGAAGACGGGACAACTGCCGCGGGCATTGGCGTCGGTTTCCGGAATTGCCGATGAAATCGTTATAGCCGCCACCGCGGGCCTCGATTTTCTGCAATACATCAAGCCTGTGCCGCTATTGAAGAGTTTTGAATATCCCTGGCGGGAGGATTTTTCCGCGGCACGCAATGCCACCTTCGGCAGGGCTTCCGGGGATTGGATTTTCTGGCTGGATGCTGACGAATGGTTGGATAGCGGTTCGTCGGCGGCATTGGCCCATTGCCTGGGCAACTCGAACGTGCTGTCATGGTTGTGCGATATAACCGACGTTTCCGGCCCGGAGGGCATTCCAAAATTCAGTCCAACCCCCCTGCCGCGAATTTTTCGTGCCGGACCAGATATTCGGCTGACCGGCCGGGTGCATGAGCATTTTGTGCCGCCGCTGGAGGCAACCGCAGCCCGACTGGGCTTGGAAATCAGACGGGCGAACATACGAATCTTTCATGATGGTTACAATACCGCCGACGAGTCGGACAAACTGCGGCGCAACATTCGACTGATGGAAATGGAACTGGCTGATCGGCCCGGACAACTGTTTTATCAGATACGACTTTCACAGGCGCTCCTGAAAATGGGTGACTCCCGTAGCGGAACCTATCTTTTACAGGCCTGGGAGCAGGTGCTTGGGCAGGTGCGACAAGCCACCCCCCCTGCCGAGCCGATGGTCGGGCCGCTGCTGGATTCGATTCTGGTGCGGCAAAGCCGCGGCGAATTTGATTCAGGCCTGCCATTGGAACATTTACATCAGATCGCGGCCCGCTGGTTTCCGCGCTGGCCGCCATTGTTGTGGCGCCGGGCCAACTGGCAATTTAAGCAGGGGCGCCTGGCCGAAGCGGCCGGGACTTTGGAAAATATTCTGCGGTTGGCCGCGGACGGAAACTGGCAACCAATACCCTCATTTGAAAGCGGCATTCTTGGCGGCCAGACACTGCTGGACCTGGGCATCTGTTATGTCCATCTGGGCAAAATGGACGCGGCGCGGCAAAGCTTTCAAGCCGCGGCCAAAGACCCCCAATGGGCGCAGGCCGCAGCGCAGAATCTGGCAACAATTGCCGGAAAGCGCGGCGGTTAAAGACCCCGATCACGTCATCCACACGACGGTTGATGGATGGGTTTGGACATATTTGACCACTGAAATAATGATTGAAAGATTCTTTAGAGCAATGGGACAGGTCATGGAACTTCAACATTTAAACGCCCGCTCCCTGCCCCTTTCGAGCGGATTTCAAGCCCGTATGGTATTTATTGATAATGCTTTTCCATGGTATTTACCTGATAATATAATACGGCTACGAAGCGACACCTTGGGCCACTTGAAACTCAGTTTTTTGCGAATATCCAGATGCGCAAACTGCGGACACTGCGCACTGGAGACCTGACCACGTCGGTACTGCGCATGCAACCGGAGCATGAACGCAAACTCCTGAGCCGTCTGGCGAGGGGCGGCCTGATGACGCGGGCGCGCAGGGGTCTTTATCTGCCAGATCGGATATACGCCGTTGGTGGAATCGCAAAGCGATACCATCAAACTTGAAGTAGCCTTGCGCGAGCCGCTGCTTCTTGACACCGTCAACGGCTCCGTGCGAACGATCCTGCGAGATCCGATTTCGATCAATTCACTGATTGCCCCGGTGGCCATCAACCGCATTTCACGGCTGGAGGCGTTCGCAGAGAAATTTCGGGCCGCGCTGGCACGGCGACAAGTGGCCGTGCGCGATTTTTTCGACCTTGATTACGCGGTACAAAAGCTTGGGATAAAGCCCGAAACTCCGGATACGATTGGACTTGTGCGGCAAAAACTGGCCATACCAGGAAATGATCCAGTCAACATTTCCGCTATGCGACTGGCCACGCTGCGGCAGCAGGTTGAACCGCAATTGAGACCTGTACTGCGGGCAGCCGATTTTTCCGGATTTGATGTAGAACGGGCGTTCAATATCGTGGCGTCCATGTCCGCATCCCTGCAGAAATAAGCCGCATGGCACCACGGGCGTCGCCAATGGGTCAGCAATATGGCTCCGACGCAAAGCGCCCGGAAGCATTCTCGACCGTGCCTTACAAAACCAAGCAGCACCGAAACTATAAAGGACAGGGCACCCGCACTCTCCCGCTCAGCCGGGGCGACCGGCGCCCTTAAGCTGGGCGACAATCGCATCCGGCAGTGGGCTGGTAAAATTCACAGACTTTCCACTCCGCGGGTGATTAAGTTCCAGCCGCACGGCGTGCAGGGCCAGACGCCCTTCACCCCCCTTGCGGCCCGCCGGCGTGCCGTACACCGGATCGCCCACAAGGCGGTTGCCGATGGCGGCAAACTGCGCGCGGATCTGATGTTTGCGCCCGGTGAACAGGCGACACCGGATGAGGGATCGGCCACCATGTGATTGCAGAACCTCGTAATCCAGAATCGCGGGCTTTCCTTCGTCAGGGCCGCAAACGATCATGCGCGCGGCGGGAGTTTCCAGCAGCCGATGTTCCAGTCGCCCC
This sequence comes from Phycisphaerales bacterium, assembly GCA_027451365.1. GTDB lineage: Bacteria > Planctomycetota > Phycisphaerae > WQYP01 > WQYP01 > JAJYPG01. The sequence goes on along the minus strand of DAIDJN010000054.1, from coordinate 48,999 downwards.
TTGGCGGGCTGAGGGACACCGTGCACAACCAGTTCATATTCGCGCGTGATGGTGTGGCGGCGGAATTGCATTTTAAGATTGGCCAGCGGGCGGATGCCGCGGGCCAGCACCAGCAGACCTGAAGCGTCGCGGTCCAGCCTGTGCACCAGATGAACAGACATTTTCTGATTCTTGCGGGCGATGCGTTCCTGCAGAAGTGCCAGCACGGTCGGTCGCGGTTCGTCTTCCGTGGTGGAAGTCAGCAGTCCGGCGGGTTTGCGGATAATCAGGATATCCGCATCCTGATATATAATTTTCAGACCGCCGCGGAAAGGCGGCTCGCGACGGTTGCTGCCGCCCACGGTGGGCCTGTCCGCCGGTGCCAGCGGTTGCTTAAGAGACCGGACTGCGCGGCCGTTGAGCATCACGGCATGATTTTCTATTAATTTGCGCAGTGTGCCTTTTTTGGCATTTGGGTATTCCGACCGCAGCCAGTCCATGACGGTGCGGGTTACGGCCGCGGCTTCCGGGTTCCGGGGTTGGGGGGATTCCGGCGGTTCGGGTGTCATGGCCGGGGGCGCGGGGGCTTCGGCGCGCGGAGGCACTTCAGGCCCCCCACCGCTGTTTTCATATTTATCTTTATATGTAGTCATATCAACACGATAATTTTTCCGCGATGCGGTCAAAGTCATCCAGGGAAAAATACTGAATGATGATTTTGCCCGCGCCCTTGCGGCGGGCCGGCGTGATGCGCAACTTGGTGCCCAGCTTGCGCGACAGTTCCTGTTCCATTTCAACAATGTGCGGGCTTTTAACTTTTTTCCCCCCTGCTTCACCGGCAATGACAGTCACCGATTCCGGCGAACCGGTCTGGGCAAGCTGTTCAAGTTTGCGAACGCTCAGGCCATCGGTGGCGGCCAAATTGGCTAGTTTCACCTGCCAGGCGGCATCTTCGATTCCAGCCAGCACTTTGGCGTGCCCCGCGGACAACAACCCCCCCGCCACAAGCTGCTGCGTTTCTGGCTGTAAGTCAAGTATTCTTAGGTAGTTAGATATTGTAGCACGGTCTTCCCCAAGACGCTGAGCCGCCTGTTGATGGGTAAATTCAAACCGATCTACGTAAACGCGATAGGCCTTGGCGCGTTCAATGGCGTTTAGGTCTTGACGTTGAATATTTTCAATTAGTGCCCATTCAATTTGAGATTCGCTGGTTGAATCCGTCCGTACCAAAGCCGGAATTGTATTGCGGCCAGCTATTTTCGCGGCTTCTGTTCGCCGATGGCCAGCGAGCAATTGATATCGGCTGCCGACGGGCTTAAGTAACACCGGTTGTAAAACGCCATGGGTTTGAATTGAATTGGCCAAGTCGCGCAGCGCGGCAGGGTCCATGGAAGTGCGGGGTTGATCTGGACTTGCATCAATCAGTTCAAGTGCGATTTCTTGCACCCGGACTCCAGGTAAAATAGTCGCTAGGGGGGCGGTGGCGTTTGATGGCCCGGCCAGTACTTCATCCACAGTCATAATGGATGAATCGTGCGAGATGGGGGGATGTTTGGCTGCTGGCCGATTGTTAAGCAAAGCGTTCAGCCCGCGGCCAAGGCGTGGTTTATTGTTTCCAGACATGAAAGGCACCTCCTTGAGCCATTTAATTCATTTGCAATTAAGCCAAATTTATCGGCGTCGTGGAAATGCACATGCGTATGTTCCACGTGGAACATTGTCGTTGATTATTGAAGTCGGGTCAAGCGGGTGCGTTGAAAAATTTGGTAGGGGGGCCATAAAACAATGATGTGTCTATTTGTCAAATCACAAGTTGCATAGGCATATATCTAATAGCAGAATTTGATGCATGGCAAGCCTTCGGCCATTGGGCGGCCGGCGATAGCTAAGGGAAGTTCTGCTCCCTTAGATAGATTTATTTTGGCTGACCGCCCCCTTTAATAATTGTCCTGCGCCACAATTGAACGCAAAATCGTTGACCGCGCGGTGATCAACGAATGTCGATGAATAATCAATCGGCGATATATCTTTGCTGGCTTAATTAAGTGGTACGCTATCCGCAGCTAGCTGTCAATTGATTATCAAAGCCAATGTTCGCCGCCGATTAACCAAATTTAAATGAACGCCCGCATATGTTCCACGTGGAACATCCGTAATAAGAATATTGTTACATTATTACGAATCTTTTCAATTGAGATTGGATAATTTGCCTATCGTGCTTCACTCAGCCAAACCCTCGCCATGCTGCCGGCGATTTTCCAACCTGCCTTCTGATAAAGCGAAAGCGCGGCTGCATTGGTGACATCTACCTGAAGCGAAGGCGACTTTCCCATCGCGCGAATCCGCGCCACCAGGTCGCGCACCAGTTCCGCACCAATGCCACGTTTTCGAAAATCTGGAAAGGTGAATACTCCGCCGATTTCAACCATATTCGGTAGAGTCAGATCAAATTTTGCCGCGCCGACCACCTGCTTGTCCAGTTCATACACAAAAACGTTTCCCGAACCGATCCAGGCGTCCACATCGGCATCAAACAAAATTCCCCGCTCCTGGTTGTACAACTTGCGCCAACGGTTCAGGGCGACCTCATCACCATTCTTTGCCTGCCGCACCCGTTCGCTTCGCTGAACTGCGTTTTCCGCAGGAAACTGCATCACCACGTTCACGGTTTTGCGGGCAGGGGCCTTCTTGTTCACCAAAGCCAATAGATGGGGCAGCATGGCTTCCACGCCCGTGGCCTCGCCTGCGATATAGTTTATTGGAATATAGTAATCTGGTAATTTGTCTGCGTTGCCACCTGCGGCTCCCTCTGTTCTGCCTTCTTTGGCCCTGAAAAGTCGTTCCCATCCGGACAGGTACATGCTGAACGCTTCGGCCGCCTCGGTATTCAATGCCAGCACATCAGCCCGATGTGCTTTGGGGACATACAGCATGGCACCAGAGACAGTTGAAAAATCAATTTCCGGCCCGCCGGGGGGGCTTGAACCATCCGTCGGGCGCCAGGCGACAAGCAAATGCAGATCATTCCGCGCCAGTGGGGGCGTTTGGGGCAATCGGTCCCAGAAATGGGCGATCAGATCCATGACGCCGCCGCCCGAAGCGCGCAGGAATGCCGCCGCCCGCCCGGCTTTGTCCAGCCCGATGCGCGCCACATCCAAAGAAGTTGATTTAAGCTGGCTCCCGATGGTTATTGGCACTCCGCGTGATACCGAATATAAACACACAATGATATATGTAAATGATTCACCATACCCGTCATTGTCGCATCACCGCTTTTCCGCCACGGAGCCAAACCGACTGGTGGCTATTGTAACGGCGGGGGGGTGATAAATAAAAGCGACGCCGCATTGTCCGCAAGCCGCAACCCTTGGCCCTTCCGCCCGCCGCAGCGCGGCCCGGGCCAGCCCACAGCGTCACCGGCCAGCAAATGGCGCCGGCCGGGCGTTGGGTGAATGACGTGCGGAAGGGCAAAATCCGCCCAGGCAACCGGAACAGACCGCTGATTTCAAGGTTTCGCCGCAGATGCCACCGACCGCCAAAAGGGGAGTTGTACCGGCACAACACGACGACCACGATGGTGTGAATCGCGAACAGACATAAGAACGCGGTGATTGATTCCAACAGGCGTTTTGCCGCGCTTGCACCTTGGCCCTATCCGGAATAACTCCGGCGCGATATAAGCGGATATGGCAGGTCAATTGGTCGGTGTATTTGTCTGAACCTTGTACCGTCGCGGGTCTTGGCAGGTAAAACACGCTTTTCCGATCAGGCGGTATTGTTTCATCCTGGTATTCACGTTGCGGATAATCATCATGATCTGTCACAAACAGAATTTCCGAATCCATATTCTTCGAATGCCGGTTTTTGCTTTGACCTGGATATTGATAACCCAGGGCAGCCTCAGGGCTTTCGTATCTGCAACCCCCGATATGCCAGCGAATCCGCCCACTGTTGGTTCAACCTTCGGTCTGCCGCTGCCAAAGGCACCGCTCCATGTGCCAGGCAAGCCACCAGCCTGGCTATGGGCCTCTACCGTCGGTAATCAGCACACCGGCGCTCTCACATATATTCAATCGCAGCATCCACTCCTGTTATCCATGTTACGCTACATGAAATCGGGATTTAATAAGCATCATATCTTTGTCAATAAACTCAAGGCAAACTGGAATTTTGTAGATTGGGCGCCCGCACTTATTGGCGCGCCGGACACGCCGCCTGGAGCCTTTGTGGTAAAGGTAAGAAAGATTTCGGATCATGAAATCTTGACCGTCACGTTGCCCAAAGCGGTGCAGGCGACCATGGCAGTTCCGGGTACCGGCGTGACCCTGAAAGGGAAGACCATCATCGTGCACCATATGCCAGAAAATCGTTGCAGCTTTGTTCTGCATAAACCCGGTCGTTACAAAATTGTTTCCAGCGGTGATGAATATTCCACCTGATTTGATCACATTGTTGTCCCTGCTGGTTGCAGCGTTGGTCATGGCCCGCAAATACTCAAAAAGAAAGGTGGCGATTTATGGCGAATGAAACGAAGAACACGCAAGGCACCACCGGCGCTCAAGATATGACGCGTCGCCAGCTCCTGGCGGCTTCGGCCGGAGTGATACTTACCTCCGTGGCCGGGATAAACAATACTTTTGGCTCTGGGGCTGCTGCCGATTCGGTAACCGCGATTATGGCTTCGACAAATAATGCGACTGGCTCCGCCAATGCCCTGCCAAAATCGGATCACAGCAATTCCTTTTACATCATGCCAATATGGGAAAGCGGGCTTGATCGCCAGAGCACAACGGACGACCAGTATCGCGAGCAGATTGCGAAAATGAAAAAGCAATTCGGTCCCGGCAATAATTACAACAAATTGGGATTCGCATCCATCTATGCTGCGGGAAATCTGCCGATGCTTTTGCGACAGCTCAAGGTGTTTCACGAAAATAACATTCATCGTGGTGTGATTTTTGCCATGCAAACCCATGACGGGGGATTAACTAATCCCGACGGCGATCTGCGGAATTATCAATGGCGGCTGAATGGAAAAACGTGGCGCGGAATGCCCGGCCCCGCTCAGGGAAGAGACACACTTGTTGTAACGCCTTCCCGTTACGCTTTGGCAATTCGAGGGGAAATGCGCCGCAAAGCCACGCGCTGGGCGGAAGAAATTAAAACGGCTATGCGGGCGTATCCCGGAGTTATTGCCATCATCAATTTTGCCATCGAGGAAGAATTGGCCATCGGCGGCGCGGTCAGCAACGAATATCTCGGCGACTACAGCCCATTTGCCATTGCGGAATTTCGTGACTGGCTGCGACATCGCGGACTTTATGCGCCCGGCGCCAGCTATGCCGGACAGGGCGCACCGGAGTCAATCACGGGACCATTTATTTCAGTTGATGGCCACCGGGTCAGCCCTTTTTATGATGATCCAGCGCCCGATGACGCCAGCGGAAGGGGTAAATCATTTAACGACATATTTGGTACACATTTTCACACCTGGACCTTGGCCTATTGGGATATAGACACATTTGCTGACCCCATTACTGATCCGAATTTTAATCCCATGCCACATTCGGGTAAGGGTTTTACCGCCGGCGGTTTTGACGCGCCGCGCATTATTAATCATTCTCCATGGTGGAAGGCATGGGATTGGACATATCAGGGCGACAACAATGCCTTCCCGGCAGGCAATCCGTCGCGTCCGGCGTATGGTTTCCGTGAATGTGAAGTGGCCCATTTTGTTCAGGATGTTGCCAGTTTGCTTATTGCCCAGGGCTTACCAAAGGAGTTGCTTTACGCCCACCAGATTCCCGCGGAATTACTGGGGGATGCGCCGGCCGGCGCCCGCCGGGCTTTGTCTTCTGCTTCGACCATCTGGTCGGGCTATTTACCGCAGAATGGGCATGTCGGGATTACTCGTTTTGGCGGTCTGAATCCCGCTATGATCGCCCAATACAGCCACAACTGGGGAATTTTCGAGTGGCATCCGGCTCCGAATCAACCCCCGGACAGTCTAGTGCTTTATCATGCGGCGTTAAGTGATCTGAGAAAATTCGTAGCTCATGGCTGCCATGCACTATTTCCCGGCTGGTGGCATGCCGATAGAGTGGGCAAAACGTTCCCATTAAATGACAGTCATCTGGCCAAAGCCATTCACACCTTTTTTGCCGAGCAACCCAATGCTCCGCATTGGCCAGACGGGTAATAAAGGGAATCGCGAAGCGTTAACCATATCAACAACCGAACGTATGGAATGACGGTGCTCGCTTCAGGCTAAATACGTTTGGGTCGTGCCGATTTGGACAACATGCGATGGCTCCGTGCTGTTGCATTGAGTTGTACCGTGGTTTAATCCGGTAAGGAAAATCAAGATGTTCTCAATACCTTTGCGGCCCCTCTTAAGCGTCAGATTATTTATCATTACCGGTGCCCTGATGATGAACGTTTGCAGCGTTGCGCGGGCAGTGCTCCTGCACATTGTTGCGGACCGCACCGTTATATCTGAAGGCGGAACGGTCGATATCAGGGCCACGGTCACGCGCTTAAGATCTGATTCCGGCGTCCATATCGCTAAGGTTAAACTATGGCCATACGTCAACGGAAAGCAATGGGGCGCCGCCGGCGAAACCAACCGGTCCGGTGATACGACGTTTATCATTCCACTGCCGACGACGGGAACGGCCCGCATAACGGTGGCGGCAAGCAGGCCGGCCAAGGCAATTTTTCCGGTGGGGCGGCCGAAGCCCTTTGGCGCGCTGACTTCCAATACCGTTTTGGTAGCGGTGAAGGCGAGAAAAGTTATCATGCCTGTGCATCGGCGGCATCTGGTGGGAATAGATTATGAACCGTGGTTCACGCCGCTAAATATGACCTGGAACACCGCGGAAGCTGTTCCGCTGCTGGGAAAATATTCTTCTTTCAATCGCGTAGTTATCCGACAACATGCGCTGTGGCTGGACCGGATGGGAATTAACTATATTGTCATTGACTGGTCCAACAATCTTTGGGGCAAAACCCGTTTCCGACAATGCCCGTCAACCGCCAGGCAATTGATATCCGCAACCACGGCGTTGTTAAAAACCTACGCGCAAATGCGACGGCACGGCCTTGCCACTCCTCAGGTGACGCTGCTGCTGGGGCTTATCAATGGTCCGCCTACAACCACGCGAGCCGTTAACGGAGAGATGGCGTGGATTTTCCGGAATTATATTCAGAATCCCAAATTCACTGGATTGTGGCTTCACGATCACAAAAAGCCGCTGATTATCATATTCAATGGAGTTGGTCCGGCGTTTTTAGCGGGCAAACTGGCATCTGGTGAACCTCCGATCAATACGCGTCATTTCACCGTGCGCTGGATGGCATCACAATTGCAGAATACGCCACAAATCGGGCGCGCCGGCTACTGGTCCTGGATGGATGGTTCCATTCATCCGATTCCGGTGTATCATCACGGCCAATGCGAAGATTTGACCATAACGCCGGCTTATTTCGCCAACGGTGGCTGGCTGGCTCGGTCGGCACGGGCGAGAGACAATGGATTAACATATATCCATGAATTTAATTCCGCACTGCGTTATCGTCCGCGATTCCTAAACATCTGCCAATGGAATGAATTTGCCGGCCAACCGATTGATCAAGGCTACGGACATGAGCATAATCATTATGTCGATTGCTACAATACGCATCTCAACAATGATATTGAACCAACCTCGCTGACCGCATGCGCTTACCGCGGCTGCGGCGGCTGGGGATTTTATTATCTGAATCTGACGCGCGCGTGCATCAACCTGTACCATCAAAAGGTGCCACGAACCACGGTTGTTGCAATCGGTGCGCCGCATCGCAATGCGCTGCTGACCGGACAAACGGTAAACGTCCGCTGGGCGTGCATCGGTAAGGCACCGCAAAGTTTTACAGTGCTGCTGGATGGTCGGAAAATGGCCGCCGATATTAACCCAGCCGCACGGGCGTATACGCTGACACTATCAGGCTTGAAGCCGGGACGCCATGACCTGACGTTGCTTGCCAATGGGGGAATTAGTTTCTTCAAACTGTCCTATACGCACGAATCGCGGCGATTGCACGATGCCATTAAGGCGGCGGCACACGTCGCATTTTTTATAAAGTAAACCTATAGCGGCAATTCTGCAATGACGGTTTTACTGGCCCTGATGCGGCTTAGCCGGTCAAGTGGCCAGAGCGTATCCGGATATTATGGTTACCAGAGACAGTCGCCCGATAAATCCGGGGTGTGCGCTTCGCGGTGCTCTTTCGGATCAGCATGTTGTATCTTTTTCGTGCCTGCCAGGCGGCAGTGTCCGCAGACGTCGCCCGACCAGTTTCTCGAATTTGTATATGGCGCGGTCGGCGGCCAGCGGCCTGCCGTTTGTGTGGCACGGCGAAGGGTGGTGATGTCCCTTGGACCGTCGGCTTGCCGGAGGAAAGCCCGCCACACCTCCGGGGACGGCCTGAATCCGGTGGCACTGATTAAATCATTCGGAAAGCTCGGTGGCATCGCCTGGCTCCCACCGGCCGCTTCGCAAGGGTGGTGGCAACGGCGGAAATGGTATCAGGAAAAGGATGGGCGGTGAGCGGACGATATCGGATAATAGACGGCAAGGAACGTGCATTGGCTTGGCACACAGCAACTGGCGACGTTATGATTTAGGCACCAAAGCAAGGTCGGCCTTTCTCAAGGCAATTTATGGTCGCACTGGATAAACAATTTGACCACCACCACGGCACCAAGCCGCGAAGTTGCGGCCGCCCGGGCTGGAAATCTGAGCAAACTAATAAATCTCCTGGTCACCGGACCGCAGACATCTTGTCTGCCCGTCGTCCTCGCGATACTTCCATTTCCTCCAATACCTCCTGTGGGAATGAAATAATCTACTGCGGCTACCGCTCTGATCCTGAATCGCAGCTTTATTACGTCCGCAATCGGACATACAACGCCGTTCTTGGCCGTTGGGCACAGCGTGATCCGATCGGGTATGACGGCGGAATAAATTTGTATGGCTATGTGAAGAGTGGACCGGTGGGGGCGGTGGATGCGGGGGGCGCTTGGCTGATAGATCGCAAGGGTGGCGCGACGGCGCTTGCGAAATGGCAAAAAGGCGATACGCCAATAGCCCTGGCGGAGATGCTGCACCTCAACCCCGCTGAAATAAAAAAATGGGCAACTCCTGCACACGGCTGCGATTATTATGTCCCAAACACTGTCGTCATCGACGTCGGGTGGAGCCTCACTCGCGACGAATTGGGGCATCAGTTGTCTGGTTTTGATCTTTATTGGTCGATAGCTGGCCTGTTCCTAAGCAAAGCTTTTGCCGAACAGAGTTTGGCGAAAGCTGCGGGATATATGGTCTCGTTCGACGGGGCGGCTACTGACAAAAGCATCGTTTCGGATTTGAACAAATATTCCGCCGCGAAGGATCTTCTTAAGTTCTATTATTTCGGCCACGGTGCCAGCGACGGCTACCTGGCACCCGGCAATCCCGCGCGAACCATGCTGGTTGCTCCTGATCGCTATATATCATACGGCATTGCGTTGATGGACCTCTTCGCATGCAGCTCCGCCGCGCCAGAAGATCCGAATTCAGTCCTCCCCATCGCATACATCGGGCCAAATGGCCAGCCCGCGTCCATACTCCGTTCCCAACCCGGTGGAACAGAGTGGAGGCTGAATGTTGCTCCTGCTGGGACCTTCGGCGGCTATACGGCGGACGTCAACTTGGTCGATGAATCATTTTATTGAGCTACTTTCAGCGGACTGCCACCAGCGGGCGAGGGGATCTTGACGCAACGCTGAGGGTTTAAGGACATCTTTATTTGGCCCGGTCGGGGCCTTAGTAGAAAGGCTTAGCACGATGATAACTTTCAGCCTGCCGCGTAAGTGTCTCACTAGCCAACGGTCGGTCTTTTGGATTGAGGCCGGGGCCTTTTTTCTTTCCGAAGCTTCCGTTATAGGAATCCTTGGCGGCGACGGCGTAGATCCGGGTGCCTTCTCGCAGAAACTGTTATGCGTCGTGGCGGCAATTGTTGGTGCCGTCGCGGTGCTCGCGACCTGCGAAGCGGTCGAATTGGCGGCGACGCTTCTGACTCGAGGAAGTGCCGCGAAGGGGGCCGCCGTTTCCTGGATGGCATGGCATATTGTGGCGGCTTTTCTATTAATGCTCTGTTTTGTGCGGGTCGCTGGGCCGGCTTGGGCAATCGGTTCCGGCCTCTATTTCAGTTGAGTGAGACTTGTGAAACCCCACTGCGGAGTTGGCAATGGCAAAGCAGCAGACGGAATCGGCGGACGAGCGGATAATGAGTGTCGCCTGTGTACGAATAAGCGCTGGCCTTTGGGCCTACCTGCCCGTTGCTCTCCTTCTGGTATCGGGTGCGGTTGTTTCCTTGGGGATTGTCCACAGATTGGTCGCCGATCAGCCGGGAAAAATTATAACCTGTTCTGTCGCGCATCGTTATGGCACCACGCTTGAGTGGCCGCTGGCCAGGATCGATGCGATTGATGTACTGGGAGTATCAGAACCGCTGCAAGCGAAGTTGCCTGTCGGCCGATTTCATCTTGGGGCAAAAGACGTGACCAAATCTTATTCCGGAATAAGACTGCTGGTGCCCGGATCGCAAATTCGCATCATTCGCTTTTTGAATCGTTGGTGGTGGGTTGCGGAATTAAAGGCGATTCTGGTTTTATCTGGCGCGGTGGGCTGCCTGGTCGGAGCCGCGGCAGCATTCTTCACGGCTCGCTTTGTGACGGACCGGGCTGGCGTGCCAATGTTTCTGATTGTGTCTGTGGCCGGTGGGCCCTGGGGGATAGTCACATACCGCCTAAGGACCGGGAAAATGGGTGACATAGGGATTTACGCGTTTTTGGCGGGGACTGCATCGGCGGTGGCAATTGTGCTGTACGTGGCCTTTTTTGCGAGGGTACCCGTTCCGCTGTTCGCGGTACCCGGTTTGGCTGCGGGTCTTGGGGCTGTCCTTTTCTGGGCGGATGCGCACAGGTTTGGAAAGCGCAGCTGATTACCAGGAGACGCGTTGTGGCTGCCCCGGCCCGGCAATTGTAGGACCGCAGATTTCTAAGATAAAGCACGTTCGGATGATCGGAAAGCGTCTTGACAAAATTGAAATATGGCGAAAGGCGGAGCAAAATCGGAGCCTTATGCCGTGGCACGAATTTACCGCGAATTTGAGCAAGGGTATAATCCAAGTTGGAACAGCTTGAAAAGGGATCGCGCGTTTGGTTGCACCTGACGAAATGTTTTCGGAATGCTTGCTTGCCAGCCAAAGCCCCCGGCGGCAGAATTGTGGTGCGGACATCCTGTCTGCCCGTCGTCCTCGCGATACATCCAGTTCCTCCAATACCTCCTGTGAGAATTTCAACCATCGAAAATCCGCCATTAACCGCATTGCGTCTTTGTGTCGTCGTGGCGAAGACCGGTTTTACCTTTCCGATTCCCAATTTCCATCTCCGGAATTGCCTGTCTATTACCTGCAGGATGCGAATTGGAATACCACCGCCGTTGTTGGATTCAACAGCACGGCCGGTAGTTGGGGCGTTACGCAACGCTATGTCTATTCGCCTTACGGTTCGATCACCGTATTGAACGCCGATTGGTCAACGCCACCCGCCGGTACGCAGCCTGTGGTAATCAACCTTTATCAAGGCATGACGCTGGATGCGGTGACGGGGCTGTATGACGAACGCTTCCGGAATTATTTGCCAGGTTTGGGGACATGGATTTCGCAGGATCCGCTTTCCTATGTCAATGGGGCCAATACGCATCGGTTTGTGGGCAGCGGTCCGGTGGATTCGGTGGATCCGAGCGGGCTGGCATTTGGTCATCACATCATACCCGGCAAGATCTATAATGAGCCAAATCTCTTCAATTCCGATTCTCCCGGCTATAAGTTTTTCAAAAAGTTCGTCACGGGCAGCACAACTCCTCGTCACGGAAATTCAACGGAGCATTCGGATTACACCAAGGCCGTACGCAAGCTCATTCAGAAATGGCTTAAAGATCATCCGCAGGTCGACCCGAAGTGCAAAGAGTTCAGCGAAGAAGACGCCAAGGCGATCGCAGATGACGTCTTGAAATCTGATGACCCGGATATCCGCAATTTTCTGCGGTCCGTGTTTAAACAGGTGACCGACCCAAGCCCAGATTTCAAGCAAATGTTGAATACCTTCAACAACGCGGGGAGCGAGATAGCCGGAGGGGGGCAGTCTGGCGCGGCGGCCCAGGCCATTGCGGGCTCCGGGCAGATTCCGGGGACTGAGAATCTGACCGAGGATCAATTCGTTCAATATGAGGACGCCGCGTCAAACGCGCAGCAGGCGGATATCGCAGCCCAGCAGTCTGAAGGTGTTCTGGGGAAGGCCGTCGACGGCATCGACGCAGGATCAACAGATATTGAGTTTTTTTTAGAAACGAAGCCCCCTCCAATCCCTTAGGCGGACTAACTTCCAGCGGAAGATGTGGGGCTATTTATTGAGGAGGTGCCAAAATAATAAAAATATATCCCGTCTGTGAGACTACCTTGGCGGCGGTTTGAGTTCCGGCGGCTCCATCAAGTGACAAAGAGGACATTTATTCCCATGAACATAACCGATTGGCTAGCCCTAGAGGAAAGGTACAAATTTAAATTCCCGGCTGATTTTTTTCCGTTGTACGAGGAATTGGAGAAGTGGAAGTTTACCTCGGATTGGAAATCGGATGGCTTGGATACTAAATTGTATCTTGCCACGCCTGAGGACGCCGAGAACTGGTGGAATCGCGCAGCTGATCCGGACCTTCTACCGATAATTTATCTTGCCACCGGTGACCAGATTTGCCTCCGACTTCCCCTCCGATTGACCGATCCGACTGTGTGGGTGCAGACGGAATACGAAGGGGGCATGCGGGCTTCGCTCGGGCGATCTTTCGCCGGGGTCATTCGCCTGCTTGCGGCATATTTGGACGCTTGGAGTCTTGATTGCTCGAGTGAAATTGATGAGATAAAAAAGTCACAAACGCTTTTTAGCCGATCGCGACAATTGCTGGAGAACGTGGATGGCATATTAACAGATGGGGCCCGCGCGGAGCTATTGCGATCGCGTTCCTGGACCTTGGGAGCTGGTCGCTCACCGATCACCGCCCGCCCAACCGTGGTGATGCCTTCAATGGCGGCGATTATCGGCGCAAAGGCTCTTATGAACGGTCACAAAATGCACGCGTTGAAGACGATTAAAGAGGCGGTAGAGGAGGACCCTCTCTTCGGCGCCGGGCATTGGGGTTTGGGCGCGATATATGCCATTGAGGGCCGAATTGTCGAGGCGTGCCACGAATGGTCCCAGCTATTCGAAATGGATTTGCGCACTGCACTTCCGATCCTAGATTCTAATTTTGGCGAATTTTGCGGTGAGGTGCCCCAAGCAATGTTTTGGCACGCGGCGGCCTTTCTCCGTCGACATCCGGACGAATATCTTGCAAATAGCCGCAACCGGACGGTCGCCACAATCATTCTTGGCGATGGTTTTAATAAGATGGAGGTTTGGCTGGCCGGACTTAAGGATGCCATGAAGAACGGATCGCACGATGATGCGTTGCCGATTGCGCAAAGCCTGCTCGCCACCTACTCGCCGGGGGAATGGTTCCCGGACGGCGACGATTGTGACTCATTTGATACCTGCTCAAATGCACTTTCGGTCATTTACTCGGCGGCTGGATTGGGGTGCCGAGTAAAAGGAAAGGAGAAATAAATGATGCGGCACTTTTATTGGAATAATGTCCCGGCCCAGCGGATTGTGATTCGGTTAATATTCATAATAACTGAGATTTGAGACGCTGATAACGGATCGGATGACAGGCAATGATGGGGGTAGGTTGTACTGATACAATGGGCAGCCGCCTGTTAAATCCGGCGTGTGCGCTGCGCGATGCTCTTTCGGATCAGCATGTTGTATCTTTTTCGTGCCTGCCGGGCGGCAGTGCCCACAGTCGTCGCCTGACAAGTTTGAGGCAAGCACGGCGATCATCATTGACGCAAAAAGCCGCTTGACGGCTATTTCCAAGCTGCGTCACGTGATGGGGTATTCCCGGGATAACAATGCGAGCGGTGCGAGGCATGAAGAACAATGTACCATGATCTGGGGCGGGGGTATGGGGCTGAAAACTTCAGTCGGCTACGCAGGTTTGCCCACAACCGGCACCACAGGGAAAACAGCACGAATGCAATAAACCTCCGGCGCAAACGCAAGCGTTGCGGCCAAAGTATGAGCTACCTGCTTCAAACCTTACTTGCTTGATTCTGCACGCGATTGCCCTGAATGCGCCGGCAAACGTGCCGATTTGCCATTGGGTCTGGCCTGCGGCACCACGTGCCAGTGTACATGAACGGCAATATCATCCGGTGCGTCCGGATTGGGTGGATAGGTCTGCGGTGCACGAAATCCGTGGTCGTCCCGCAGATTCGGGCCGATACTGTACAGCAAATACCCCGCTTTGTCGGCCGTATAATGCAGCGGGCGACCGGTAAACGGATCCGCCGGAATCACGGTGAAAAAGTGCGGAACCAGTCGGGAAAGGGTGACCGGATAGCCGCCATGTTTGCGGCTGTAAGCGGCGAGCGCCAGGGCAACCCGCGAGAGCGCCTGGCGAGCGCGAACCGCATATTCAATGCGCAAAGCCTGTGAAAAATCGGGCATCATTTGTGTCAGCATGTCATGAAGCACGTTAAGACGAATCAGAATACCGCGCCAGCCACGCGGCGATTCGCCGATAATGCGCGTGGTTTGATTCATGATTGCCCGTCGCCGCACTGCGTAAGCCGCGGGGCGCAGGGCGGCCACAAACTGATTGATCCAGCGATTGTATTGCGCCATGCCCTGGCCAAAGTGCAAAGGAATAAACCCGCGGAAGCCATGTTGGCGTGCGGCTATAAGATTCTGGTGCTCGAACAGGCCTTGAATGAAGTTCAGTTCCGTCAGACGGTCACCAAAGTTAATGGAGGCTCGAAGGCCGCCGGCGATTGGCCATTTTTTACTTTCTGCCAGATAGGCCCGCAACTGGTGTTCAGATGAAATGCCGGTGGCGGCCAGTTTGGCAATCAGTTCGTCCGCTTCGGCTTGGCCACTTAGCGAAATGAGCAGGTCAATCAAGGTAGGCCGTTGCTGCCGAACCAGGACACCCAGTTGACGGATTGCCTCTATGTCCCGCCATGCGCTGGCGGATTTACCAGTTCCCATTTTTTCAAGTGCGTCCATCCGCAGCATATCGCGCAACAGTTCCACATTTGCGGGTGGCATCAGGTAAATCAGCATCCCGTTTCGGCTCCGGAGAAACGGCGAAAAATACCGGGGCAAGTCCGCGGCCGCCCGCACCATCTTTATGACCCGCTGCTGGGATTTTAACCACCGCGCCACCCACGGGTGTTCCACCGGCTTCCAGGGTTTATTTATGTTGTCATAGCGATATATGTGTTCATTTATTGCGGCATTCATTTGATAGCGCAGTCGCATGCGCTCTATTGCGGTTGCCGGCCTGGGCTGATGGGCCGGCAGTCCGAAATCAGCGGCCATCAGGTAATCACTGAAACTGGTAAATGCGCCGGTCTGCGGCAGCTTTGAAATTCCCATGGCCGCCAGCCCCGCGGTGCGGGCCGGCGCGGTGCCCAACAGTACATGGGCCCCAAGAATTTTCAATAGAGCAACCGCGGCATTGTCTTGCGGCGCCACGCCTTGCGAATTGGCGGCATTGATTGCCGCGGCAAAATTCACAGTCCCATCCCGGTTCAATGGCCCGGTAACAAACGTGGTCGCGGGCGATACCCGATAGTGCGGCGTGAACATTTCCAGCATCGCCCATGCCAGCACACAGAACCATAAAAGTCCGACAAGCGTCAATATCCAGCGGCGCGCGCTCCAATGGATGGCTATCGGCATAAAGCATATCCGGACAAGGCCACTGGCCCAATCACCAGCGGTGGTACCGCCAGCATGGTAATGGCAACGCCAATATTCCGGCAACTGGCTTTTTTCAAGGGTTTGCGGTTTTCAGTGTAATTGGCGCCAGCCGCGGCATAATAAGCTGCATAATCCCCATCGCCACCAGGTAAGAGGATCCTGCAATGACAAACGGAATGGTGTAGTTGTTATGCGTCCAGGTAAGAATATGTCCTACCAGCCACGCCAGAATAATTCCACCGATCGCGCCGGCCATTCCGCCCAGACCCACCAGCGTGCCAACGGCAAATCGCGGAACCACATCCGAGGCGACCGTAAAAATGTTGGCGGAAAAGCCCTGATGCGCCGATGCCGCCAGTCCGATCAAAAACACCACCAGCCAGAGGTATTTCTGGCCGGGAATAAATTCCACCAGAATAACCGGCGGCACACAACAGGCCATGGCCAGCATGGTCAGCTTGCGGGCTTTGTTGACGGTCATGCCGCGACGCATGAAAAAGCCGGAAAGCCAGCCACCAAAAATACTGCCGACGGTTGTCATGGAATAAATAACAATCACCGCCGGCCCGAACGAAGTGATGTTGAGCTTGTACTGGCTGTGAAGAAAATCGGGAATCCAGAACAGCCAGAACCACCAGATTGGATCCGTCATGAATTTCACCACCACAAACGCCCAGGTCTGCCGGTGGCGGAGCAATTCGGCCCAACTGACTTTTTGCGAGGGCGGATCTGGTTCACTTTCAATAAACGCCAGCTCCGCAGGCGATACCATGGAATGGTTCCGCGGCGACCGGTAGAAGAATATCCAAACCGCGATCCAGGCAAATTCCAATAGGCCGGTCGCATAAAAGCCCGCTGACCAGTTGAGTTTCAATGCCGGAAGAATATAGGTAAACAGCACCGGGGTGGCGATGGCTCCGATATTGGCACCGCAATTAAGCAAACCGGTGGCCAGGGCGCGCTGGCGTTTAGGAAACCATTCGGCCACAGCGCGAATGCAGGCCGGAAAATTGGCGGATTCCGCAAACCCCAGCACAAAGCGCGCCACACCGAAACCCAATATGGATAGGCCACCCAACTGTACAATCCATGCGGCATGCGCCCAGGTTGAATTGACCGGAAGGTAAATCAACAGCCCATGGCTCATTTCCGCCAGACTCCAGATGGCGACCGCAATGGCGAATCCCCACCGCACGCCAATCCAGTCAATAAAACGTCCGGCCAGAAGCAGGCCAAGAGCATACGCAATTTGGAAGACAACAATAATGTTGCCATAGTCGGCCTGTGTCCATGTGAAAAGTCTCGCCAGTTTAGGCTCAACCATGCCGATTACGCCACGGTCAATGTAGTTGACAGTAGTGACATAAAAAAGCAGAAAACAGATTATCCATCGAACCTTTCCAGCATTTGGCGAGCTGATGGTCGCGGGCTGTCCGGCCGCAAATGGGTTGGAGTAATCTGTTTTTGCCATATAAAACCTCCAGCCGAAGAATTTCGCGTCAATTAAAGTGCGTTGGCGATGGTGGGAATCTTAGCAAAACAAATCGGTTTACACAACACATTTGCGCGCGCATAATATTTTGTTTGTGCGCATAATCAGGACGGTCAACCCGTTGCCTTTTTGATCGCCCTAAGATTTCTCTGACCGCATCGACCGCAAGTGATCGCCAGACCGGTAAAATGTCAACTTTTCATATATTAGGCGATATAGACAATGTTGTCGTAGCTTAGACTTTTAAACCATAGACTGGACATCTTTGGACATTATTGCTACACTTCGGCGGTGGATTGAAAGGGGATCACAAAAATGAAGTTGACCGTCCGCGATGCCGCTCGGCTTTTATATGTTTCCGAAAAAAGCGTTTATCGCTGGATTAAACAGGGGGCGATACCGGCATATCAAATCAACGAGCAGTACCGCTTCAACCGTGCGGAGCTTTTAGAATGGGCCACCTCTCGCAAAATTCAGGTTTCACCAGAAATTTTTGTGGAAGACCAGACGACAGAATCTCCGCCACCGACTTTGGGTGATGCCCTGCGCGATGGCGGCGTCTACTATCGCATAGGTGGTGCCGACAAGGCCCAGGCACTGCATTCGATTGTGGAAGTCATGCGCTTGCCCGAAGAAGTGGACCGCGATTTTTTATATCAGGTGCTTCTGGCGCGCGAGGCACTCGGTTCCACCGGCATAGGCAATGGTATTGCGATTCCGCACGTACGCAACCCGATCGTACTGCACGTAGCCAAACCGATGGTCACCCTTTGCTTCCTGGAAACGCCAATTGATTTTGGATCGCTGGATAAACAACCGGTCCACATCCTTTTTACATTGATCAGTCCGACCGTGCGGGCTCATCTGCAACTGCTTTCGCGGCTGGCTTTTGCCTTGCGGGATTCCGTCTTCATGGCGGCCATTCAGGGGCAGGCATCAAGGGACGATATATTACGCTCGCTGCGCCAGATCGAAGCCAATATCGACCCGTTGCCGGCAAGCCCTCCGGCCAAGCCGATGACCGCCCCCGCGCAGGCCGCGAAACCGGATGAGGCTCCAAAAAGCCAGGGAACACCATGTGGTTGATATTGACACTCGTGGCGGCTGCGGGGTTCGCCTGCAGTGGAGTTTGTGGCCTCGCGGCCGGCCGGCGCTCCAAATGGGGGCAGTGGCTCTCCACCGGGATCGCCATGGCGGCCGGGGCAATCGGCCTGACTGGCGCAATCGGAATATTATTGGGCAAATCGGCCGCGCCGCTTGAATTCCATGCCACGCTGCCGATCATGACGTTGTGCTTGCGGCTGGATCCGCTGGCGGCATTTTTTCTGGTTCCCATTTTTCTTATCGGCGCGCTGGCCTCCATTTACGGTATCGGCTATTGGCCGCAATTGCGGCATCCGCGGAACGCCAGGGGATTGCGCACTTGGTTCGGCCTGCTGATTGCCGGCATGACGGTTCTGACGATTGCGGCCAGCGCGATGAGTTTCCTGCTGGCGTGGGAAATAATGGCGATCAGTGCTTTTTTTCTGATTGCAACCGAAGATCACAAGCCCGCCGTTCGACAGGCGGCATGGGTTTATCTGGTGGCAACCCATGGCAGCACGCTGCTGTTGTTCGGCATGTTCGCTTATTTGCATCAGATTACCGGCACCTGGCATCTTGTGGGATTGCACGGAAGGGGTCCCCATTCAGCGAGTGTGGCAGCCCAAAGCACAGTATTTCTGCTGGCTCTGGCAGCCTTTGGCATGAAAGCCGGCATGATGCCGCTGCATTTCTGGCTTCCGGACGCCCACGCCGGTGCCCCGAGTCATGTCTCGGCCACACTCTCCGGCGTGATGATCAAAATGGGAATTTTTGGTTTGCTTCGTATCCTGTTTTTACTGCCGGCTCATCGTCTGGGCTGGGGACTTATTGTGATGATTTTGGGACTCCTGAGCACCTTTCTGGGAGTGCTGTGGGCCATCGGCCAGCATGACCTTAAGAAACTGCTGGCTTATCACAGCGTGGAAAATATCGGCATTATTTTAATGGGGCTGGGGCTGGCGATGATCGGCCGGGCAAGCCACCACCCGGTCTGGGTCATTCTGGGGCTGGCCGGCTGCCTGCTGCATGTCTGGAATCACAGTCTGTTTAAGTCGCTTCTGTTTCTTTCCGGCGGCAGCGCCATTCACGCCGCAAATACGCGGGATATTGACACGATGGGCGGACTTGCGCGCGCCATGCCACTTACGGCGGTTCTGTTTTTAACGGGGGCCTGCGCTATATGCGGCTTTCCACCGCTGAACGGCTTTATCAGTGAATTGTTTATATATCTTGGTTTATTGTACACACTCGGGGCGATGCCGGTTCTGGCGGTTGGCGCCGTCATTCTGGCCATGGCCGGCGCCCTGGCCGCGGCCTGCTTTACCAAGGCTTTTGGCATAGCCTTTCTGGGTGCGCGGCGGCATGTCCGCAGAACCGTGCATGAGGCGGCGGCCACCATGTGGGTTCCGATGCTGATACTGGCCACCGCTTGTCTGCTGATAGGTCTGTTACCGGCAGCGCTTTGCGGCCCCCTTCAGCGCACCGCCGACGAACTGGTTCCGCATGCCGGATCTCAGACGCCCGTACAATTCCTTTTAGCTTCACCGAGGGTATGGCCTATGCATTCACGACGCCAGGCGGTATCGTCCGCGTACCACCATTTGCCACCAGCCTTGCCACATCTGACCGGGCTTATTCCTTTTGGGGTCATCACAACTGCGGCAATCAGCCTGCTTGGCGTGATCCTGGCAGCCGTCTGGATGGGGAAACGCTTTTTAAAACACCGGTCCGTGCCCACGTGGGACTGCGGATACGTCCGGCCCGCGGCGCGAATGCAATACACGGCTTCTTCGCTGGGGCAATTGCTTTTGCGCTCTGTCGGCCCGCTTTCCAGCGTGCGGTGCGCAGGCAGAAAGACGCTTGGCACGCGGGGCTGGATTCCCGTCGGAAACAGCTTTCACACCCGAGCTGACGATCCGGTTTTGCGCGGCATTTTGATCCCCGCATGGCAATTGATACGGCGGATGATGAACCTGGGAAAGGTGTTGCAGCAGGGAAGCGGGCAAAACTACCTGCTTTATATGCTGGCCGCGTTAATCGGATTGCTGGCGTGCAATTTGCCGATTGGATTTTTATTTAAGGCTTTGTTTTAAGGTGTCCGCCGCGAGGGCCGAACTGCACGAGGCAGATGATATTATGCTCCTGATTATACTTTTATTTTCAATTGTGTTGATCGCCGCCAGCGGCCTTCCGGCGATGGCTTTCCGTCGGCGGTCGAATCGCGGACAAATTCTGACGACCATTTTGCTTACAGCAGGATGCGCGATTGGGATGGGCACATTGGCGGCTTATGGCCTTGGGGAGCGGCGGGTATGGCACCTTGTGCTGCCATGGTCGACGCCACTGGGGCGGCCCGCCTTTACCTTGGACGCCCTGGGCGCACTTTTTTTATTGCCGATTTTTGGGATTTCGGCACTTGGATCGGCGTATGGAATCGGTTACTGGCCGCAGACGCGCAATCCGGCCAATGGTCGAAAGCTTGGGATATTCTGGGGCTGGATGTCCGCCGGCATGGCCCTGGTGGTGCTGGCCGGACAGGTGCTGGTATTTCTTGCCGGATGGGAATTCATGGCCATATCCGGCTACTTTCTTTTAACCACCGAAGATTCCGATTCAGCAGCGCGGCACGCTGGCTGGATTTATTTTATCGCGACGCATATTGCCACTCTGGCGCTGGTTGCCTTTTTTATTCTGCTGCATCTGATCCATGGTTCACTGGTCTTATGGCCGGTGCATTTATCCGGGACACCGGGCAGTCTGGCAGCGGCAATGTTTGTTCTCGGATTGACCGGTTTCGGGCTAAAGGCGGGTCTGGTGCCGCTGCATGTCTGGCTGCCCGGCGCACACGCAGTTGCGCCCAGTCACGTGTCAGCGCTATTTTCCGGCGTTATGCTCACCATGGGCGTTTACGGACTGGTAAGAATCGCAGGGCTGTTCGCCCAGCCGCCGTTATGGTGGGGAATCACCTTTATGGCACTGGGAATCATTTCGGCATTTCTGGGAATCGTCTGGGCCATGGCTCAGCAGGACTTCAAAAAAATGATGGCGTTCAGCAGTATAGAAAATATGGGTATTGTGACCGTGGGGCTGGGGCTGGCGGAACTGGGTTTAACCCTGCATCAGCCGATTCTGGTAACCCTCGGCCTGATCGGCGCATTGCTGCACATGGTGAATCACAGCCTGTTTAAACCGCTGTTGTTCATGGGGGCCGGAGGTATTATTCATGCCACCGGCCAGCGCACGATGGATTCACTCGGCGGCCTGGCCAAACCGATGCCGCGCACCTTTGTTCTGATGACGCTGGGGGTAATGGCGATCACAGGTTTGCCTCCGCTCAATGGTTTTGTAAGCGAATGGATCATTTATCTGGGGCTTCTGCATACAACGGTAGAAAAATCAAGTCTCTCCCTGATCGCGGTTGTCGCGGTGATGCTGGCCATGACCGGTGCCCTGGCATTGGCGGTTTTCACGACGTGGATTTCCACCTGCTTTACCGGCAAACCGCGCGGCGCAGCACCGGCCCGGGCGCATGATCCATCCGGATTCATGCTTGTGCCAATGGCCATTCTGGGTGTGTTATGTCTGCTGATCGGCATCGTACCGGTCCTCGTCACGCCGGCATTAAGTTCAGCGCTGGCCGCCTGGCAACCGGACCTGCGGTTACCGGCCATCACAGCCATCCTGCCCCTGCGCAGTTTCACATTGCCCATACTGTCGCTGCTTCTGCTATGCGTGGCAGCCTGGATGGTTTCAACAATATGGCGCCGCCGAACCGGGAATTTTACCAATCGCACGGGAACGTGGGATTGCGGCTACGCGATGCCGAATGGCCGTATGGCC
This sequence comes from Phycisphaerales bacterium, assembly GCA_027451365.1. Taxonomy (GTDB): domain Bacteria; phylum Planctomycetota; class Phycisphaerae; order WQYP01; family WQYP01; genus JAJYPG01. Next base: position 26,659 of record DAIDJN010000054.1, on the reverse strand, counting down.
TATTCCGGCGCATCGCTGTTGCAGATTGGCGCGCGACTGTTCCGGGGAATCATTCTGTCACGGCGGCAGACACCGGATATTCGCGGCCTTTTCCCCGCTCCTGCCCGCTTCGACCGCGCCACGCCCGACCCGCTGCTGAATCAGTTAATTGAACCGGCCGCAAACCGGGCCGGAGATTTTGCGGTTGCGGCTCGCGCGATTCAGGGCGGGAAAGTACATTTGTATGTGCTTTATATATTTTTAATTCTTTTGATACTTCTGACCTGTATGGTTTTTGCGGGCTGATTTTTACGGAATCCGGTTATGTTAAGCCATCTGCTCACAATCGCCTTTGAAATTCTGCTGCTGATTCTTGCGCCTCCGCTGCTGCCCGGCATTATCAACAGGACAAAAGCGTGGCTGGCGGGTCGCCGTGGTCCGCCGGTTTTGCAGACCTATTACGATCTTCGGCGACTCTGGGCAAAGAAACCGGTCATAAGCAACACGACAACCTGGCTGTTTGTCACCGCGCCGTGGCTGACACTAGGTGCAATCTTGCTGGCCGGCCTGCTTGTGCCGCTGGGACCGGGCGCCGCGCCCATACATTTCACCGGCGATCTGATACTGTTTGTTTATCTGCTGTCCCTGGCCCGTTTTTTTACCACGTTGGCGGCCCTGGACACAGGGTCTTCGTTTGAAGGGATGGGTGTGGCGCGGGAAATAGCATTTGCGGTCTTTTCCGAACCCGCCCTTTTTCTGGTGCTTCTGGTATTGGTTAAAGTTGCCGGTTCAATTGCAACTGGCGCCGCCCCCGCGCTTTCCGGTCCACTGGCCGGCCTGAGCCTGTCCATCCTTCTGTTTCCCGCGGGCCATGGGCTTATTTCGGCACGGGCCATGGCCGCAATGGTCCTTTCCGCCATGGGCCTGTTTGTGGTTTTAATTGCCGAATGCGGCCGCATCCCGGTGGATGATCCCAACACACATCTGGAACTGACCATGATTCACGAAGTGATGATTCTGGACAACAGCGGCCCCTTACTGGCGGCTCAAATATATGGTTCAAGCCTGAAAATGCTGATTCTGGCGGCGTTGCTTGTTCATATTCTTGTTCCGCTTGACCGCGGCCTGAACGGAGAATTCACGCAACTCTGGGTCCTGATGCTTATCGGATTGCCCATAACCGGGGTCATCGTTGGCATCGTCGAATCCACGATGGCGCGATTGCGCATGAAGTCTGTTCCAACTTTACTGGCGGTCGCAAGCCTGCTTGGCGCGTTTGGATTTCTTCTGCTGGTTGGCTGATACATTGGGATATTTATGCTCATACTTAACGCAGTTCTGGTTCTCGTGATTCTGATGAATCTCTACGCTCTGGGAGCCGGGCGCATGAGTTCTCTGGTGCGTGCGGCGGCTTTGCAGGGCGTGCTGCTTGGTCTTCTGCCCGTACTGGCATTGCACGATCGCGGCGGTGTGCCCCTGTTTATGGCGGCAATTACCGTGGCCGTGAAGGGGCTTCTTATACCCTACATGCTGCTCAAGGCACTGCGCGACGCGAATGTAAAAAAGGAAGTTGAACCCATTGTCGGCTTCATGCCCAGCATTCTGCTGGGTGCCCTGGTCACCGGGTTCGCATTGCTGATGGCGGCGCGGTTATCCGGCCCGCGGCACCCGCTGGGGCTGCTGGTGATACCAACGTCAATATCCACCATTTTTACGGGATTTCTGCTTCTTACCGCACGGGTCAAGGCGGTTACGCAAACCATTGGCTTTCTGCTTCTGGAAAACGGCATATTTGTTTTCGGGCTGTTGCTTCTGGCGGCGATTCCGTCACTGGTGGAACTGGGAATTCTGTTGGATTTATTCGTGGGTATATTTGTGATCAGTATTATTCTGCATCATATAAACCGGACGTTTTCCTCTTTGGATACGCGCCAGCTTGCGGCGCTGAAAGAATAGACTGTGATATATCTGGCCATATTGCTTGTTTGTCTGTTGGGCGCGGGTATTGCGGTGATCATTCCGTCCGAGCGCTACCGTCCGCTGATTTTGCCCGCGGTGGGTGTGGCGCATTTCGGATTGGTATTGACGATTCTGGAAGGATCGGACACCGGATACTGGCGGCATTACCTGGCGATTGACCCGCCGGGAAAAATTGTGCTTCTGGTGATCAGCGGTCTTTTTCTGGTCTGTTCATTTTATGCGGTCGGCTATCTTCGGTACCGGACCGAGCGCATCAACCGCGTGTTCTGCTGCTGCCTGCCGCTGTTTCTGGGTGCCATGACGCTGGTGACCTGCTCTGACCACCTGGGCGTGATGTGGATAGCCATGGAAGGAACAACGCTGAGTTGCGCCCCGCTGATTTATTTCAACCGGACGCCGCGATCAATTGAAGCGACCTGGAAATTTCTGCTGATCTGTTCGGTCGGCATCGCTTTGGCCCTGCTCGGTTCATTTTTTGTCGCCTATTCCGCGGTCAGCCAGGGCATTACGCCCACGCTGGAAATCAACGGGCTGGTGCGGCAGGCGCCCCATCTGAACGCGGCCTGGCTGCAAGGGGGCTTTATATTTCTGCTGGTCGGCTACGGCACGAAAATGGGCCTTGCGCCCATGCACACCTGGAAGCCCGATGCGTATGGCGAAGCGCCCGGCGTCGTTGGCGCATTGATGTCGGGCGGACTTACAAGCTGCGCCTTTCTGATGGTGATGCGCGCCGGCCACATTCTTCGGGCGGCCGGACAGGGCCTGTGGACCTCGCACATTCTCATATTCATGGGGCTGCTTTCCATGACGTTTGCCGCGCTATTTGTTGTGGGCCAGAAAGATATTAAACGCATGCTCGCCTATTCCAGCGTGGAAAACATGGGCATACTTGTCCTGGGGCTGGGCATTGGCGGGCCGGCCCTGTTCGGCGCATTGCTGCATATCATCAACAACGCCTTCACGAAGGGTGTGCTGTTTCTTTCCGCGGGGAATATTCATCGCGCTTTTGGCGCAAAGACCACCCCGGAAATCAGCGGAGCCATGCGTCGTCTGCCGCTTTCGGGAATGCTTTTTCTCCTGGGATTTATTGCCGTCACCGGGTCGCCTCCCTTTGGACCGTTTGTCAGTGAATTCATGATTCTGGGCGGCGCATTTTCCGGCGGGCACTATTGGGCGGCTGCGGCGTTCCTGATTCTGCTGCTGATAATTTTCCTGGGAATGGGCCGCACGGTGCTGGCTGTGGTTCAGGGCCGCCCCTCCAGCGCCGCACGACGCACGCGTTACCATGATACGTTTCTTACCGCCGCGCCCATTTTGCTGACGCTGCTGCTGGTCCTGATGCTGGGTCTGTTTATTCCTCCACCGCTGGCGGCAATTTTACATCAGGCCGCGGCATTCATGGGAGCCAAACGATGACCCAATCAGTTTCAACCAGTGGCTTTGCGGCGCTGAATGCGGGTCGGGCGATGGATTACCAGAAGGTTCCCCGGCACGCTATGGGAACTTTCCAGCAATTGCTGGCCGCCGCCATGGTCCGCGGCTGGCGCACGGTTAGTCTGTTTGCAATGCCGGACCCGGCGCGGCCAGAGACGGAACGCACAATGCCGCGAACCGTGCTGGCCGTACTGGCGGATGATTCAACCGCCCTTCTGCATATTGTCCGAAGCCAAATTGAAGACTTTTATCCGTCAATGGCCGCCGATTTTCCACAGGTACAGTTATTTGAGCGCGAAATGGCTGAACAATGCGGCATTCCGATACAGGGCCACCCATGGCTTAAGCCGGTGCGGTTTGCCTCCGGCCTGTATCCGCAAAGCGGTCGGTCGGCCACCCCCACGCCATGCGGGCTGATGGATTTTTATCGGGTGGGCGGGTCCGAAGTTCACGAAGTTGCGGTCGGGCCGGTGCACGCAGGCGTCATCGAGCCTGGCCATTTCCGCTTCCAATGCCATGGCGAGGAAATATTTAATCTTGAAATTTCCCTTGGGTATCAGCACCGCGGCGTGGAACGGGCGCTGATCGGCGGCCCGGATAAGCGCAGCCTGCAATATGCGCAGACGCTTTGCGGAGACAGCACCATTGGCCATACCACCGCCTGGTGCCAGATTCTTGAAGCGCTCTCCCACACGCAGAAATCCGCACGGGCACAGGGCCTGCGCGCAATCGCATTGGAGCTTGAACGGCTGGCCAACCATGTCGGCGATTTGGGTGCAATCAGTGGAGATGTCGGATTTTTGCCGACCGCGTCCCATTGCGGTCGGCTCCGCGGCGAATATTTGAACATGACCGCGATGCTCTGCTCCAATCGCTTCGGTCGCGACCTGCTCTGCCCGGGTGGTGTGCAATTTGATGTGGATATGGACTTGATCCAACGGCTGGAAAACCGTCTGGGCGTCAGCGGCGAACAGACGCGGCAGGCGGTGGAACTGCTGTGGAATTCTCCATCGGTGATGTCCCGCCTGGAAGAGACTGGAACCCTGGAACAGCAGACCGCAATTGACCTTGGCCTGGTCGGGCCGATGGCGCGGGCCTGCGGCTTGCCGCGCGACGCGCGGCAGGATCACCCGACCGGTCAGTTCCGTTTCAGCCATATACCGACCGCCACATGGAACAGCGGCGATGTGTTTGCGCGCGCCTTCGTACGCTGGCTGGAAGTTCAACGATCCAGTGAATTCATTGCCGAACAACTGCGGAATCTGCCGACGGGGGACATTCGATCGCCGGTCGGGGCGCTGCATCCCAATTGTATTGCGGTTTCAATGGTGGAGGGCTGGCGGGGTGAAATTTGCCACACCGCCTGTACAGATTCCGCCGGAAGGTTGGCTCGTTACAAAGTGGTGGATCCTTCATTTCACAATTGGCCCGCGGTGGGACTGGCCCTTCGCGGCGAAGATATTTCTGATTTTCCGCTTTGTAATAAAAGCTTTAATTTGTCCTACTGCGGACATGATTTGTAAAACTGTTGCCGCCCATCCGGCGGCTCTCCAAAAGGTACGAACTGGACAACCCGACTATGATCGATATTTTACTTGCCAGACTGTCACAGGGTCATCAAACCATTGGCTATCCGGACGCCGCCCCGCCGCCGTTGCCTCCGCGCTTTCGCGGGCTGCCCGTGATTGATGCCGAAAAGTGCGCTGCCGGCTGCCACGCCTGTGCCCAAAGCTGTCCGACCGACGCCATAGACTTGGCCGCCGGGCCGCAACTGGACCTGGGGCGTTGCCTTTTCTGCACCGCATGCGCGGATGCTTGTCCGGAAGATGCGATTCGTTTTACGCAAGACCATGTTCTGGCGGCGCGGCAGCGGCAACATCTGTTGCTGACACCGCAACAAAAGCTGCTGGCGGCCGGAGAACTGGATGGCTGTCTGAAGAAACTGCTGGGACGGTCATTGAAAATTCGAGTCGTCAGCGCCGGCGGCTGTAATGCGTGTGAAGCCGATGTGAACGTGTTGGGCACCATCGGCTGGGATATGCAACGATTCGGCATAGACTTTGTCGCCTCGCCGCGTCACGCCGATGCCCTGCTTATGACCGGGGCGCTGAGCCGCAACATGGAATTGGCGGTCAGAAAGACCTGGGACGCCATGCCTGAACCTAAAATCGTTATTGCGGTGGGGGCATGCGCCATTTCGGGCGGCCCCTACATCAACCACCCCGAAGTTCTGAACGGTGCGTCCGCCATATTACCGGTAGACCTCTTTATCCCCGGTTGTCCACCCCACCCGCTGACAATTCTGGATGGCCTGCTGCGTTTGCTCGGGCGGCTGCCCGAAAAGCAGTTGAAAGCGCAAGGGAAATAGCCAACCCAGTCACCGATGCGACGCTTATTCAGGCGCGGAATGTGGCTTTCGTGGTGCGGACAACGGAGGCCACCTGCCGAAGGCCGCCTGCAATGTTCCGCCGCATCGAGATAGACCGCAATTTTCGCAAAGGGAAGGGTTTCGCAGCGGACCGCACGGAGAATCTGGTTCTATCGGCCACACCCGTTTAACGCACATGATCGGGGTGATTCGCTATATAACCATTATAATGCTATAATCTTTTGTAGTTTAGATGTTGCCGGGCTTGGTTATCGGTCGTCCGGGTGCGCGAATTGCTCCGTATGGTGGTTTTTTCGGAGGCGGTTCCGTATTTATCAAATAACAGCTAAACTCATATTCCTAGCGTGCCGATAAGACTTCTGATGTTTCAAAGGGAGTCGTCCGGCGGCTGTTGCAGATGCGCAACGACCACTTTTCACCGGACACCCAGCGATTGAGATTTTGAAAGACACCTTTTTGGCGCATGACCATCATGTTGAAACAAGATAAATATTCTTACTCCGCCGCCGGTTCCGTGGGACTTGCCGCCGCGGATAATCGGCCTGCGTCGAGTTCTGGCTCCAAGGCTGGCTCGAATGCCGGAATTGCGGGTATGGCCGCCGCCAGCCTTGCGGCGCGTTGGGAACAAAACGGTTGGCGGCAGCTGCGCACTCCCGGAGCCTATGAATGCTGGCATTTTGACGCAATGGATGCCGTCGGCAACGGCGTGTCGATTGACCTTTATGACGGACTGCCGATTCATCCACGATATTTGCGGGAACTTCAACGTTATTACCGATCCAAAAAACATCATCAGCTTTCATCGGTCCGCGAACAGGCGCTGCCCGGCTTTTATCCAGCGGCGGCCATTTCTCTTTTTCAGGGTGGTCGATGTCTGGTGCGATCGCTGAACTTGTACCCGCCCGGGTCGTTCAGAGGCGATCGCGGCAGTCCGGAAATCGCGGTCGGGCCTAATCGCATTACTTTGCGTCAGGATGGAAGCGTGGGGCTTGTGGCGCGCGGGTATCCTATGGATCCGACGCTGTTAATGCCGCGCCATCGTCAGGACCAGTTTCTTCTTGTGGAATTAACGTTTCAACCGACTTTTAACTATACGCCAATGGTTCAGCCGCTGCGGCCACCGGCGGAAGATGGGGTTGAACATTCCTGGATTGTCAGCGCGCCGCATTGCAAAGTGAACGGCCGGTTGCAGCATATCAGCGCTTCGGACGACATAATGCTGGTGGATATGCCGATGCAGGGGTTGGGCTACCATGACCATTATTTTGGTGGATCAGGCCTGATGCGCGATATTCGGTCAATCAGCCGTGGACGCGTGCTTGGTGAAGACTGGGCGGTTATCTGGAACGCCGCGGACGGTGTCCGACGCAATAGACAGTCAACCAATTCGGTCGCGATTTATCAGGCCGGATCCGATCCGGTAGTAATTGAACATCCGGAAACAGATATTGTTTCGGCGCGCACCAGCGGTTCACTGGTACGCTACCCGGCCACACTGGACATGCACGGCGGAGATGCCCGCGGCAACAATGTCGAACTGCTGATTCATCATGAAACAGCCTTGGAAGCGACCCCCTGGAGCGTGCGAAGCAACTGCTCCATTCAACTGCAAAACCGCGACCAGCGACGCCTGATGGGGCGCGGCCTGATGGAAACGATTTCCGTTCGTCACATGCACTGGCCTCTTGTCAGCGACCGGGCACGACGTTCGATTCTTTCGATTGACGCGGATGATCCGCTCTGGCGGCAGTAACGCATACGCTATCCGGACCCGCACCGCGTCCGGCACAATACAGACACCATCCCGATATGCCTCAACCGCCGCCGACCGCGGGTTTCGACCCTCGGAAATGCTTCCACATGGCCAGATCAATATCCGGTTGCCGGCCCACCTCTGGCGATTTTTCTGACGTCACAAGCTCTCATTGGGCCCCGTGTACCACGCTTGCGGCGCTGCAACATGCCTGGCCGCGCAGGCCTTGTTTAAATCTCCGGATGCCGCAGCGGATATTCTGCCTTGTCATGGGGCACGTGGAAGGGGTATGCTTTACAGACTTGGCCGGGGACAAACCGCAGCGGCACAACATGCCGAACCCATGGCCACAACGGGCAAACGCCCCTGGAGTGAACATGCGCCACAAGCGTCATTTTTTCCGCGTTGCCGGACTGGTTGGAATTGCGGCGGCGGCCGCACTGCCACTTGCGGGCTGCAACAGCGCGCGGCGCAGTGGAGCGCCGCCAATTACCCGACAGGATCGCCTGCCGCAGCCGACGATTTATTCCGGTCTTAAGGGAACCATCAGTTCTGTGGCCACGCTGGCTTACAACACGCCCACCCTCGTGCGCGGCTGGGGCGTAATCGCGGGGCTGCCGAATACCGGCAGCGGCGAAATGCCTCCGGAAATCCGGCATATCATGATCAACCGGCTGCTGAAAAACGGCGTCGGCTTTCGTTCGCGAAATACCGGTCAATACGACCCGCGGCAGATCCTTTCATCACGGGAAATTTCCGCGGTGGCTGTAGAGGGTATTATTCCCGCGCTGGCCACGCGCGGCACAAAATTTGATCTTTATGTTGCCGCACTGCCGGGATCTCAAACGACCAGCCTGGAAAATGGCCTCCTGTGGCCGGTGCCGTTGCGCGTGCATTTACGCAGACAATTTCAATCGTCTCCGATCGCCCATGGCCGGGGACCGGTATTCTGCAATCCATTTTCCAAAACAGGCCATCTTCTGAAACCGACCGCACTTACCCGGAATGGCCGGGTGATCGGCGGCGGCGTGGTGACCGCCAATTTGCCCGTTCTCCTGCAGCTTTATACGCCGTCATTCCGAATCGCAGCACTTGTGGAACGCATTATCAACGAACGCTATGGAAGCTTTCCGCCGGCCGCAACCGCGGAAAATGATGTGCTGATCAGTCTGCATGTGCCGCGGAAATATCAGCATAACCCTTCACGATTTGTGAATCTGGCGCTGCACTTGTATCTGGAGCAGGATGTACCTGGTTTCAAGGAAAGTCAGGCGGCCCGCTTGATCACAGATCTGCATGATCCGACCGCGCCGCATCGACAGCTCGCCATGGCGCTGCGGCAGTTGGGCCGCACCATTATTCCGATTTTGCGGCAGCATTATGCTTCAAGCCACATATCCGTACGATTTTATTGCCTGCAGGCCGGCACATTGCTGGGCGATCAGGACGCGATAGTCAAAATGGTGAAAATTGCCGATGACCCCGCTAACACCTTCCAGGGGGCTGCGGTGCGCGCCTTGGAACGCTGCCGCGACCATGTCAGCGCCACACTTGCATTCACACGGTTGCTTACGCTGGCGCAGCCATCCATGCGCATTTTGGGGTACCGCGCATTGCGGCACATTCATTCCGGCCTGATTTATTCCCAGATTGTCGGTGGAAAATTCAGCCTCGATGTGTTGCAGACCAATGAGCCTGCAATTGTGTATGTCACCACCACGGGCCGCCAGCGGGTGGCGATTATCGGCAGAGTGCCCTCTCTGGTGCCCGGAAGTTTGTATATCAGTCCTGGGAATACCATTACGGTCAATTACCCGCTGCCAACCGCGGCCACAATGCCGGCGGCAACTGCCCCGGCCGGCCCGCCCGCCGCTGCCAAAAATGGCAAACTGTTCGGCGGCGGAATAAATAAGTTGGTGCCGGCCAAAACGCTCAAGCCGGAACCGATTCAGTTGTATTACCGCGGGCCACTTTCGCACCGCACTGTGACACTTGCGTGTGATGCGGAATTGCCTGGGCTGATCAACGCTTTGGGCGGCGCACCGGACCCGTTTTCGCCGAAGTTTGATCCACATCAGGCATATATCGCGCTATCGTATCAGCGTATCGTCGTGATGCTGTATAAATTGTGCCAGTCACAGGAAATTCCAGCCATTTTCCATATTCAGAAAATCAGCCATCGCCGCCGCACGCTCTACGCAACGCTTAATCGGCCGCGGGCCAACGGCACCGCGCCGACCACCACGCGGCCTGCGGCAACCACAAGTCCGGCCAGCGGCACTTCGCCGTTCAATACCGGACTTCCAGGGGAAATTAAACACGCCCCCGCGGGTACAGGAAACGGATTGCCCTGACGCGGGCCGGCCGGAATCCGATCGTGCGGGCCGGTGGATTCAGCCGCAGGCGATATGGTGGTCTGATGGCAAACTGGCGTTCCATCGGTGGTCATGCGTATCGTAAACAGAATTTATGGTCGTAACCGCTGCGCAGCAGAATCAATCCCCGGGATCAATCCATAGGAGGAATTCATGACGTCACTATTGGACGCGCCACGGGCCTCACGCAGATCGATTATCCGCGGCGCGCTGGCCGCCAGCGCATTGGGTACCGCCAGCGCGGTTGGCTTGCTGGATTTTTCAACCGCCCAGGCCATTTATCTTCGCGTTCCCCGCGGTTATCGACTGGCATGGCATGATGAGTTCAATCAGGATGGACGTCCGAATCCGAAAAACTGGAATTATGAGCGTGGCTTTGTTCGCAACCATGAAGCGCAATGGTATCAGCCGCAGAATGCCATTTGCCGGGATGGCCGACTGATTATAGAAGCCCGACGCCAGCGCGTGACAAATCCGAATTACCGGCCCACCGGCGGATGGCAGCAGCAGCGAAAGTTTGCGCAGTATACATCCAGCTCTCTGACCACCGGCGGCCTTCATTCCTGGAAATATGGCATTTTCGAGATGCGCGGACGCATTGACATTCGACCAGGTCTATGGCCGGCCTGGTGGATGCTTGGTGTGGCCAAACCTTGGCCCGCCTGCGGGGAAATTGACATCATGGAATATTACGCCGGTCATGTAAATGCCAACGTGGCTTGGCAGAATAACAACGGCCAGGCGGTGTGGCGCAGCGTGTTTACGCCTGTTGCGGCATTGCACAATCCGCGATGGGCCGCGGACTTTCACCTTTGGGTCATGGACTGGCGGCCGGAATTTATTCGACTGTATATGGATGGACATTTATACAATCATGTGGATTTATCGCAGACGCTGGATCCGCGATTTGATAATTTTAACCCGTTCCATCAGCCGGCCTATATGATTTTAAACCTTGCGGTGGGCGGCACCGCGGGCGGCAACCCGGCCGGCACACGCTTTCCCGGATTGTTTGAAGTGGATTACGTGCGGGTATATCAGCGGTCATGACTGATATGGCCAATGGCGCAGCTGCAGGCCAAATGGATTGCCTGACTCTTCTGTTGCATCCAGGGGCGGCGCGGTTATTCTGCCGCCGCGGCGCACGCTTCAATGGCGGGCAAATTCCGCTTGAGCCAGTCAATCATCTGACGCACCGCCTTCCCGCGGTGGCTTAGCAGCGCCTTTTGCGGCAGCGTCAGTTCGGCGGTGGTGCAGTTCAGGTGCGGAAGGAAAAATAGCGGGTCGTAACCGAAGCCGTTGGCACCGCGCGGCGAATCAATAATTTGCCCCTCCAAAGATTCCACAATAAGGGCCAGATTCGCCGAAGGCGTTGCCAGGGCCACAGCGCATACAAACCGGGCACTGCGCTTTTCGGGAGGCACATTCCGAAGTTCCCGCAGCAGATGGTGATTATTGGCCGAATCGTTGCACGGCTCGCCGGCGTATCGTGCGCTCAACACGCCCGGCGCGCCATTTAACGCATCCACGCATAATCCGGAATCGTCCGCCAATGCGGGCACGCCGAAGGCGCGGGCATACGCGGCGGCCTTTTTCATGGCATTGCCCGCGAAACTTGGTTGATCCTCCACCACAGGCGCGATTGCGGGAAAATCGGCCAGGCTGCGCGGTTGAACCGTTCCCAGTCCCGCGGCCGCAATTTCATGGGTAATCTCCCGAATTTTGCCGGCATTGGAAGTCGCGATCAGCAGTTGCATCACCATAAAATGAAAACATCCGGGATATCAGTTGGAAAGTCAACGGCCAGAGGCGGAAATTGAGATACTCCCGGTCAACTGGGACCAAAACAGGCTTTGCTGACAGAGAGACTTCTGGCGCAACAAGGCCGCCCGCCGCGCTGTTATCCGCCATTCCCATTGCTATAGCTTTACATGCCGATCAGTATCAAAGAAGACCTTCTTCTACCCCAGCCGCTCGAATGGACCGCGTCGGGTTACCGCATTATCCGGAAATTTCAGATCACCGGCTTGTCTCAATACTCGCCTACGCTGCGGCCCATTATGGCGGTGTCGGCTACCGACACCGTCAGCGGGTTTGTCATTCCCGGTATTGGCGCAGCCCACCCGGACCGGCCCGAAGCAGTGGTGCGCAATGTCCGCACACACTGTCAGGGGTTTGATTGTTTTGACACGCTGTGCGAATACCAGTGGGACCTTTACCCCGCCAGTTATCTTAAAAGTTTTAATGCCGGTCTGGTGCAGGCCACGGGGCATTATGATGCTTCCAACAATCTGGCCACCGTCACCTATACCCCCGCCGGCGGCAATGGCCAAACCCAGGTGGCCGACCTTCACCGCCTGGTGCTCAACGCCACCATTAATTTTCATTTTCTGCAAACCACAGATCCGGAATCTGTTACGCTGGCCTACGCGGGCAAGGTAAATTCCGCAACCTGGCGCGGCTTTCCGCCGCGAACCTGGCTTTGCCTGCCCATTAACGGCACCACACATGATGGCGTCTGGTACCGCAACACCTACAGCTTTGCATATAACCCGGAAACATGGGATCAGTATGCGGTCTTCAAAAATGTGGATGGTTCCATCCCCACGGGTGTCGCCGCCAGCATTGTGACGGATGGCTCGCAAACCAGCGGCAACGGCTGGGCGCGGTTTGTGGTATTTCAGCAGACGGATTTTAATGCCGCGTTTCCGGAAATTGTATGAAGCCCGCCAAGGCTCCATGAATCCTAAATTTGCGGGCGTAAGGGAACACTGGCTTTGTTCCCGGCGCGGCCCGATTAATATGTCATCGCTTTTGCCACAGGATCGTGCATGCAAAGCCCGCTTTCCCCATGGATTGCAGATCGCCAGCCATGGCACAATATTGCCCGCCACGTGAACCTGATTATTGATCAGATCAACACCAATTCCAGCCTGCTTGCCGGCGGAGGTACAACTGCCGCCCGCGTGTCCGGAGCGGGCGTGGCGCTTACCCAAAAAAGGGCTGTGCCGGTGGGGCGCGGCCTTATTGTAAAAATCACCGCCTTGGAATCCGGCGCAGGAAAATATGCAGCCCATATTTTTTCGCCCGACTGCGACACCGCTCCCGCCACCAGCCTGACTATGCCGGAAGGTTTAACCGACAGCGGCAATGTGAATGCCCTGGTTTTGAATCTGCTGGAAAACAGTCCGGCCACCACCCATCTGCTGGGGTTAAACACGTTTCACATTGGATTGCTGGTCGGCTACACCGCGGAAGCAGTGCCGCGAAGTGTGGTTCTTATTTGCGCCGCGTGGCCGGCCATGTTCCCGGTGCAGATAAAAAAAGATGGCGGAACAGATGGTTCGCAAAGCGCGCCGGCAACCTGGACATACACCGTGCTAAGCGCGGATGGCAGCCAGAATCTGGGCAGCCTGACACCACTGGCCCGGCCGCGGCCCAATGGTTCGCAGATCATACAAACCGCATCGCCAGCCTTCGGGATGGCCTTTTTTTCGGCCGGTCAATTGATCCTGTGGGATGCCGGTGAAGTTCCATCCACCACGGCGTGTACCTGAAATTATAAATTATAAATATCAGGGAACGACCTTGAGTTTTCAATTTGCCGGTGGCACGGGGGCGGTATCGTGCAGCAGCCAGGGCATCACCAGTTGCGAAATAAATTTATGAGAAGTGGATGAACCGTGTGAACCCCAATGATCGTAGAGGTCGATCCACTCCGGAACCCATTTTTTCTGGACCAGCTTTTCCATATACAACCGCCGCTTTTCGGGTTGGGTGGGAATATGAAAGCCGCGGCAGCCGGCGGCGACGCAATGGCGGCGGTCGATCGTGCCGAAAATAAAAGTACCCAGCGCCAGAACCATCCAATCGCGATGGGAACAGCAATTTAAGATGCCCTTTTTCACGCGGTCAAGAGCGATCGTCAGATCGTGATTCGGCGAAACAGCCCCTTGAAGGAATACCAGACTGTCTATAGGACTGGTGATGGGCAATCGTTCCACCGCCAGCAGGGCAATGCCGGCGCCGGCGCTGTTGCCGAACAGATGAACCGGGCGGCCCGGATAAGCTTTCTGGTAATCCTGAATTTTTTGTGCGAGGCCGGCGGCCTGATACTGATTCCTTTTCAGCCAGATAACGTTGGGAAAATAGCCTTCAGGAAAGGGAATGCCCCAGTAAAATATTTCCACCGCGCCGCGCCAGGGGCTGTTACGAATGCCCTGACAGATGGCCTGGGGAAATGGCCCGGCGGCTTCAATTCCGGGCAATACGATGGCTAAGCCGCAGGACAACTCGGATGCTCGTGGCTCCTGATTAACAAAAATGGGCTGGCCAGTGAACCGTTTGCCGACGGTGACGAAAAACGCCAGGCGCAAAGCGAATGCCACGCGCATCCGGCGGCACAGCGTGCGAAGCGACCGGTGGAAACGTTCTGCTGCATTGCTGGTGGTCATGTCAGTTCGGCTTTTAACTGGCGGCTCATAAGTTCGGTAATAGCGGCGACCGGCGGTTTGGCGCGGAACAGAACCGAGTAAAGCATTTCGCTGATGGGCATTTCGACCTTGTGTCGCTGGGCAAGTTCCAAGACGCTTCGCGTGGTCGCGGCCCCTTCCACGACGCCGGTCATGGCGGCCATGGCCTGTTCCGGCCCGACTCCCTGGCCGATTTGCTGGCCAAAGCCGCGGTTTCTTCCCTCTTGGGAAAAACAAGTGGTCACCAGGTCGCCCAGGCCAGCGAGTCCGCTGAACGTTTCGGCTTGCGCGCCCATCGCCATGCCCAGGCGGGTTATTTCGACCAGACCGCGTGTCAGGAGCGCCGCCTTCGCATTGACGCCCATATTCATTCCGTCCAGCACACCGGCGGCAATTGCGATGACGTTTTTCGTGGCCCCGGCCAGTTCCACCCCGGTCAGATCTGCATTGCGATAAATGCGAACACTGCGTGTTGTCATGACCTGTTGAACACGGGTGGCCAGGCCATGATCGCTGGAAGCGGCCACCAGTGTGGCGGGCATGCGACGGGCCGCTTCGCCGGCAATGCACGGGCCGGAAAGAGCCGCCACGGACCGGTCGGGAAGCACATCCAGGATAATTTGTGTCGGACGAAGGAGTGTCTGATTTTCAATTCCCTTGGCGACGCTGACGATGGGCAATCCAGCGGGGATGTGCGGTGCCAGGCGCTGCAGAATGGAACGTATGTATTGTGTGGGGACTGCGCAAATTAGAAAATCAGCACGGCTGGCTACGGCGGTGTCCTGATCGGTGAGTTGAACGGATTCCGGCAGTGTTATGCCGGGCAGGTAGCGGCGGTTCTGGCGGTCGGTGCGTAATTCCATCACCCGCTGGCTTTGCCGGCCCCAAAGTTGCACGGAATGACCGCATTCGGCCAGCAGAAGAGCGCAAAGTGTTCCCATGGCCCCGTCGCCGATAATGCCCACCTGCAGCGGTTGAATTCCCGAATGTGCCTGAGTCATGGCGAGTTTATAACCCATTTTATGTTTCGCGGCAAAAATCAGACTGGTCAAAAACGGGAAACGTTGGGGTATTGCCTGCCGCGATTCTTCACACAGCGCCGCGGGATGTGGCATAGGGCGCGGGTTAAAGTGTCTGGCTGGCAGTCGCGGCTGCAAAATCAGTAAAGAACGACGGATAGGTCTTTGCGCAACAGGCCGGATTGCTTATGCGGATCCCCGGCACGCGCAGGCCGGCTACCGCAAATGCCATCGCCATGCGGTGGTCGTCATAGGTTTCAATGGTTGCGGGAGTCACTTGTACCGGCGGATGAATGGTAATGCTGTCCGCGGTGGTGTGTACCTGCGCGCCAAGTTTCGTTAATTCTGTTTCCAGTGCGGCGAGGCGGTCGGTTTCCTTGATCCGCAAATTGCCGACATTGCAAATATGGGTCGGACCGTCCGCGAAAAGTGCCAGAACGGCCAGCGTTTGTACCATGTCGGGAATGCAGTTCATGTCAATTGTAAGTCCGCCAAGACGGGCCGTTCCGGTCATGCGGACGCAATCAGCGTCCAGAAATAAATGGGCACCCATTTGTCCAAGCACATCGGCAAAAAGCATATCTCCCTGAAGGGAATTGCGGCCAAGACCGGGGATGACGACTGTGGAGCCGGGCACCAGAGCCGCCGCGGCCAGATAATAACTCGCGTTGCTGGCATCAGGTTCTATGGCGTAAGCACGGCCGGTGTACGGCTGATTGGCGGCAATGGTTACAACGCGGCCCATTTCAGGAGATTGGGGGTCCAGTGTGGCCTGCGAGGTGCGTATGCCGAATTGCTCCATCATGGCCAGTGTCATGCGGACATACGGTTCACTGGTGACGGGACCTTCCAAAATGACATCCACAGACCGCCGGGCGAGCGGCGCGGCCATCAGAACGGCTGAAATATATTGACTGCTTTTGACATTGCTGAATCGACATTGGCCGCCAGCAAGGCCGGTGCCGCTTGTCTGAACGGGGGGGAAGCCTGGATTCAGCGGGAACTGAATATTTCCGCCCAGACTGGCAATTGCCGTTGCAAGTTCGCCAATTGGCCTCTGTCGCATGCGTTCAATACCATCCAGGCGGTAAGTGCCGGGCATGGCGGCACAAATGGCCGTCAGGAACCGGATGGTGGTACCTGAATTTCCGCAGGATAAATCAGCGTTTGCGATGGGGAAGGCGGGACTGGAACCGGAAACGGAAATTTCACATGCAGATTCGTTAATTTCAAGATTTACGCCGAGGTGCCGCAGGCAGTCAATCATGTGACGGGTGTCATCGGCAAACAGCACGCCGGAAAGTCGGCTCGGTCCGCTGGCCATTGCGGCCATCGGCAAGGCCCGATTGGTAATGCTTTTGCTGCCTGGCACGGCGACGGTGGCGCGGAACGGGCGGCTTACCGGTTGAATGTCAACCCACGATTCAGCCACGCGGTCCCCATGTATCTTTGCCGCGTCTGGACACGGTGCCGTTGGGCGCAAACGGCCCGACCAACAAACCGTCAGCGCATTTTGCATGGGCAATGTGCATCATTGCCCTGCCCCGGCAATACGGATGGGAATGGGGGCCTTTGGGAAAAGTTTTTGCAGGATACCAGCCTGCGACTGGCTGCCGGTAAGGGCATTGACCTTCAGAAGCGTGTCGGTGGCGCTGCTGGTACTGGTAAGGGTTGGAATGGAAAAAGAAGTTGTACCGCTGACGGCGTTCATCGCCGCTGCGCAGGCGTTGACGGTTTCGGGCGCGGCAAGCTTTTGCGGGTAGCCCAGGAGGCCAGCCTGCCAGTATTGGGCGGCGTAGCTGCCTAAATCCGCCAATGTGGTCATGGCGGTAAGCTTTTCGTCCGGGGTAAGCACGGCCCCCGCTTTCAGAACCTGGGTCAGGCTGCTGACCAGTCTGGCGGCGAGGTCCAGATTCTGGGGTGGCGCCTTGGGGTAAGGATGGGTCACGCGCCCGATTACGGCCACAATAAGGGGCGCGGTGTCCAGCGGTTCGGGCGTCATGGATTGCAGGCATTGGCAAATTTCCAAGGCCGCGACCGGGTCTGTTTCAGTAGAAAGCGCGGTTTTCAGCTGGGTTACCGCGGACTGTTCAGATGGGCCGATTTGTGCCAGTTCCGGTTCGATTCCGATTAAACCGCGAGCCGCCCAGTAGCGTACCGCGGGCACCGGACTTTCCAGCCCCTGTTGCAGAGCGGGTTGGGTGCTTAAATCATTGATGTTGGCCAAGGTGATGATGGTATTTAGCGCGAGATTTTTATGGGCCAGCAGAGGAGTTAATTCTGTGGTAACAACGCTCCCGTAATCTGAAAGAAACATAACCGACGGCGTGAGAGATTTTTGCTGCAGCGGTTTTAAGATACCGTGGCGGGCGTGGACCATAGCTCGCGTGGTGGTGGCCTGCCGCAATTGGGCGGCGTAGTAGTCCACATACGCGGTCATGGCGGTTGTATCGGCTGCGGTATACGTGGCTGCAACCGGATTGGGCATAGGCGGCGCAGCGCCAAAAGCCAGCCCGGTGGTTCCAAGCACAACAGCCAGAGAAGGCCAACGCCAAAAGCCAGTCCGCATACTGCGTTTCTCCAAGTAAGATTTGACCGCTCCGCCGATTGTGCCGCCTGATTCGCAAGCCGTCTGGCCGGCCTCATTAGCCTGCCGAGCGCACAATGCGGTCCATACTACCCGGAACCGTAACGCGCTGGGGCGGCAGTGTCAAGAATTATGCGTGTGAAATATCCGGTTTGACATCGGTTATGTTGGCACGCAACTGGGTTGTGATAGATAGGTGGGCGGTGCAGTTGAGTTACGGACGAATCCAGCTATGGGTTGGCGGGCCGCTGGCGGAAAAAATCGCTTATTTTCCGATTTCAGAGCCACCGGACGACCAGGATTTACGTCGCAACGTCAGATAAACGTGAAATTTGAACTGGTAATGGACTGGTTTTTGACTTTATGTCGAATGGTATGGTAAACTCCGGGCTATTAAATGGTTGCGCAGGTGGCCGTGAGCTGCCTGAGAAATGAGGGATAGAGAATCCCGCCGCTCTGCTGGCGTAAAACAACGCTGGTAACACTGTAGTTGATCCATGGCCATTGCAAGCGGCAATTGCCGAATGTATTGCGCTGTGGCATAGTTTAGGTACGGAGTGATTTTGAGAATGAAATGCATTAACACAATGGTTTTGGCTGGCGTGGCATTTATTTCGGTTGCCAACTCAGGCTTTTCTGGTCTTCCACGGGCATGTGCGGGAGCCTTTCCCATGGAACAATTCAACGTTATTGTGCTGGGCGCGCCGGCTGCTGGCGGATCTCGCACGCCGGTGGCCTCGTTTACTGATAACAGCGATATTCAAGGCAATGCTTTCATAAATGGGTCGGTTGCGGGTTCGACCTTTGCGGGAAATGGATTACCTTCGGGTTCCACCATCGGCTTGGAAGCCACTGGCGGCATCACCTCCAGTAGCGTCCACGTAAATAACGGAAATGTGCTGATCGGCGGCACGGCGACCGGCGGTTTTTCGGTGAACGGTGGCGGTTCACTTGTACAAAATTCGACCGCACCGGTGACCGACCTGGCCAATTTCGGCAGCGAGCTGTCGGCCACCTCCACCGCATGGGCGGCTTTGCCCACCACCAACGGCGCGACGGTGACTGCAAGCAACAATGATTTATCGTTTAACGTGCCGACCGGTCCTTCGCTTGTGGTGTTCAATATTAACTCGACTACTTTTTCACCCGGTCAGCCAATTTCCAATATTGAATTTTCCAATTTGTCAACCAATCAGCAGGTGCTGGTAAATTTTTCGGGGTCCAGCTTTTCAGAGCCAGGCGGGTTGAATTTCAACGGAAATGCCGACCTGGCGGATAACATTGTGTGGAATTTCAGCACCGCTGCCACTGTGTCTCTGCAATCCGGGTGGTATGGATCTATCTTGGCACCCAACGCAGCGCTTGACACTCAAAGCACAATTACCGGCAATGTAGCGGTGGGGGGTATCACCGGCGTTGGAGAAATTGATTTTGCCAGCCCGAATTTTTCCACACCGCTGAACGCCATCCCCGCCGGCGGCCCGTTGCCAGCGCCGCCAACTGGGGCACTGTTGTTTTGCGGCGTTCTGGGATTGGGTGGCCTGGCCCTTTGCCGGCGCAAGGCCGCCGATAAATATTTGGCCTGATAATCCATCCACGGACGATGCCTTCGGACAAATGGCCGCTTGTCAAAAGAGCCAGTGGCAGTCCTCGGGCAAGTTGAATTATTGAACAAAATCTCACATGCCAGCCATTTGACCGATATAATACAGGCAGGCCGGAGCTTCCTGCGTGCCCGGCGCGTTGGCGGAGTTTTGTATGCGGTACGGCAGACCAGTCTTGGCGCGGCGTGGCATTTCGCCGGGCATTCACGGTATTTCGGACGGACGGACGGCGGTTGCCGCCGCGCCGCCGAAAATCGATTTTCCCGCCGCCAAACCGGCGACCGCATTGGCCCAGCCGACTGCCGATGCCAATGATGCGGCGGGGAGCGAAGCGGAAAAGCCGTGGCCAATTCCGCGTAAACGGTTTGAATTTTCGTGCCTGTTCGTCGGAATTTTCGGATGTATTCTGCTGGTTGCGCCGGTCTACCTGATTTTTTCGCGACTGGGCGCACAATTAATGGGCGCAAACTCGGCGGCACCGGTATTTCACAGTGGCATGGGGCAGACGCTTCGCTTCCTGGAACTGGTTCTTGGACTGCTGGGCGTGCCGGCGCTTATTTTTCTGCCGCGGTCTTTGCGGGCGGATTTCATGTGGATGCTCGGGGTATGTATGTTGTGCCTCGTCATGCTGCTGGCCAAGGGGCAGGGAGAGGTATTTGTTATTCTGGTCGGTTATCCGACGGTGGCCCTGCTGTCGCTGGTGGCTTTGGATGCGATTACCGGCATTCGGCCCGCGGTGACTGAATCTCTGCGGTTTCGCAACTGGCAGTTTTTCATTTCCGCCGGGGTTACCATTCTTTGGTTCCTGCCGGCCGGTTTGGCGGTGTGCGGCAAACAGATTACGGCGATTGTGCCCCATGGTGAGCAGCTTTGGGTTCATCTGACGATTATAGCGGCTGTATTCGGCGCGGAATTTGCCGGACTGCTGGGCATGTTGGCCTACTTTTCTGAATTCAAGCGATGGGTAAATACCGCCTGTCGGCTGCTGGGCACGCTGGGGCTTACGGTAACCATGGGCGTTGGCCTGTGGACCGCGTTGCAGCCGGGTGTCCTTTCGCGGCAATCTGACCTGCCGGTGCGCATAGAAATGTTGTGGTTGTTCATGATAGTATCCGGATCGCTTCTGCTGGTCTGGGCGGGGTTAACGCAGCGATTTATCCTTTCCGCGGCGCGCATACGTGCCGCGGAATCCGGTACGGAAAATTGACCGTCGCGGTCCTTGGCAAATTTCTGGCCGATACGCGGCATTGCGCGAATAACAAATGGATCGACATTCGGTCTTGACGGCCGAGGCGCACTCGGATGCGCGCCTGCCCGTCCGAACTGTGGCGCGATGGGCCGTTCAGATGCTGAATCTGTGCGTCAAGCATTCATTATTCATGCCTTTTCAGAATGCCCGAGAGCCTGGCTCGGCCCAGGTGCGGTGATCCGGCGCTTTTCTTTCCCGATCCTGGGGCTATCATAAAAGACGGGGCGGATGGATATGGCCGAAAGGCCATTTTTGGAGTTTTTTGTGAATCATCCTGATTCTGCGGAATCCAAAACGGGTCATGCAGACACCGGTGCGGGCAATCCCGCGGTTGCCATTGACCCGGTTTGTTCCATGCGCGTGAATCCGGAAAAATGTGCTGGGTCGGTCAATTATAAAGGGAAAGACTATTTTTTTTGCGGTCGAAGTTGCATCGCAAAATTTCAGGCGGATCCGGAAAAATATCTGAACAAGACCCACGCGCCGGCGGTTCAATTGCACGGTCTGACCGTTTCAGCTAAGGCCAAAACATCCACCGAGGTGTCGGGCGTTCCAACGGGGGGCGCGGCAGGGGGAAAATCATCGGCGCGCTATATCTGTCCGATGGACCCTGAAATTCTGATGGACCATGCGGATACATGCCCAAAATGCGGCATGGCGCTGGAACTGGAGATTGGACCCGCGGGTCTGTCCACCGGCGCGGAAACATCGCCGGTTCGGTATACCTGTCCGATGCATCCGGAAGTGGTGCGTGACCAGCCGGGGTCATGTCCCAAATGCGGCATGGCGCTGGAGGGAATGCGGCCGGAATCGCAGCCGACGGCCAATCCGGAACTTGCGGATATGACCCGTCGATTCAAAGTCAGCGTGATATTCGCGCTGCCACTGCTGGTATTGGCCATGACCGCCGATTTTTCAAACGCTCTGGCCAGAGCGGCCTGGTTGAACCCGGTGGAACTGCTGCTGGCCACACCGGTGGTGTTTTATTGCGGCTGGCCCTTTTTCCGGCGCGCGTGGAAGTCATTGTTAAATAAACATTTAAATATGTTTACACTAATTGGAACAGGCGTTGGGGCGGCGTGGGTTTTTTCCGCGGTGGCGACGATCGCCCCGGATTGCTTTCCCGCCGCCATGCGCCCCGGTGGTCAGGTGGCGACCTATTTTGAAAGCGCCGCGGTTATTGTGTCACTGGTGCTGCTCGGGCAGGTGCTGGAACTGCGCGCCCGGGCCCAAACGTCCGAGGCACTTAAAGGGTTGCTGAATTTATCGCCAACAATTGCGCATCGTCGTATGGATAGCCAATCCGCGTGGCAGGATATCCCCTTAAGCGACGTGCAGACCGGCGACACGCTTCTGGTGCGCCCCGGGGAAAGCATTCCCACCGACGGCCTGCTGCTGGAAGGCACCGCGGCCGTGGATGAATCCATGATATCAGGTGAATCAATGCCCGCTGAAAAAAAGGCTGGTGACGCACTTATTGGCG
This sequence comes from Phycisphaerales bacterium, assembly GCA_027451365.1. Classification (GTDB taxonomy): domain Bacteria; phylum Planctomycetota; class Phycisphaerae; order WQYP01; family WQYP01; genus JAJYPG01. The sequence continues at coordinate 4,335 of DAIDJN010000054.1, read as the reverse complement.
GCACGCTGAATGCGACCGGCGCACTGGTCATGCGGGCCACCAGGGTGGGCGGCCAAACGATGCTGGCGCAAATTGTGCAGATGGTTGCCCAGGCGCAGCGCAGTCGCGCGCCCATTCAGCAACTCGCGGATCGCGTGGCCTCTTATTTTGTGCCCGCGGTTATTCTTGCCGCAATTTTAACGGCCGCAATCTGGTGGTCTGTCGGGCCTTCGCCCGCGCTGGCGTACGCTGTTATAAATGCTGTCAGCGTATTGATCATCGCCTGCCCGTGTGCCCTGGGGCTGGCGACGCCCATGGCCATAATGGTTGGTGTGGGGCGGGCGGCGCAACTGGGTGTGCTGGTGAAAAATGCCGAGGCGATCCAGCGACTGGAAAAGGTTCGCACCATTGTGCTGGACAAGACCGGCACATTAACGACGGGCAAGCCGCAGGTTGTTTCCATTCGCCGGGTGGCCGGCCAGGATGAAGCCCGTCTGCTGGGGATGGCGGCGGGACTGGAGCAGGCCAGCGAACACCCACTGGCCCGGGCAATTGTTCAGACTGCGCAGGCACGCGGACTGGCATTGCCGACAGTCAGCAATGTCAGGGCGATAAGTGGCAAAGGGGTCACGGGAACGGTGGCCGCCGAGCCGGTGGCGATTGGCAACGCCGCTTTACTGGCGGACATGGGGCTTGAGGTGCCGGCACCGGAACACATTGTCGGCGAAGCCGGGGATAAAGCCGGAAAAACAGTCGCGGAACTCGAATCCCTTGGCCAGACGGTCGTGTACCTGGCGGCTGGCGGTCGGGTGCTTGGATTTTTTGGCGTGGCGGACCGGATTAAGCCCAATGCCGCCGCTGTGGTCGCCGCGCTGCAGGCTCGCGGATTGCGTGTCATGATGCTGACTGGTGACGATAGCCGTACGGCTCAAGCGGTGGCCCGGGAACTGAAGTTGGATGATGTAGTGGCCGGACTTCTGCCCCAGGACAAAGCCAAAGCCGTTGAAGCCGAGCAAAATCAGGGGCGGCTGGTTGCTATGGTGGGCGACGGCATTAACGATGCACCCGCACTGGCGGCGGCCCATGTCGGAATTGCGATGGCCACCGGAACCGACATCGCGATGGCCAGTGCCGGAATAACATTGCTGGGGGGGGATTTGCAGGGAATTTCCAGGGCGCTGGGGTTATCGACCGCCATCATGCGAAACATCCGTCAGAATTTGTGGTTGGCCTTCGGATACAACGCGTTGGGCATACCCTTGGCTGCGGGCGTTTTGTACCCTTGGACCGGCTGGGTGCTAAGTCCAATGATCGCCGCCGCCGCGATGAGTCTAAGTTCTGTTTCCGTCATAACCAATGCGCTTCGTCTGCGGCGGACACGGGTGGATCCGCACGCGGCAACCGTTGGCTGACGGGAACAAAGAAAGGTGGAGGGATATATCTCACCGGTCTGGCGCAGCCCGAAAGTGGAACTGATAGAAAGCTGATCGGGGCGTTTAAAGGAAGTGTGCAAAACCCTGACAACGCGGGCGGATGCGTGCCATTGGATTTGGTGCCGGCGACTTTTAGGCAAGAAACGTGCGGGTTGGCGGCGGGCGCTTTATAATTATGTCATGCTTTGCGGTCGGCGGCGTAACGGGTTGCCTCCAGCTGAAAATCAAAGCGGAAATATGGCCCGCCGTCGGCGGGTTTCCGGAGGCTCTGTCAGATGGCGCATGAATGGACCGCACCGATACCGACCCGCGTCTTTTTCACCAAAGGGGTGGGCCGTCACCGGTATAAGGCTCAATCCGCGGAGCTTGCGTTAAGACATGCAGGTATAGAGAAGTTTAATCTTGTTCAAGTTTCGGGCATTCTGCCCGCCCGCTGCAAAATTATTGGAGTGACTGAGGGCATCCGGAAACTTATTCCCGGCCAGGTGGCGTTTGGCGTCATCAGTGAATCAAGCAGTGACGAGCCTAACCGCCTGCTAAGCTCCGGGATAGGCGTGGCGATGCCTATCCGCGACCAGTACGGGTACATCGCCCGTCATACCGGCTATGGCCTTACGGAAGAAAAGACCGGCGATTATGTGGAAGACATGGCCGCCACAATGCTGGCCATGACACTGGGCATCGAATTTGACCCGCAGAGAAATTACGACGAGCGCAAAGAGATTTACCGTATGAGCGGCAATGTGGTGCGGACGCGGAATATTGTTCAAACCGCCGAGGGAGACAAGAACGGCCTTTGGACGACTGTGGTCGCGGCTGCCGTTTTTTTAATGTAGTGCCCTGTTTCCGCGCACACCAGACTGTCGGGGAGAATAATTCAGGGGATAAAAATGTGGGAGAATTGGCATGGGTACGACAATTTGGATAGAATTAATCGTATTTACGAAATATTATCAAATTGCTAGTCAGAATCACTTGCATTCTTAGCGCAAGCCATTAGAATTCCGCTCAATGGCCGGGCAATGGCGCGGTTTTTATTGCTCTATTTTCCGGCAGGGAGCCGATAACGTTTTTATCGGCTCTAGCGGCCAGGCGGGTAAGCACCTGCTTGCCGTGCATGCGGAATAACCAAGCGGCGGCTTTGGCAGGGGTTGTCCAAGCTGTTAACAGAGCCGGAATATGTGCTTGGCTCCAGATTGTTTTCCAACAGCCCGATGGATGCGGGCGTTTGAATTGTTCCGAATATTCGGACAGTTTATGTAAGTTTGGTTTTCCGAACCAATGAATGTTCGGGCCGTATGGTCTGGTAACGTTCGTGCCAAACTTAAGAATTGAACGCGGCACTGTGGTCTGGTAGATCACTTGGAATCCGGTTGGATTGCACCCGCAGTTTTTCAGGAAGGCGTTATGGGCTGCTTTGGCTACAACAGAAAGCCGCAAAACCGGATTGCCGGGATTGCCTTCGCCGGTATAGCATTTATTTGTGCATTCGGTGCAAAGGCCAGTTTGATGGCCTCTGCCCCGGTTTTGGGCGCGGACCCATTTTCCGCGCCCACGCTTTCGCTGGACGATATTGCGAACCTGGCCGCCAACCCCCTTGCACCCGGCCAGCAGACCACCGGCGCAAGTACCGCACCGTTCACGCTTTCAACGACATTTTCTTATGCCAACGATTACTGGTTCCGTTACCGCGATATTGCGCCCAACCGGTTGAATCTGATGAACAACAGCGAACTGGATGTGAATTTGCGGCAATTCGGTGATGTGTACCTGAAATTGTTTGCCGATTATTCCAACAATGTCCGCAAACCGTACATGGACTCACTCCAGCAGGGAATCGCGGGTGTCCGGAGCGGGACTACCTATACCAACAACGTTCCGACCAGCGATTTTACCGAATTGGATCTGACCATTGGGTATCATTACGATCTGATGAGCCTTCTGGGGCTGGATGCCGGCTATACCAATTTCATTACGCCGGTGAACAGTTGGAGTTCCGTAGCCGGTGCGCAGCCCGTGCAGGGTGGCCACGGCCAGACCGACATGCAGGAAGTGTATGTAAAGGCGACGCTCAATACACAGAGCTTTTTGAATAACATTGCGCTGAATCCATATATTTATGTCGGCTTCGACTTTAACGGCGCTTATTACATGGCCAATGCCGGTGAATATTACGAAGCGGGCCTAAGCCCCACCTTCACCATTCCCAATACAAATGGTCTGGTGTTGAATCCTTATGCCAGTGTGGCGGCGATTCAGAATGAAAAGCGTCTGGATGCCAATCAGGTCAGCTATCGGGATGGCTATCTGGGATCAACCGTCGGGATTGGCGCCAATTATCCGGCGAATTCATTGCTGAATATTCCGGCGAACTTCGGCGCGGTTTCGGTAGGTGGTTTTGTGGAAGAGGTATTTGCTGGCACCCGCTATTCCCAACCGACCGGCAGCCACAGCGAGGCAACGGTGGTTGGGCTGAGCCTCGGCTGGAATTATTAAGGCGGCGACTGGCCGCATAGTGCGCTGGTATGGGAAAGATTTGAATTCGGGATTGAAGAGAGACTATCCGAGTGTGCCCATTAAATGGGCTTTTATGTCCGCTGGTTGCGCAAAAGGCTGAACTTTATGGCAACCGGGTGTGACGAAATATCGGATGGGAAATGACAAAATGCCACTTATTGGCGTTGGAAAGCCGGTTTGGCCCTCTATTTAGGCTGCCCGGCACAGGGTTTGCTTTATCGGCACCAAGAGTATTGGTGCATTACTGTCCTCTTTTTAGGAGAAGTCTTATGGTAAAACGCTCGTTGGGCACGCTGTTGACCGCAGCCGCCATTCTGGCGACTGCCGGTCTGTCTTACGCGGGCACTGCGGCATCTTCCAGCACGGCGTCGCTGGATGCCACACCCGTGGACACCAACCCACTGTT
>DAIDJN010000053.1:0-69484 GCA_027451365.1 Phycisphaerales bacterium | reverse complement strand
TTTCGGGATTTTGAGTTGCTGGGGCAGGAATTCAAGGCCGCGTTGATGCCAACGCTGCTGGAGGAATACGCTCGGCTGACAGATTCAGCGTCCTTAAAAGAAGCGGGTTGCTGCCCGCAGTGTGGATCACTGCGGACACATTGGGCCTCGGCCCCTACGCAAAATGAGATCAGAGGCCCGGATGGCGTGATGGTGATTACCAAGCAGCACGGACGTTGCCGATCATGTGGCTGGTCTTTTTCCCCCTCAGGATCGTGACTGGAGCCTGCCGGCGGAGGTTCCGCTGACGCCGCTGGCGGCCGAGCGGGTAGCGCGTGAGGCGTCGGATCGGGTATTTGATGATGCTGCCCGCTCATTGAATCTGGATTGGCAAACGCAATTGGATGGCAAGCAGGTGCAGCGTTGGTCCCGGCGGATGGGGGACCAATTGGTTGCCATGCGGGTCTGGGAGATGGACTTGGAGCGGCGTGGAGTGCATCCGGCGGGGCCTGCCAACGCCCCGCCTGCATTTTGCCAAAGAAAATAAAAAACGCAGCATAAACTGTCACAGGCCCGCCTGGACAGGTTTCAGGAATAAAGAGCCGGAAAGCAAAGGCAGAAGCACCAGCGTGCCAATCCACCAGCCGGACCGCCAGCCTGGCGAGGATAAGCCGATGCGGCAACGACGCGTGACAGCCCTTGATTCGAGTACGGCGGATGGCCGCCAGTGTAAAATGGAATTCATAAGCAAGCCCTTTGGTTTCATTGCATTGTGGATTCGCTCGCCACAATTTTGCCCCGTCTGGCTTCCTGAATTGTGACACCAATGTTCCGACCATTTCCGGCCAAGTGATGAAAAACAATAGTATCCCGCCGATGGTGTGTCAGTGTGATTTGTATTTCATGCGGATTCATCGCCATTGCGCTTACAATTGCGCGCTTGTGGTATGGTTCAATAACCGTGATAAAACGCGCGCTGTTGCCGCGGGTGCGAATAACGCATGTCTTACGCAGTTGATCCTGCTTTCCCACTGGCCAATCGCCCCCGACCGTGGCCTCAAACGCCACCGCATGCAGGCCGGCAAGATCGATGCGGATCACGCCGGGCATGGTGGTATTTTCAGGTTCCGCGGCGATGGCCGCGTTATACCGGTTACCGGCGATCTGTACCGGTCCGCCAAGATAATCAATGCCCGGACCACTGGTGGGAATAATGTTGCTGCTGGTGAATTTCAGCTTACTAAGTGGCACGCGTGTGCCATTGGCCAGAACAATAACAGGGTTGCCCCAGAAAATTGTCCGCAGGCGTTTCCAGTATCCGCTTCCGCGGCTGGCGGTGTGTGTGCGGAGCGTCAATGATTTCAGGCCTCGGACATTCACATTCACGCGGGCACTGCCCAGAATCCAGGCGTTGAAATGGCCGGCGGCGAGTACTTTTCCATGACTCCTGACGGAAAATGCCAAAGGCTTATTGACAGACCACGCCTCTGGATAATCGCCAATTATCACGCGCGGGTGAAGGGGCCATACCCCATATTCATCCATATGCAGTGGACCTGGCGTGTTGTACAAGCTGTTTTGCCCACCGGTTTCCCACTGGGGATGTGGTGAATGGGGGCCATCTTCATTCATGCCGTTTTTTCCCAGCGGGGCAAATTGAATGTGGGAGGCAATGCGGAACGGGGCGTTGACGGTATAGTGCCGGCAATTGGTGATGAATTGGCCGCTGCCCAGCGGATCGGCATTGAGCATGGCCGAGTGGCTTGTATTTGTTACGCCGGCGGAAGCCAGCCGCGCGCCGCGAAGCTGCAGCAGATCATCAAAAGTATGGGCGTGTGCGGCCTTTAAATAATCGGCAACAATGATGAATTGTGGCACCACAATCAAAAGCCGTCGCTGCAGGATCGGGCCGGTTTTTCCCGTAATTGCGCCGAATGCCGGGGGGTGGATTGCCCTTGGATAATACGGAGCATGTTTCCCATCAAATGCCCTGGGAAAAATACCGCCGCCGTATGGTGGATTTGCCCATTTGCAGATCGCCTGCACGCCACCCGCCTGCATCAGCTTGCCGTTAAAAAATAAAATACGGGAGCTTGGTCCGGGGAGTTGCATTTTGTCATCCACCACCACCATGTTGTGAGACAGCGACGACTGCACCCACAGTTTGTACATGGCCGACCCATAGCCATACCAGCTCGTTTCCGGATTGTAAAAGCTTTGTCCAAAGCGCATCACGGAAACCAGATCGCCCAGGTCAAAATGCCCATGGTAGCCCCCGTGGGTGCCATAGCGAAGGACCGCTTGAATCATGTCCTTTGCCGGTTTATCGGGCACATACGATCGCAACATGAGCACCGCCGCATTGTCTGAATAGCCGCTTTGGCGGTCTACCTGCGGCGTGTGTGCGGGCAATACCGGCACGGAATAAAGCAGGTGCGGGTGCAGAGCCTTTTTGGCCACCGCGGCGAAGGCGGGGTTGCCAAATGCGTCATAGGCCAGCGCAAAGGAACCGGCGGCACGCATTTCATGGGCGTCGTTAAGGCCGAATATAACGCCGCGGTAATCCGGATAAATCAGAAAGCCTTTCCACATGCGTTGGATACTGACATGGTTGGAATCAAGCTGGCCGCTCTTTTCAAAAGACATTCCCAGCAAAGACCTGGTTTCATAGGGATGCAGTCCCACCACTGGTGAATACCGCACTGGAAATTGTGTGGTAAGGATATTTATTCCCCACGGGCGACAGGCAAGGCCCAGCTTGGTGAATTCGCTGGCGCACCAGAAGTCGTAGGTAACCGCTCCCTCAAACCACCAGCCATCGCTCATTTCGCCTGCGCGAATCTGGTCGGTAAAGCCGCCGGGGCCGTATAGAAAGCGGCGCAATTCCGCCATGTCCTCCAGGGCCATCGCTGAATAGGCACCCCCGCAGAGTTTGGCTATCGACCAATTTGAAACATCTCCATGTGTCAATCCTTCGCTGTCCACGTGCATCCACAGCCGCAGAGTCTGATGGATATGTTCCCTGTCCGCGGGCGTTAAAACACCGGCATGTTTAATAAGATCATACGCGCGGGCATAGCTTTGAAAGGATTGTCCCTCCTGTACAAATGAGGCGTTGCACGCCATCAGTGTGGCCGGATAACCAGTTTTCGGATCGGAAAGCCGCCGCAGAAAAAGGCCTGCTTTCGCCGCATATGTTTTGTTTCGCGTCAGTTGCCAGGCTATGGCGGCGCGCAGCGCCGGCACCCCGGCGTAGGCGCCAAAAAGCGGAGTGGTATTGTGGTCCGGCCTGAAATGCTGGCCGTAGGCGGCAACAGGAACCTTCCATCGCTTGGCCTGCCGCGCATACCATTCGGCGCGCTTTCTGGCCCATGGATATGCCTTAATTTCCGCGCGAATGGTATTCCATTCCTGTCGCGTAAACATGATATTGGGTGCCGGCAGGTGCCGCACTGTAAAAAGCTTAAGCGTTGCCGTTTTAGCCGCGTCCCCATTTGGGACCGCCGTGACGATCTGGCTTTCAAAGCCGCCCGGCGGAATGCCTGCCGGAACTTTCACCGTGACTGTGGCGGCGGCCGAATCACCGGAAGGAATTACCAGATATGCGGGCCAGATTGCGGCTCGCATGGCGTGCCAGCCGCTTTGCCGCACCTGCAGTTGAACGCCTTGCGACTGGTGCGTGCAGTTGATTACTGTCAGGTGATACGTCGCGTTGCTTCCTGCCGGTACCGCGCGCGAGCGCACAGGCGACTTCAGGCGAATGGCCAGCCCCAGCCGCAAGCCGATATGACGAACCCATACGCCGGCTAACGGTTTTCCGTCAGCAGTTTGAAAAGCCAACCTGATGTTCCGGATAAAATGCAAGGTGATCGGCGCAGCGCGTGGTAAATTAAATGCGCTCCACGGAAGAATGACGGTATGCCATCCGGTGCCGCTTAACGTTGCCATTGCTTGCGCCCGAAGGATGAGGGATTCACGCCCCAACTGTGGAGGAATGCTCAGTTTAACCAGCATGCGCATTGTACCGGATGTAGGCGGCTTGACCTGGCATTCCAATCCATACCATTGCAAAAAATTGATCGTTCCCCCGCACTTCAGCAAAAACCCCTGCTTATACCAACCTTTGTGCCCCGGCGTTGCCGGTGCACTGAATGCCGCTGTGCCCGTCGGCTCAACGATGCCCGCGCCAGCGGTACCAATGCGCTTGATGCCGCTCCAGTTCTGCCACGACCTGCCGCCAAGAGGCCGCCAAATGACCTGATGGACTGGTTGTTGAATTGTTTTAGCCAACGCGGGAAACGGTATAAAAATCATGGCCAGCAGCAGTGGTGCAAGTCGGCAGCCGGTCGTGAACCACATTCGTCTGAAATTCATGCGAACACCTCTGTTGGTCGGCTGCCGCCAGGATTATACCTTTATCGCCGTCTTGCGGATTCTTCGCCACGGCCTGCGCCGCAAAGCGCCCTTAATCGCGGTATTATCGCGCATAAAAAACCATGGTCTGTTGCGGTCCAACCGCCAGCGACGGTGCCAGAACAACAGATTTGTGGATCACGAGATTTCGCGCGTGGCGGAATTGCCTGGGCACGGCCAGTTTGTAAATGTGCGATGCCGTGGTATTGACCGCAATTAAATAGTGTCCGAAACGCAGACGATAGAATCCAGCGCGGCCAATATACGGCCCCTCGGCATTGGTCTGTCCATTTTTGCCGGCATGAATGTGATAGCCGTTGGGCAATTGTGGAATTGGTAGTTTCTGGCCGGCAAATGCCTGTTGCGCATCGTCCTGACGGGTATAGCCCGGCCGGAAATTAACATCTGTCCAGTCGGGTCGAAGGCTGTACATTCCGCTTGGTGTAAATTGAACCTGTTCATTTACCGTGGCCAGCCGGTCTATTCGCGGTTGGCTGAAGTGCACGCGCGCCAGGCGGTTAATTCCCATTTGTGCGCGGTAATACAGTTCCGCCCATAACCGGTCATGGCCATGTTTCACCACCACGACCGCATTCTGTGGATCTGCCCAGACAAAACTCGCCTGGCCGTGGCTCATCGGCAGCCGGTATGGGCTGGCCGGCATAGCCTTGACCAGCGCATACTGCCGCGGAACGTTTAATGCAATCAGCACGGTGGTGCCGCGGAAAAATTGTGATGGCGCCTGCTGTTCCGCGCGGAAAAATTGATTATCCGCCAGGCACTGTTGGGCATATCCCACTGCCTGCGGGCAGGCCATGCCAAATGCCGCTGCCCCTTCCATCATGGAACCAAAACTCGGGTCGCCATAAGCCACGATGGACGGGTACAGATCATGCCGCCATCCAATGACTTCTTCAAGTTTCATGCACCGGTAGCCGCCGCTGTCGCGTGACGGGTAACGGAACCAGCGGCGTGCCAGATAAATCTTTTCATACTGCTTTTTAATTTCGGCGTTTCCGCTGGCCCGCCACATTTTGTATGGCCAGTCCTGAATTTCTCCATAGGTCGCCACATAACCCAGTTCGCGGGTCAGGCCGGCGCGTGTCACAACATAGTAATGATTGCCCACGGGCCGCTGCCATCCATGGGCGGTCTTGCTTCCAAGGTACGGAGCCAGCCCGACGCCAATTTTCAGGAAATGCAGCGCCTTTTTTTCCGGCCATGCCATTGATGGCTCAACTTGTTCCAAGGCCCTGTTGCAGACATATAAATTATATTCCACAATCATGCACTGGTTGGAATACAGCCGTTGATGATATTCCAGATAATCCCGCCCGGCTTTCAGTACGGTTCCCCACAACTTGGCACGGGTTTCAGACCGGCCATTCACCACGACCCGCTTTTTCAGAAATGGACGAAATTCCGAAATATCGCGTCTGATCGCATCGGCACCCGGCCCGAAGGTGGACCAGCCGGCATTACTGAATGATTGCCAGCGGTTTCCATGGCCGGCATGCCTGACTGCTGCAATCGCGTGCAGGTCAAGGTCTTTAATCAGCCGCTGAACAACCGCAGTTTTATGCCACGCAATACTCCAAGAGGTGTTGTAGGCCTTCGCCAGAACATCCAGATGATTCATGCCATCGGGTAAGCGTTTGTTTCGCAGTATTCCCGCCACATATCGGTTAACCGCCTGTTTCAATCGGGTCAGTGCCGCCGGTCCTGGACTTTTTCTCACCGGGGCCGGAGCCAGAGGCCTGCCCTGCGGATCATTGTTCGGCGGCGTGAAAAATCCGTCCGTGCCAATAAACAGCCGATACATTCCCAAGCTGGCTTTGGGCATAATATGCTGATATTGCTTCCAATTTCCGCCATAGGGCCATTCCCGTCCAATTGCCTGAATTTTCAGGTTCACCACGGCTTTATGGCGGGTCATGCGCAGCGGCAGGGGCGTGGTCACAAAATAAAAACGTCTGCGGAATGGTGCCACCGGCGGCGCATTTTCCGCGCCGTTAAGCGTGTTGTAATCTCCCTGCACCTGATAGCCCACTTGCTTGCCATTGCACGAAAGAATCAGCCGTCCGCGTTCAAGGCCGTAATCCGATCCCCAGAACTGGCATGTCACATAATTGCGCCGGTTTGGATCGACGCGCATCGTCAGTGTGGCGTAGCCGCCGTCATCCTGTGGCGGGGAAAGCGGTTGCAGCCGCAATGCGGTCTGATGCAATCCACCCACAATGAATTTCGCATGATGCAGAACCAGATGATGCGCCCGGTCCGAGGCCGCGTTTCCAAAAATGATCTGGTCCGCTATATGTTTTTCTGCCGAAGCGGCCAATACCGCTGGAGTTTGGCCAAGTGCAGCGATCAACACCGTGACAAGTCCCGTTGTGATGCCTGCAAGAATTCCGGAATATCCGGTTGATTTGCCTGTGCTTACCATTTATCGATTCCGCCTTTAACATCCAAAGCCGTTAAAAACCACTGTTACGCCATTATGCACGTAGCCGCCAGAAAATCTATATCCATTTGCGTTTAAATTGTATCAATTTGCGACAGTCGGTCTGGTGCGGACCGTCGGCCAACGGCGGATCACTGAACATTGAAATACAAGACAGATATCGTTCCAGCAGCGCTATGGCCGTTGAAGGGTGGCTTGGCCGGTATGAAGGTTGATTTTCCAGTTGGCCGGTGGGGGCAGGCTCAGTCGGCCGTGGTGGATGTGCAAGGGCATCCACAAGTAGCGCGAGTTCCACAGGTTTCTAGGATGCCAGATGTCTCCCATATAAATCACCGTGGTGGCTTGGGTCCCCTTTATTTTCAGTAAAAATCCGGATTGCGACCGATATGTATTGGTTTTCGGTGGCGCTATATTGTGAAATTTGGACCATGGCCCGGCCAGGGATTTTGCCGTCGCATACACATCCGGGTTGGCTCTCCAACCGGTCAGATGCGAACCAATGACATAATACAGACCGTGATAATGCACCAGACCAAGCCCCTCCAAGTGCATGTGAATCAGGCATATCTGTTTTTTTACCGCCAGATAATTTCTGGATAATTCCGCAATCCGAAAGCCGAATGGCCGGTCCTCAAATAACAGATACGCCCGCCCATTGCGTCCTGTATACTGGCCAATATCACGACTTTGATGCCCCAGCGGCTGGAACCGCCGGATATAGCGATAGTTGCCATCCACCGTATTGCATATGAATACCGCAACTTCTGCTAAACGGTACTGATTCGCGTCAATATGGGCATACATGACAAACTTCCGGGTGGCCCGATTGTAAAACACTTTGGGCCGTTCCAGAATCCAGTCGCCATGCAGCCCCGGCGGCTTTCGCAATTGAACCACTTTGTTCCTGAACTGCCAATGCACCAGATCGGTTGACCGGTAACACCCCACGTACCGTTCCTTCGGGTTGTTCCGTCGCGACCGATCTTCACCAAACAGATAGTACCATCGGCCCCGTTTTAAAATGCACCCGCCATGTGCCTGAATAAGACGTCCCCGGTTATCCAGCCAGCGGGCTTCCGGTCGTATTATGCCTGAAGCGCTGGCAATGCCGACTGTTGCACACAACAACAGACCGGCCAGCCATATGGGAGCATAATGGCCGAAACGAACGCTTCCTGATTGTGCCATGTCAATTCCTTTGCTTGTCGGACGTGTCCTGTAATGCGATCCGGTTCTTTAGATTTGCCATTCTTCGGAGTGGCTTTTGTCCAATGCGGACGTTTCGATTTTATCGTCTGGTTGATGTCGTTGGCATAATATTCACCGCACATTATCTGATTCCTGTACCGCGCTTCCCCACATTGTATGGCCGCGACATATAAATAACTAGTTTTTCCCAGTAAATCAATGTGCCCCCGGTTGGCACTTGAAAACGATTGTACCGGTTCAGCCGGAAATGGAAAAACTGCGTGTGTGCCTGAGGTTCGCCTGTCCGCGAAGAATCCATTTTGTTTGAGGCCTTGGGGAATGCTTTGGGTTGTGTGGGGGAAAGCGGCGCTTGGCCGCAGGCTGGACGTCGGGCAATTGATCAGGCCTGGAACTCTTATTGGGGCGAGGTGCTTATTTCGTCGCGCAAGGATTCGGTAAATTCGTCCAGGCAGTCGGCAATCGCCGCATGGAGTTCGGCAATGGCCGTCGCTCCGTCAGTCAGGGTTCCATCTTCTTCCACCCAGTATGACTGTTCCGGGGATTGCGCGAAATCGTCGTGGGTATTGATCACCTGAATTTCATCGACGCCGACGCATTGCCAGCGATTATCCCAGCAGAGATTAAAACCAAGCAGCTTGGAGCCTGGGCTGACTTGCTCCCCCATATGTTGCTTCAGTTCCCATTGGATTAAGTTCTGCGCTGACTCATCAACGATCGCCGCCTTATTCTCGGCAATATAATCCAGCAAACTTTGCCCTGAAAGCTTGGTTGAAACCGACATGTTAATGCCTCCGTTAAGGGATAATTGACCAACAATCAGGACTGGATGTTGTCCGAACGATCTGTGTTTTCCTGTCGCCGGTCGGCCACGATCCGCAGGCCCAGCGCGCCAAGCAGGTGGTTCGCTTTTTCCGTCGTGAGTTCTTTGCGTCCGCCGATGAAGTCATACACATGGCTGCGATGGACCTTCCCTGCAACGAGCTTGGCCAACACGTTGGCACTGATTCCTCTGCGCTCCATTTCGTGGATGATTGCCTGGCGGATATTGGCCCTCGTCATTTCGCCCGACTCGCCATACCTGCTGCGATGCCGCCGGATTTTATCCACGCATCCACCGCGTCAAATGCTGGATTAACCAGCGTGCAAAAAGAATTCCATGCCGCGGTGTGGCCTTCCTCGGTATCCGGAACAGCGTCATGCGCTGCGTCGAACAATGCCTCGGCACCGCCGTAGCAGTTTGCGTCAACGTGCTGGTGGAGTTCGGAGAAATCCGTGACGCTGGCCGGCACCAGGCCCGCCGCAATGTCGTCCAGTATTTCGCGTTTCGCTTGGTCAGCAATTTCTTCTGAAGTAACCATGATAGAATTATATCCACTAACAGTGGACTTTGCAAGGACCTTGGTCCCCCTCCTTGGCAGGACCGCCCGTGCCGGGCTATTGGCCATGCAGGGGGTGGCAGAGTATAAATTCCATTTGAAAAAAATCCCGGACGCGAGAACGCTCTTAATGACAAAATCGACCGAAAATGATTCCACAGTGGCCGCAATCCCGGTAATCGACCTGTTCGCCGGGCCTGGCGGCCTGGGCGAGGGCTTTTCCGCCCTTGTGGCGCCAGGCTGTACCCGCCCCTTCAAGATTCACCTGTCGATAGAGAAAGACCCCATCGCCCACCAAACGCTGCGACTCCGGGCCTTCTTCCGCCAGTTCTCACCCGGAAAGGCCCCGGAGGAATATTACGAGTTTCTGCGCGGTAATAAACTGCCGTCGGAACTGAAGGAAAAGCACCCCCTCGAGTATGCAGCCTCCGCCAGCGAAGCTTGGAATTGTGAGCTTGGGCCAAAGACGGCGGCGGTGGTCCGAAGCCGCATCAGAACTGCCTTGGCGGGCAGGAAGGACTGGGTGCTGATAGGCGGCCCACCCTGCCAAGCCTATTCACTTGTGGGCAGGTCAAGAAACGCCGGTGAGGAAGATTACGACCCCTCCACCGACATCCGCCAGAAGCTGTACGTCGAATATCTTCAGGTGATCGCCGACCACGCCCCTGCGGTATTTGTCATGGAAAACGTCAAGGGGCTCCTTTCAGCCAAGCTGAAAAACGAGCGGATATTTGAACGAATTATCTCCGACCTTCAATCGCCGCACGGTGCAATAGTGTTGGAGGGGCGACGGTCAAATGGCAGTACCCGCCTCAAATACAAACTCCACAGCCTCGCCCCCAACCGGCAGCAACTTTTATCGGGGGTAACAAATCCGTCCGATTTCCTCATCCGATCAGAGCGGCACGGAATACCCCAAGCCAGGCACCGCTTGATTTTGGTCGGAGTCAGGGAGGATATCGACGCCGTGCCCGACCATCTTAAGCTTTCCGAAAAGCCTGCAACCGTAAGGATGGCGCTAAGCGGGCTACCGCGTCTCCGCAGTGGCCTTTCCGGCGAGCCGGACGGCCCGGTTGAATGGAAAAATGTTTTGCGAAGCCTGCTCGAAAGGCAATGGCTTGAAATTGGAAAGCAGGACCGCGAAAACGGAGCAGTTTTCGCTATGATTCATCAGGTGTTAGACAAATTAAACGTGCCTGCAAATGGTCGGGGCAAAGAACACGTTTCGAGCGACCCGAAAACTAAATATCAGACTGAATGGTTCATCGACCCACGTATCAAAGGAGCGTGCAACCACAGCACGCGGGCGCACATGCCGAGCGATCTGCACCGATACCTGTTTGCCGCCTGTTTCGCTCGGGTGAATAAACGCCCGCCCTCGCTTTCCGATTTTCCGAAAGGCCTGTTGCCCGATCACCAGAACGTTGCCGAGGCGCTTGACACGGGCCATTTCGCGGACCGGTTTCGCGTGCAACTGCCCGATCGTCCTTCAACCACAATCACCAGCCATATTTCGAAAGACGGGCATTATTACATTCATTACGATCCCGCCCAGTGTCGCAGCCTTACCGTGCGTGAGGCCGCCCGGCTCCAAACCTTTCCGGATAATTATTTCTTCTGCGGCGGGCGGACATCGCAGTACACCCAGGTCGGAAACGCCGTACCGCCCCTGCTGGCTCGCCAAATCGCTGAAGTTGTGTATGATTTGCTCAAAAAGACCGAGGCTTTCGCGGATGGATAGAATATCGAAAGAACACCGCAGTTGGAATATGTCACGGATTCGGAGCCGCGACACGAAGCCGGAACTGGCAGTCCGTTCACTGCTTCATAAAAACGGGTTCCGCTTTCGGCTGCATCGCAAGGATTTACCGGGCAAGCCCGATATCGTGTTGCCCAAATACCGAACGGTGATTTTTGTTCACGGATGTTTCTGGCATCGGCATAAGGGCTGCAAATTCGCCTATACGCCAAAGACGAAGGCGCGATTTTGGGAGGAGAAATTTGGGAAAACCGCCAGACGAGATATTCTCGTTCAGGGTCAAATGGCGGAAATCGGCTGGGCCGTTATGGTAATCTGGCAATGTCAGATACCGTGAATAAATGGGCACCCGCTAGGCGCGCGCCTAGCCCGGCCCCTTGGGGACTCCTATCGCCGCAAGGAAATTGATGACGGACCATTTAGATATGGGCAAGCTGAGGTTATCTGGGCCACGAGATAATGCCGACGCCGACTTGGTGCCGCCGAACGCCTCGGCCCTGGCTGAGAGCCTGAGGGCGTTCGGATATGATACCGCCACGGCTCTCGCCGACCTTGCGGACAACAGCCTTTTCCACCACGCGCGTAACGTACGTATCCAGTTCCATTGGGCGGGGGAGCAATCGGCGATCGCTATCGCTGACGATGGCGACGGAATGGATAAGGATGCGCTGATTAACGCTATGCGGGTGGGAAGTCGAAACCCCAAGGAGAAACGCGACCCCGCCGATTTGGGCCGGTTCGGGCTTGGCTTAAAGACGGCCTCCTTCTCGCAGGGCCGTCGCGCGACCGTTATATCCAAGCGAAGCCATGGCGACGAGATCGTCCGCTGCTGGGACCTGGACCACATTGCCGAGACCAACGAGTGGCGATTGTTGCGGGAGCCGACCCAGTTGGCCGCGAAACTCGCGAGGCAATTGGCCGATTCCAGGCATGGCACCGTTGTGGTATGGGAAAAACTTGATCGATTGACGGCGGATATGGCCTTGGAGAATGACTCGGATGAGGGCGCCTTCCTTCGTCAAGCGGAATATGTCGGGCACCATTTTGCGGCCGTTTTTCACCGGCTCATGGCCGGCCACAACGCGGTCGAGTTTTTCCTCAACGGCAGACCGATCGTACCTTGGGACCCATTCTTGAGCGAGGAGGCCGCAACCCAACACCTTCCGGCCGAGCGATTGCAGTTCCAAGGGCATACGATCGCTGTCGAGCCATTCGTTCTTCCACACCTCTCCAAGCTCGATGCTGGTGCACACCGCTGCGCTGCCGGATTTCGCGGGTGGAACGCTCACCAAGGATTCTACATTTACCGCAATTCGCGACTTCTTGTTTCAGGGGACTGGCTCGGCATCAAGGGGTGGCGTCAGGAAGAGCATTACAAGCTTGCGCGAATCCGCGTCGATCTTCCGAACGCGCTCGATCAATTATGGGAAATCGACGTGACGAAATCGCGTGCTCGCCCGCCGGAAAAGCTGCGCCCGGAGTTGGCGCGGATCGGTGAACGCACGCGCAGCCTCGCGAAACGAGTTTATTCGCACCGAGGCGCGAAGCTGCTGCCCGCTGTCGGCCAGGAACGGATATTTCTTTGGGAACAGAAAGCGAAGCACAATCGGGTGTTCTATCGCCTCAATCGGGAACATCCGCTCGTGCAGCAAACGCGACTGGCATGCAGCGATCCTCCCAAGCTCAGCGCACTGCTTCGCCTTATAGAAGAGACGATTCCGGTCCCCTTGATAATGATTGCGGACCGAGAGATGCCCGACCGCGCATTGGGTCCGTTTGAAACCGCCAAGGAGTCAGAAATCCTCATTCTGATGCGCGAGGTGTTTGAGGGCTTGCGGGCCGGCGGCCTATCGGAGGATGACGCGATGCTGAGGGTTGGCCAGATCGAGCCGTTCGGCAATTTTCCCCAACTTCTCCAGTCATTGTGTGAGGAGCACGAGTAAAATGAACGATGCCTTCAACCACGCTCGCGTAGTGGCTGTCACGCTCCTGAACCTCCAGTCAGCGAGGACCCCCGAGGTGATACGGGCCCAGGTCGAGCTAGCGGTCCAGACAGCCCGCGCCGCGGGCAAGGGGGAAGCCAATGTCGGCGAGCTCGTCGCGCAGCTTATGCACGAAGCAAATGTTTACGTCCCGGAGGCATCGCTGATGGAGGATCCTGCGGATCACATCGAGTGGTTGCCTGCCCGGCGGGGCGGCATTCAATGGCGATTCTGGAGCCGTTACAAAGCTTTCTTGGAGCAGGAAAAGCAATTGCCGGAGCCGGCAGTTAATTCCCTGAGCAAGCTGACTGACGAAATTCTCGCTCGGCTTGAGCAGCCGGAGCGCAGTCCACCCTGGTATTGTCGCGGCATGGTTGTCGGGAGCGTCCAATCGGGGAAGACCGCAAATTATTGCGGGTTGATCTGCAAAGCGATCGACGCCGGATATCGTCTAATCGTAGTGATGGCGGGAACGCACAACAACCTGCGAAGCCAGACGCAATATAGGATTGACGAGGCCGTCCTCGGCCGCGATAGTCAAAAGGACAGGGAGCTCGATCGGGCCAACAGCCTTTTGGGCGTCGGAAAACTATTCGGCCAGCTTTTGCCTATCCACTCCCTAACCAGTAGCCTCGACGATGGCGACTTCCGGGCTCCCAGGGCGGATATGGGCGTAACGATTGGTGGCGACCCCGTTGTCCTCGTCATAAAGAAGAACGGCAGTGTGCTGCGTAATCTCCTGCGATGGGTACTACACGTGCGCGGGGAGGAAATACCCGGCGGGAGAGGTAAGATTATTCGCGGGGTTCCACTTCTCGTCATCGATGACGAGGCGGACAACGCGTCGATTAACACGAAGGATCGGAGGGGCAGGGGCACAAACGATACAGATGTTACGGCAATTAATGGCCGTATTCGCGAGTTGCTCGACGCCTTTGAGAAGCGCGCGTACGTTGGCTACACGGCAACGCCCTTCGCGAATATATTCATCAACCCGGATGCGGAAACGTCTAAGCACGGCGGGGACCTATTCCCCCGTAACTTCATATTGAACGTTTCCCCTCCGTCGAATTATGTCAGCCCGTCGCGCGTCTTCGGTTTAGATGGCGATCCCGACTCCGGAATCGAACCGCGCGAGGGACTGCCATTAGTCCGAATTGTGGATGACCACTCGGCAATTATTCCCCCGAATCACAAGAAGGACCTAGTCATTGGAAGGTTGCCCGAGTCGCTAAAGCGTGCGATTTATTGTTTTGTGCTGGCGTGTGCCGCCCGCCGTGCACGTGGACATCTGGATGTGCACAACTCCATGCTGGTCCATGTCACTAGGCTTGTCGACGTGCAGCACCAGGTTGCGGTGCTGATACAATCGCAGGTCGAGGCAATACGGCTTCGCCTGACGATCGGCGAAGGCGAGCGAAGTGCGACCCTCCTTTCGGAGTTAGAGAAGCTCTGGGCAACCGATTTTGGGCCGACGACCTCCGCTGTTCGCAAGGGTTCGCCGGACGAGCACCTCGTCGCGGTCGCCTGGCATCAGGTAAGTGCGGAGCTTGCGGAAGCAGCGGCGCGCATTGAGGTCAAGGAGATTAACGGACACGCGACTGATGCGCTCGACTACGTCGCCCACCGCAAAGGCTTCAACGTGATCGCTGTCGGCGGAGATAAACTCTCACGCGGGCTGACGCTCGAGGGGCTTTCGGTGAGCTATTTCCTTCGCGCGTCGCAGATGTACGACACTTTGATGCAGATGGGTCGCTGGTTCGGCTACCGCCCCGGCTACTTGGACCTTTGCCGCCTATTCACAACCGATGACCTACGGTCGTGGTATCGGCATATCGCCTTGGCGGAGGTTGAGTTAAGAAGGGAATTCGAGCGGATGAAATGCGCCGGCCTGGCCCCACGGCGCTACGGCCTCCGGGTTCGCCAGCACCCGGGAGGGCTGCTTGTCACCGCCATGAACAAGATGTCACACGCGGTCACCCAGCGATTATCTTACGCGGGGCAGTTGGTCCAGACCGCCGCCTTCGACACCTCTGCGGGCGCGGTTCGGAGCAACGCCTCCGTCGTCGCCCGTTTCCTAGGGGGCCTTGGGGGTGTCTCCGGGGCTAAGAGGGTCAACGGTGCGTGGCTTTGGAAGGAGGTGCTGGCAGAGATACTCATAGAGGATTTGCTGCGTGACTTCTCCATCGCACCCGAGGTCTGGCGGTTTCAGAAGCCGGAGATGATTGATTTTATTCGGCGACAGGCGGACAATGGAGAACTGGCGAAATGGACCGTCGCTTTGGTGGACACCGACGGAAGCGCCGGACGCTATGAGGTCGCAGGCTGTCCGGCGGGCAAAGCTGAGCGCTCGCCCGAGGAGGGATCGTGGAAGTCAGGCTCGGTCCCCCCTTTATACAGGGCCAGTAACGGCAACGTCCAGAGCCCCGCCCACCAAGCGTTGGACCTTGCGGAGTTTTTGGTCGACAGACAGCTTTTCGAGTCGCTTATGGCTAAACGGATCGAGGAGACAAGCGGCCCACTTTTCGGCCCAGAGGAGGCGGACATTCTGCGGCGCTGCGCCGACGACGGTGCCACGTTGAGGCAAGCGGCGGAGCGCCTCTCTCAGCACCGGAGGCCCGCGGGTGCCATCGCTGACAGCCGCTCGCGGATAAATGGCCTGGTGTCGCGCCAGCTCCGGCCCAGCACACACGGGCTTCTGCTTGTCTACCCGGTGGTCCCGACGGAGCGCAGGTGGGCCGACGGCGAACCGCCTTTCATGGGCCTAGCCCTTAGTTTCCCCTCCAGCCACACGGCTCGCGCCGTGGATTACAGTGTGAATCGGGTGTGGCAAGAAACGTTTCAGGACAGGGATTATGCCGATCAGGATTGAGCAGATATGGCAGGCGATTGAGGAAGGCCTCGCTGCTGAACCGACTAAGCGTGTGGGGTGGCTACTGCGGCTGGCTCGACCAGCCGCCCAATGTCCGCTATTTGTGGCGATCGAATCGGCGACCCGACGGCGGGCTGTCCTCCTGCGGCTTCCCAAGGGCTCAGTTCCCCCCAGACGGCGCTGGCCGCGATGCAGGGGATTAGATACCCTCATACTGACTATCGCCGGAAAGGAGCACTTTGGCGTCGTCCTGAAGGAGGAGCGGTTCGCGGATGTCTTTACGTCGCTGGCCGAGGACCTGCTGCGGCGAGTTTCCGAGGCAGCAAATCCGGTGGAGCAGGCGGGCGCATTCTTAGGACAGCTTGCGCGCTGGCGGAAATTCCTTAGTGCCTCATCGGAGGGGTTGACCGATGAGGAACAGCGAGGCCTATGGGGTGAGCTAAAGTTCCTGCGGGATCATCTGTGCCCGATTCTGGGATCACGATCGGTGCCCGGCTGGAGGGGCGCCGAGCGTGCGCATCAGGATTATCAGCTTGAGGCGGGAGCAATCGAGGTGAAGACCACTCTCGCCAAGCAGCCTCAGGTGATAAAAATCACCAGCGAGCGCCAGTTGGATTATGCCGCATGGCCAATCCTAATTCTTTGCGTGATCGCCTTGGAGGCGAGGGAACTCGCGGGCGAAACGTTGCCGCAGATAATCGCGTCGCTGAGGATCGAGCTGGCGGCGGACGCCGAATCGCGGGAGCAATTCGAGGACAAATTACTTTTGGCCGGGTACCATGATGCCCATGCCGAGCGATACGTGGAGCGCGGCTATATCGTTCGTGCGGAAACGTTTTTACGGGTCGAAGAGGGCTTCCCCTTGCTTACCGAGCGCGACCTGCCCCGCGGAGTTGGCGACGTGTGTTATCGCCTGACGGTCGCCGCATGCATGGATTACGCCTTGAGCGAGGCGGAAACCAAGCGGGCGATTTTTGACATGTCCCGCGCCAGGACGAAATGAAATCGGAGTCCCTATGAGCGAATCGCTCACAAATGCCGAACAGTTCGCGAATGATCTCCATCGGGAGGTTCAGGTCAGGGCGGGTAGCGACACGAGCCCGCAGATGCGCGAGGACGCCTTCACTGAGTACGTGCTTGAGCTATTAAACGACCGCAATGAGTCTGATGGTGCCGATGTGTGCTACCACGCCGCAGGCCCGCGGGGCAGAATTCCTGCTGTGAAAATGAATGCTTGGGCACTCTCGGGGGACGGCACCACGCTTGATCTTTTTGTAGTTCTTTACCACGGGACCGGCAGGCCCGAACCGGTTTCAAGAAGCGCGGCCGTTGACCATTTCAGACTGCTTCGCGGGTTCCTGCGACGAGCTCGCGAGGGTTGTCACATGCAAATGGAGGAATCCGATGAGGCCTTCGAAGCTGCTCGCCGCATTTGCGAGGCGAAGGACACGCTGATAACCGTCCGGCTTTTTTTGCTCACCGACGGCGTTGTGAAGACCACGGAAATCGACCAGGAGCAGGTCGAGGGGCTTGACGTGCGCTATGTCCTCTGGGATATGGAAAAGCTGAGCCGTCTGCACGTTGGGCGCACCGAGATTATCTACCTCGATTTTGTGAACGACTACGAGGGTGGAATACCGTGTTTGCAGATGGCGGACTGCACTGGCGAATACAGCACGTTGCTCGCGTTCATGCGAGCGCCTGTGCTGGCACGTATCTATGGTAAGCACGGGCAGCGCCTTCTTGAACGCAACGTTCGCGCGTTCCTGCAGGCGAAGGGGAAAATTAACAAGGGTTTGCAGCAAACCCTTCGGGAAGAGCCACACCGCTTCCTTGCGTACAACAACGGGCTCTGTTGCACCGCCTCAGAGGTAAAGTTAAAGGCCGGGCGCGATGGACACGCGATCCTTGAGAGCGCGAGTGATTTTCAGATCGTCAACGGAGGCCAGACGACGGCCTCTATATTCCACGCTCTGAAGAAGGAGAAGGTGGACATATCCCAAGTAGTGGTTCAGGTTAAACTCACCGTCTTGGGCGATCCGCGCAAAGTGTCCGAGATTGTGCCTCTTATTTCAAAGTATGCTAACAGCCAGAACAAGGTAAACGGTGCCGATCTTTCGGCCAGCGGGAAGTTCCACCGCCAAATGGAAAACCTGTCGCGCACGGTCTGGAGCCCGCCAATGTCCGGAATGGATCGGGGGTCGCATTGGTATTACGAGAGAGCACGCGGCTCTTATCTGGACGACAGGGGGCGACAGGGAACATTGGCACGGCAGCGGGAGTGGACCTCCAATAACCCGTTAGATCGCAAGTTCACCAAGACCGACCTTGCCAAGTTTGAGCACGCTTGGACGGGGCTGCCCCACCTCGTCTGTCGAGGGGCGGAAAAGAACTTCCTCGCCTTCGCCGAGAGCCTGGAGGATTTTGGGGAGCCCACAGTCGACCTCAACTATTTCAAGCACACAATTGCGAAGGCTATTATCTTTCGCACGGCCGAAAGGCTGTTTTCTGCTCTTGCATTGGAGAGCTATCGTGCCAACTCTGTGCCCTATGCGGTTGCGTGGCTTGCACAACATTCGCACCATCGCATTAACCTCAACCGTATCTGGGAAGAACAGCGAGTACCAAACCTAACACAAGAGGCATTGAAGGCCGCATGCCGAGCCGCCCACACGCACATTAAGCAGGCGGGAAAGAACGTCGGAGAACAGTCCAAGAAGGCTGAATGCTGGGATGATTTTAAACGGCAGGAGATAGCTCTGCCAGCCGATTGGGAAACCGAATGGGCTGAAACACCATTTCTAGCCATTAATCATAGTGATGACACACTCGCTCAAGATTGGGAGCGAGTGCGCGTCCACTTTGTGTCGGATGGTCGAACTCTGGGTGAACTGGGAGTGCTTACTGGACGGCAGTGGATGGCGAGATATCGTGGTGACGAGGTGCGGAAGTACGCGGGTAGACGATGGGGCGAGTTGAAGGGGGCAGGCGGCCGTCGTTTGAAAAACCTGCGCGATCTCGTTGAGCTGCTTTCGGCAGCCGCAGAGCTTGAAAGCAATAAACACGGGACTGGGTAGGCCTTGGGCGATGCGGCCGGAATTGGCAACGCGAGCCTACCCGAGCGAGCAGTAAGCGAGGCTTAGGTGCCTTTATTGAGTAACGCCGTAGCGAACCGCATCCCCCCCCCTGTTTTTTCCGAATTCGGTTTATAGCCGTGCCTGAGAACCGGGGCGGCGCTGCGCCTTAATGCCGCGGCCGCCTGCGGCGGTTTTCGCGACACGAGCCTGAATTCAGAAGTCAAAAAGCGGGTGAGTCTGACATATCTAAAACACTACAGGCATCC
Organism: Phycisphaerales bacterium; assembly: GCA_027451365.1. Lineage (GTDB taxonomy): Bacteria > Planctomycetota > Phycisphaerae > WQYP01 > WQYP01 > JAJYPG01. Next base: position 50,090 of record DAIDJN010000053.1, on the reverse strand, counting down.
GGGTCACGGTGTAAACGTCAGGGATTCCCCCGGAGTAGTGGGAATTTTAAGCACGGTTGCGCGGATTGTTTTGGTGCGGCCTCCGGCGAAGGAAACGTGAACCGGGTGGCCCGGCCAGGGATTGGCAAGGCGAAGCTCCCGGCCGGAATTGCTGACGATGCGGACAAATTGAATGTGGCTATTGCGCAGCCGACTGGAAATGAGAAAATTGCCGCAGGCCAGCAGGTCCCCGAATGAGGCATTCTGACTGATGGGCCAATCCGGAAAAACATGGATATTGGTTTGATAGCTTTGCAGGAACATCGCGCAAAGGCCTGCGGGAATGTCGGCGCAATTTTCCACGCCGCCGCCGCCGAACCAGAAGGCGAAATTCGGACGCACAAAGTGACGTGTTAATATGTGCATGTGATTAAGAATAGAGACCGGGTTGTACCCGGCGCAGGCCGCGGCGGGATAAAACGAACAGGTGTTGTTAAAATCAAACCAGAGCCGCTGATAGCGGATTGTGTTAAGGGCGGCGTTGCGGTCTTTGGCGCTGCTTTCCAGACCAAACTGCCAGCCGGGGAAAATGGTCATGCTCGCGGACATGCCGGGTGATGAGCTTTCCTGCCGGGGCTTATAGCCATGCGAAAAGCGGTCATGCAACAGTACCCAGTCCGGGCCGATCTGAGCCTGTCGAATCACCCACTTTCCGGAAAGACCGGCGGAGCCGACCGCATTGACAATCGGTTTGATGTCCCCGGCGGGCACAATTGGCAGCGGACTTAAGCGGTGCAGGATATTCCTCCAGAGTTTGCGTTCAGAGGACTTTTTGTGCAGGTCGCGGCTGATGGAAATCAGGCCGCCGTACAGCAGCCGCAGGAAGGCAATGCTGGTGGCGGGATTTACGGCGTGCGCGTCACGGTTTTCACCGGGTGCATCGTTAAGGTCCACATACATGCCGTTGCGAAGCTGCAGGTAATGGTCCCAAAAGGCGGCTGTGGCCAGCAGAAGCGGATAGACTTTGCGGGCATAGGTCAGATCATGCGTGTATCGCCAGCGCATGATGCAATCAACGGTGCCAAATAGAATTCCGCTTTTCTGGTCCATGTGGCGGCTGGGGTCGGCATCCCAGCCGGGCAGCGGGATCAGATGTGTGTAGTCATAAAGGCCATGAAAACCAGCCGCCTTTGCCTCGGCGGCACCACGGGGCATGTAATTAAGCAGCACGGAGTCGTAATTTTCAGCCAGGGAAATGTGATTGGTGGGATAGGCCGCCCAGAACGGGGCTTCATAGTTGTAGTCAAGTGTGTAATCTCCCTGCCAGCCGGGATGGGTGGTGGTGACGAAATTTCCCCATAGGCCGGGAGCGTCATGACCCGGCGCACTGCAGCAAGCCAGAAGATAAAGCGAACCGTACCAGGCGTTCTGGACCTGTTTATCGGGTATTTTGATAAAAGATTTTCCCCAGAAGTGTTTCCACCAGGCCAGGTGATGGGTTTTTAGCCGCGCGACATCGGCCTGTGTCAGCGCCGGCGGGAAATGCGGATACACGGGCAGTGAATCGGGGCTGGCCGGCATGGGTCGGTTGTCCTGGGCAATCGTCAAAAGGGTGGCGCGATGGCCGGGCCGAAGGACAAATTGCACGCGTCCCGCCGAGACATGCGGCGCGGTGCCCAGTACGCGCAGGGTGAGGCGTCCTTTTGGAGAGCAATCCGCAAATGGGATCGCTTTGTCGCCGGTATGAATGGAATATTTATCCGCGCCCATGATCTGTGCGGCCGTGGGGAATGCGGTTGTTTGCGCCACGAGCGAGGAATTGGAATACAGCCGCAGGGAACGGGCGTTGTAAACTGCTTTGACATGCACCCAATGGCCGACGGGCAGCGGCGTTGTGGCGGTGATGATGGTGCGATTGAGTTTAGCGGTCAGGCGGCCATTGTGGAGGCCCAGGCTGAACCCGGCGTAATTTTGCGGGCCAAAACGCCAGAAATTGGACGGCTGGGCGGCGAACAGCACCGCCATCTGATGGGGAGTCGTGGTACGCACCCAGAACCCGAGCGTAAACTGCCGCTGCGGAAGCCGCATCATGCCGAGGCTTGCGAACGAGCTTTTACGACCATTAAAATGAATTGACCAGCCATGTTTGCCGGCGGGTGCAACCACTGCACCGTGGAGGGATTGAACACATTTCGGATCGGGCCAGGTCGGCGTTTTCAGTGCCAGGCGAGAGGAATTTGCGACGGGCAGAAGGACCAGATCGGCAATGTCGCCGTTGAACGGCTGCTGCGGCTGCTGCTTGATCTGATTTCCAAGAATCAGATCGACGGTATCTGGCGAGACGTCCAGCCACGCGGAATGCTTGAGTTTTCCGGCGACTGGAAAACTGCCCGGGGTGGACCAGGCGTCCAGCAGGCGGCCAGACACCGCCAGAGATTTTGTGCCGGTGTTGTGCAATTGAATAACCAGTATATCCGGGCCGGCGGCGGTCCAGCTTTGCACAGACATGGCGGCCCCATTGCGCGCGGCAAAATGCGCGGCAACAACTGCCGGTCCGATATTCTGGGCGGCGTGCCAGGATGCGTGACGCAAAGCGGGAATGTGAAGCCGCAGCGAACCCATCGGCAGCATATATCCGCGAATGACGCCGAAAAAGTCGGATTTATCAATATAAAATCGAAGCTGATCGGGCGGCCCACCCAGGGAAACGCCCATATCTCCATTGCCCAGCAGGGGGCCACCCGGCAGTGCGCCGGTGGGAATGGGGCGGGGCTGAGAGTTAAATTCGCCGTGAATGCCGGATACGATACGCCATGCCGCAGCACCGGTGCGGGTGGGTGCGGTCGCGGCGGTCGCGACTTTGCCAGCCGACAGTATTACCAGTACCAGAAAGGCAAAAAGTTTCATCGGGCCAGGCGTTCGCGAAATCATGGGTTGCTCCATATCAAATTTGTGGCAAGGCGGATGGCGGTTCCAGTGGCGACGGCGTTGTTGCGGCCAGCGATTCGGATTCAACGATCAGATTGTCAATCAGACGGGTTGTGCCCAGGCGGGCGGCCACGAGCAGAACGCAAGGCCCGGTTATTTCGTCTTTGAGTTCCGCGAGCGTTTCCGTATCGCAAGGCAGTGCGTAATCAATGGCGAGTCCGGCGGCGGCAATTTGCGTAGTGATTGCGGCGGATATGGCGGCGGCATTGCGCTGGCCGGATTGAATTCTATTGCGTGCCGCGGTGAGGGCCTGATAAATGACGGCCGCACGGGGGCGCTGGTCGGCGGATAAATACCGGTTGCGGCTGCTCATGGCCAGGCCATCAGGCTCGCGGATGGTAGGGGCGACGATTAATTGTGTGGGGAAATTGAGGTCCGCAATCATCTGGCGAATGACGGCCTGCTGCTGATAGTCTTTCTGGCCAAGAATAAGGATATCGCATTGCACAATCGCCAGGAGTTTGGCGACTACGGTGCAGACCCCGCGAAAATGGCCAGGGCGGATTTTGCCTTCCAAAACAGTGGCCAGAGGTCCGGGATCCACGGTAACGAGGGCCTCGCCGACGGGATACATGTCATTCAGGTCGGGTGCGAAAAGCAAATCGGTATTCAGATGTTCCAGGAGTTGGGTATCGGCGGAAAATGGGCGCGGATAGCGGTGGAAGTCTTCGTGCGGGCCGAATTGGAGTGGGTTTACAAAAATGGAAGCAACGACAGCGCCATTGGGAGTGGCAAGCTTCCGCGCCAGGGTGATAAGCTGGCCATGTCCGGCGTGAAGTGCGCCCATGGTGGGTACAAAAACGACGGGGCGTTTGGGTGCCAGCAGCGCTCTGGCGGCACGGCAATCGGCAATAGAGCGTGCAATGGTCAGCGTCATGGGGCTGCCTCCATGGTGGCACCTCCGGCATAGCAGCGGGCGGCCAGCAGACGGACAGGCAGACCCAGGACCGGATGAATGAGGTCGGGCGCGATATCACATAGCGGCATAAGCACGAAGGTTCGCAGGTGCATGCGCGGGTGGGGAATAATAAGATCGGGTGAGGACAGAACGACCTCGCCGTAAAATAATATATCTATATCTATTATACGTGGTCCGTTGCGGCCTTCGCGGCCGCGCTGGCGGCCCATGCGCCGTTCAATGTCCAGCAGGCACGAAAGCAACTGCGGCGGGGGAAGGCTGGTCTGAATTTTGATCGCGGCGTTAAGGTAGTCATTCTGGCCGGGCGGGCCGCCCACCGGCCGGGTGATGTGGTCATGAGACGATTCAAGCATTCGCGTGTCGGGCAACGCCGCGATGGCGGCGCGGGCGGCGGCCAGGTTTTCCAGGCGGTTGCCGATATTGCTGCCGATGGCAAGATAACAGATATTGTTCATGGGCAGTTGGGTTCCTTTGCGGTTTCCGGAGCCGGGGCGGGTTGGACGGGTAATTGGGAACCGGCCTGAAATATGGACCAGACCAGCAGGACGGAACCCCATAGCGACACTCCGAGTGTCAGCAGCCAGCGGTGGCCGTTGTGGCCGAAAACCTTGCCGACATCGGTGGTCAGGAACATGAGGAAGGCGGCGATTCCCAGGCCGATCGCGGCGCGGCGGCGGACGGCAGGGGCCATCAGCGGATCGCTGAGGATCATGGCTGTGGCAAAAAGAGTGATCGCCAGCGTGACATAGTGGGGCACCCAGGTTCGTGGAGAGGCCCAGAGTTCAAAAGCGGCCACCGCGCCAATTTCCAGTGCATAGCGGCGGCAGCGGAGTGTCGGCAGCTTTTTGCGAGCCCACCAGAGGCCGATCAAACCGATGGCAACCAGAAAAATGCGGATGAGGCGGTCGCTGAGTGTCGCGGGCAGGCTTAATATATTGACATACTGATAATGCCAGACCGGCGAGCCGGCCAGATGATAATGAAAGGCCGGAACATGACGGATCAGGCGCGAAAGAAAACTGGGAACTGACTGGCCAACGAAATATTCGACATGGCCGCCGGTGACATAAGGGAGGATCATAATATGCGCCCATTGGCCCAGCCACAGCAGGTTCTGGCTCCATCCGAAGGCCAGGCCCGGAACCACGATCAGCCAGATTATAAGGCCAAGCAGAATACCCACCGCCATATTCCATTCCCGCTTCCAGATAAAATAGATGAGGAAAATAACGGGTGTGACTTTAATGCAGACGGCCAGCGCCACCAGCAGACCGCCGAGTTGTTTAAGCCAGAGGGTGCGTCCCTGGGCGGCCCAGAGACCGGCGGCCAGGGGCGCAAGCATGAGCAGATTGGTTTGCCCTTCCTGCATGTCACCAAGGACCGGCCAGAGCCACACTCCCAGAATCAGAAGGATCGCGGGTTCGGAGAGCCGCACGCCGGCCTGGCGAATAAGGTTCCAGAGCGCCCAGAAAATAATCAGGCAGAAGAAAAACTTGCAGCAGACCCATGCGAATTGCGCATTTGGCGGTGAAAGCAGCGTCAATGGCGCGAAGGCCAGAAGCGTGACGGGTGGATTGGGAAAACTGTCGCTGGTGTAGTTGGCGTGCTGATGGAGAAACTGCGGCACCATAAGAGTCCAACGGTCAAAATCATTGACCTGCCGGGTGGAGTGCGTGCGTTCCTTTTTTTCCTGGCGCATGCGGGCCTGAAAGGCCATGATAATCGTAAGCACCAGACCGACGCCGACAATAATCGCCAGAACCGTTGCCTGACGGTTAGAGCGGAATGTAACGGATGGCACTGGATCGCCTGACAATCGCTGTTCCTTCTTGCAGTTTCACAGGATGCGTAAGCCCGGTGTGGCGGGCCGAATGGTGCGGCCGCTACCGTATGAACCGCATTTTTCCAACATTCGGAATAAAGGCCCAGTTGATGAACCGCAACGGTCTAAAGCCGGCGGGCCAGTAAACCATGAAGGCGCGGCCGATAAGAAAACGTTGCGGCACAACGCCGAGCGGCAGATGCAGCTTCCGCCAGAGGGGTTCAACGGTGTTCCAGGCGCGGCTGTCGTCGCTGTAGTTGGAATTGTCTCCAAGAACGAAATACTGGTTTTTTTTCAGAGTAATGGGGTTGGTCATGGTGCCTGTGCCGGGACTGCTGGTTCCTTCGATGGTCATCTGGGTGTAATAAATGTCGCGCATAAGAATAAGGTGCCGCAGAGAGCAGGTCCCCTGAACATGCAGGGAAATGCGCGGTTCCTCCTGCCCGAACTGGCGAGCGGTCTGAACTTGTGCAATAGCCTGTCGGGCCGTCCATGCACTGGTGTATTGGAGAACCAGTTGGCCGTTGATCCAGAATCGAATCTGATGGTCTTCGTTGCTCATGCTGATGCGGCAGGGGGACCCGGGCGCAACCGGGCTGGCGGTAAGCAGGCGATCCATTTTCCGGGGCGCGATTATGGAAAACGAATTGGACTTGGGCATCCAGTGGAAAAGCTGAAAGCGCCCACTTTGATTCAGCCGGATTTTATAGAGATTGCTTTCGCGGCCCAGGGCGATACTGATGGCGGAATTGGATGCTTCGGGTTTCCAGACGGTGTGCAGGAAGAGGTTGCCATCAAGAGATGTTCCGTTCAGTGAGCCACCGCCTTCAAAGTACTCGGCCTTGGTGTCGTAACCAATGACATCCATAAGATAACTGCCACTTCGGACAAAATTCAAAGCACCCGTGGTGATGGTTTTGCCGGACTTGAATCGGACTGTCGGGCCATGGGTGTTCCAGAGTGCGGTCATGGCGGGTGTGCCCGCGGGAACCCATGGGCTGTTCCATGTGGCGGAGTGCCGCCGGGGTTTGCCGGCATCGCGCGGGTAATAATCGTTGTCATAGACCATTTGAAGGGTGGCGCGCTGGACTGCGGGCGGCTTATGGGCAATTTTGCCATTGATAAACACATCGCCATCGACAATTCGCACTGTTTCGCCGGGCAGGCCGACCAGGCGTTTGATGAAATTCTGTTTGCCCTTCATTGGTTCGCGAAATACGACAATATCCCAACGTTTGGGATGTTCGAACCAGTACAGGTATTTCTGAACCAGCACGTGGTCGCCGTTGGAGGCGAACGGAAAAGCGACTGTGCCGGAAACCGGAACATTTCCGCTCCAATGAACTTTACGGTGCACGATGGGTTTGTCGGGCAGCGAATCGACCGGGATCATGTAATGGCAATTCGGACACATGATGTAAGGCGCCAGGGGCAGTGCATAGGGGTCTTGTAGTTCACCGTTGGGGACGCGCGCCAGGTTGTATTCGAGGGATCCGTTAAAATTTCTGGCCACTGGCAGCCATTGGACGCTGACATCGGCATTTACATTGAACCGATAGCCGCATTTTGGGCAGATAGCGCGGAAATGGGCGCCCATCAGCGTGGGTGCCATGGAGCCGGTGGGAATGACGAATGCTTCCACGCAAAAGGTACGGAAGGTAAACGCGAGGATCAGGGCCAGAATGACTGTTTCCAGTGTATCGCGAAACGAATTATTAGCGCGCGACTGCACGCTGTGCGGCGCGGTTATTCTGGCGGGCGAATTGGCGGCGGATTGCGGGCTGACAGGCTCGGATTGCGCTGGCGCGGGAGAATTTGCCGGAGATTGAACCAGTTGCGGGACCGGCTGGGGAACCGGATTGACCGCGGCATTGGGCCGGTTCAAAAAGGGATTGTCATTTGGGGTCATTGTCATGCAGCAGTCCGTAAAGTTTTACTGTCCTTGGATTCAATTTCGCAAATGGCGGCGAACCGCCGATCCCGTTGTGTTCACCAAATTTTTAATGGCCCAGACCAACAGCGGCACCGGCCGCATCCATAATAGTTTCTGACAGGGTCGGATGAGCGTGGATGGTGGTGAAAAGCTCTGTGCTGGTGGCTTCCAGCCGCTTGGCCAGAACGAGTTCCGCGAGCATTTCGGTGGCTTCTGCGCCCAGAATGTGCGCGCCGAGCAATTCGCCATGCTTTTCGTCAAAAATGAGTTTTACCAGGCCATCCGGCTCGCCAATGGCCTGTGCTTTGCCGTTGTTGGCGAACCGGTATTTTCCGACTTTATATTTCAGTCCCATTTCCTGACATTTGCTTTCGGTCAAGCCGACGCTGGCCACCTGGGGCGAACAATAGGTGCAGCCGGGAATCAGGGAATAATCCATTTCCCGTTGATTGACGCCGAACATACGTTCCACGGCGATGGTGGCTTCCATGCTGGCGACATGGGCCAGCCAAGGCGGGCCGATGACATCGCCGGCGGCATAAATTCCGGGGACAGACGTTTCAAACGCCTTGTTGACTTTAATTGCTCCGCGATCGACCAGGGGCTGGGCGGGCGGCGCGAATAATCCTTCGATATTGCCGGTTACGCCGACGGCAACCAACACCACATCGGTTTCCACGACCGACTGTGTGTTTTTGTCCTGATCGAGGAGCGTCACCTTCACGGCTTTGTCGGTGAGTTCGACTTTCTCAGTGCGGGTGCGGGTGCGGACATCAATGCCGCGTTTGGAGAAAATTGTCCGCAGGCCGGCGCTTATTTCCGCATCTTCAATGGGCAAAATCTCTGGAAGCATTTCGACAAGCGTCACCTGCGTTCCGAAGGCATTGTAAACGTATGCAAATTCCACGCCGATTGCGCCTGCCCCGATAATCACCATGCGTTTGGGAATTTCGGGCAGGATCATGGCCTCACGGCTGGTGATAATCCGTTTGCCATCGGCTTTTATGCCGGGCAACTCGCGGCTGCGGGCACCGGTGACAATCAGGATTTTGTCGGTGGAAAGGGTGTGGGTGGTTTTGCCCGATGTATCCCTCACCTCCACCGTGCCGACTTTGCTGACAAAGGCGTTGCCGACAAAGGCCGTTATCTTGTTTTTTTTGAACAGGAATTCAATTCCCTTGCGCATGGTGGCCGCCGTGCCCCGGCTGCGGGCGACAATTTTATTCCATTGGAGATTGGCGGGGTCAATTTTAAGGCCATATTCCGGGGCGACATGGGTCATCTGGTGCATAAAATGGGCATCTTGAATGAGAGCTTTGGTGGGGATGCATCCCCAGTTAAGGCAGATGCCGCCAAGTTCGGTCCGTTCCACACAGGCTACTTTTTTGCCGAGCTGAGCCGCGCGCACGGCCGCCACATAACCGGCCGGCCCCGAGCCGACAATAATCAGATCAAATTTTTCTTCAGCCACCCGTAACTCCTTATGGGCAAAACACTGGTTGCCATTGTATTCACTGCCGGGGCAGTCGCCAAATGCGCACCGGACAAGGTGAGGACGTGCCCGATAGTCCGGCGCTGGATTATAATAAAGAGAGTAACGCCGGAATGGTGGAGGTAAATTTCCCGCAACTGGCAAAGCGATGTGGAAGGGGTTGGTTAAAGGGTCGGTGAATCATGGCAGAACAATCGATCAACCGTCGCGATGCGATGGGCCAGCTTGGCGGATTGGCGTCGGCGGCGGTGTTCCGGGCGGGCGGGTCGGGGGCCTCGGCGGAGGTGATTCGGATCAATCCGCGTATACGCTTGCAGCGGTTTACGGGGTGGGGAACCAGCCTTGCGTGGTGGGCTCATGTGGTGGGCGGGTTTCCTGCGCATATCCGCCGACGGTATATGGAAAAAATATTCCATCCGGTTCGTGGTCTGGGGCTGAATGTGGCCCGTTACAATATTGGCGGCGGGGAAAATCCAAAATATTCATTCTTAAGGTATCGCGCGGCGATTCCGGGTTTTGCGCCAACCCCGGGCAAATGGGATTGGACTGCGGACCGGAATCAGGTTCTGGTTCTGCGGGAAGCAATGCGGCTGGGTGTCAACCAGGTACAGGCCTTTTCGAATTCTCCGCCGTATTACATGACGCGAAGCGGCAGCGTGACGGGCGGCCGCGGCGGCGGGCCGAATCTGCGTGAGGATGATGAACAAGCGTTCGTAAATTACCTGGTGGAGGTAACGGCTTATTTCCGCCGAAGAATGGGCATTCGCTTCCAGACGCTGGAGGCGTTCAATGAACCGGTTTCCGCATGGTGGAAATTCGGAGGGTGGCAGGAGGGGTGTCATATCGGCAATGCGCAGCAGCAGGAAATAATTGTGCGGCTGGCGCGGGCGTTGCGATACCGGGGATTGGCGACGCGGATTGCCGCGCCGGATGACAATTCGATAGACGAAACGGTGCGGACATGGCAGTCGTACAAAGCGTTGTCGCGGGAACTGGTTCACCAGATCGATACGCACAGCTATTCGGGCAATCAGCGCAGCGCATTGCGGCGCGCCGCTGCACAGGGGGGCAAAGTGCTCTGGATGTCGGAATATGGAGATGGCGACGCGGGCGGCATGACCATGGCGCGGCGTATAGTCGAGGATATGCGCGAACTGCGTCCCGCCGCGTGGGTTTACTGGCAGGCGGTGGATGGTGTGGGCGGATGGGGCTTTTTGGCCAATGAACTGAACGGAAAAGCCACCGATTTTGTCGTGAATGATAAATACCATGTGATGGCCGGTTTCAGTCGCTTTTTCAGGCCTGGCTGCCGATTTATTGCATCTTCCAGCGCCGATTCACTGGCGGCGGTGGATATTGCCAGCCGCGCGGTGGTGGTGGCTATCCTCAATGATCGGCCGCGCGAAAGGCGAGTGCAGGTGGATCTTTCGGCGCTGGGCGATGGTGTGTGGCGCGTGGAATCTTATATCACATCGTCTGGAACGAAACCTTCACAAAATTCGCGGATGGTTCGCGTCCGCGGTGTGTTGCCGGTGGATATGCCGGGCAAAACGCTGCATGTCATGCGGATTGTTCGTAACTGAAACAAGGCTGCATGCAATCGGCGGCTCGCCGCAACAGGCCTCAGAATTTGCGATCAGGTGTGGTAATCCGCGTTAATCGTGATGTATTGGCGTGAAAGATCGCAGGTATAGACGCGAGCCTTGCCACTTTTCCCAGTGCCCAGGTCCACCAGAATATCAATTTCCGGGAGTTTCATGCGGGCTTCAACAGCGGCAAGACTTTTAACCGCCGGCTTACCGTTGCGGAACACCGGGATGCCCGCAACACGACAACTGGCGCGGTCAGGATTAAGTGCGGCACCGCTGTAGCCGGCGGCGCTGACAAATCTGCCCCAATTGGGATCGCCGCCATGGATGGCGGTTTTTGCCAGCGGGCTGTTGGCGATGGCCATGGCGGCACGATGAGCATCAGCCGCGTTTGCGGCACCGGTGACGCGAACGGTCACGAGTTTGGTGGCACCTTCGCCATCGCGGGCGATTTGCCGGGAAAGCGAATCGCACACGGTTAAAAGCCCGCGCAGGAATGCCTTAAGATTCTGGGAATTGGCCCTGATAGAGATATTTTCGGCCAGGCCGTTGGCGATACATGCAAAGGTATCGCTGGTGCTGGTATGTTGATCGACAGTGACGCAATTAAAGGTTTCTGCGGTAACGGTGCGCAGAAGTCGCCGGAGCAGACCCGGCGGGATATTTGCATCGGTGGCGACGAAAGCCAGCATGGTCGCCATATTGGGGGCGATCATGCCTGATCCTTTACAGCAGCCGGCGATCGTGACGGTTTTGCCGGAAAGCTTGAGTCTGAAAACAGCCGATTTTGGTACCAGATCGGTGGTGAGAATTCCATGGGCAAAGGCGTGGCCATGGGCCGGGGAATCGCCAAATGAGGCGATAAGTTTGGAAGCCCCGTCGCGAATTTTTTGCATGGGGAGATAATGGCCGATGACCCCCGTGCTGAAGGGCAGAATATCCGCCGCGGGATGAACGATGCCAGTGCGGGCCAATGCGTTGGAGGCAATCGCGCACATGTCGCGAGCATCTTTGATGCCGCGTTTGCCGGTGCAGACATTGGCGCAACCGCTGTTAATGATGCAGGCTCCGAGTCGACCTGCCTTGATTTGTTCGCGGCCCACCAGCACCGGCGCGCCGACGACTTTGTTGGTGGTGAAGACCGCTGCTCCGGCGGCTGGCACCCGTGAAGCCAGAATCGCCAGGTCGGGTTTTCCGGAAGCCTTGATGCCGCAGGCGACAGCGCCTGCAAGAAATCCCTTAGGCGCGGTGATAGAGCTATTATCCAATGCCATTGTGTTTCCGTCCTGTGCTGATGAACCATGTTTTACCCGGCCGCTGTATGGCCGGCGAATGAAGTTTTACCATGAAACGTCATCGGCACCAATGCGTGACGGACGGATGGCCGATTCAAGGGCGTGGAACCGATCAATCTGGCGCGCAAAGAAACCGAATGGTCAGACCGGGGGACAACATGATAACATGAGAGAGTACTTGAAAGCGGCTGTTGCGCTGGCGACGAAACGTTCATTGGAATGAATATCCGCGGGGATCGGCGTGTTCCATGCGAACTGGCGGACCGTGGGCGAGCGCGTTCGAGCGCTGGTGATTGTCCGGTTTTCAGGCGGCCAGGAGTTTGTATGAAGCGATATTGTTTGAACTGGTTGATATGTGTGATGTTCATGGCGGTTGGCATAAGCGCGGGGCGGCCAGTGTGGGGGCGGTTGCCGGCCCGGATTGGGGCACCGCCGGGTGCATCGGCGCAGTTGCGGGTGTCCACGATGTTCACGGATAATATGGTTCTGCAGCAGGGCATGCGCGATGCAATTTGGGGGTGGGCCAAGCCAGGCGATGTTGTGAACGTTCGATTTGCGGGCCAGCGTCTGCTGGGAAAGGCGGCCCGTGGAACAGGGGAATGGATGGTGCATCTTCACCGGTTGGCGATCAGCACGAAGCCGCGAACGATGGTTATTTTTGATGGTGCCAATCGGGTGGAACTTAAAAATGTGCTGGTAGGCGAGGTATGGCTGGTATCGGGCCAGTCGAATATGCAGTATCCGATGGCCGGGTGGTTTCACCGAACGAATCTGGCGACCGCGCTGGCGGCAGCCCATCATCCGACTGTGCGTTTTTATCATGTGCCAATGGTGCCCAGCATGTTCGCCGGTCGCGCGCATGAAACGGCGCCGGCAAAATGGCAGGTATGCACACCGGAAACGACGGCCGGTGTTTCGGCGGTTGGCTATTTATTCTGTGATGAGTTGCGCCATCGGTTGCACGAGCCAATCGGAATGATCGAAGCGGACTGGGGCGGTACCAGCATAGAGGCTTGGATTCCGGCTCAGGGTTATGAACTGTCGAGCCAGTTGGGCCGGGAAAAGCGATGGCTGAAAAAAGCAATGGCCCGCGATTCGGCGCTGGGGGGTGGCGCGGCACCGGCAAACGCGGCAGGGCTGGTCAATTCGCCGCACGGTTTTAAGTACCATTTTCAAAGCAAATGGCTGCCAGATCCCCATCAGAACCCCACGACGCTTTTCAACGGCATGATCGCGCCGCTGATTCCCTATACAATCCGCGGTGCCGTGTGGTATCAGGGTGAAAATAACGTGCTGGCCTTTGACGGGCATTATGATGCGAAATTGCGGGCACTTATCCTGGGCTGGAGAAAGCTGTGGGATCAGGGGAATTTTCCATTCTATATTGTACAGATCGCGCCGTTTAATTATGCCGCCGCCTGGTGTGGTCCCAACGGATCCGATGCGCCATTTGAGCCGCTGATCTGGCAGGCGGAAGAACGGGCGGCAAAGACATTGCCGAATTGCGGGATTATTTCCACGATGGATATTGGCGATATTAAAAATATTCACCCGGCGAATAAGGCGGCGGTGGGCCATCGCATCGCATTGCTGGCGCTGGCCAAGGTGTATGGTCGGAAAGCAACCGCCTTTTCAGGACCGCAATTTGCATCCGCCCAATGCCGTGGTTCGAAGGTGACCATTCATTTTGCGCATACGAATGGCGGTTTGGCATCTCGGAACGGCCAACCACTGAACTGGTTTTTTCTGGCTGCCAGACGCGGCAAATTTTATCTCGCCAAGGCGGTCATTCATGGTAATTCGGTGGTGCTTTCGGCGCGCGATGTGCCGACACCGACACGGGTGCGATTCGCCTGGAGTTGTGTCGCCCAGCCCAATCTTATGAACGGGGCGGGGCTTCCGGCGTTGCCATTCCAGGCGACGCTGGCCGCCAAAGTCCGTCCGGCACGCTGAATTGTAAAACCGTGTGTTGTCCTCCAGAAGCACGGGAGGCATGACGGGCTGATGGGCTGAAATTATGTCAGCGGCGAATGGGGCAAATAAGCCAAGAGCCGCCCGCGAAATCAGTTTGTGCAAATTCCCTGGAGAAACGGAATTTCCAAAAAAACAAACAGCCTTCGCCGATGCGCGAAATGTTATCGGTACTTCCGTGAGCAAGCCGGACTGTATTTGCATAGTGGGTGAAGATTATCTGGATGGCGGTGAAATGGAGGCGGCAAGTACGCCGGGCAACTCATCCGGCTTTGGTCTTGGGGCGGTTTCATAAAAATGGCGACTGGATGGACTGTGTCAGCAATTTGTCGGGCATCAGACAGTTCAATGCCCGGTAGTTGACAGGCGCAAGACCATGCCGACTGCAAGCTTATTAGGATTGCTTATGTGATTCGCCGCCATAATGCGGTGAATATTTGCCACGGATGCACTGCCCATATATTTCCGGGCGATCGCTGCCAGTGTGTCGTGCGGCTTAACTTTATAGCTCATGCCGGCAGCAGTTGGCGCGCTGGCGGCAGAATCCTTCGGGAAAAAGCCGTCAATCAATTGTGTCGCAGCCTGTTTGGCGCGTCGCATTCCCGGAAGGCGGCCGGTATTGGTGGTGGCGGCCATCTGGGTAAGATTCATGGTGGCGTGTGCGGCAACCGAAGTTGAAACGGTTGCGGGCGGAATGATCAGCTTCTGCCCGATGTGCAGCGTGCTGTGGATATTTTTCAATGTGGCCGAATTGGCTTGAATAATCCGCCGGACCGCCAGTGGGCCGCCATCGTGATAGCAGAGCCACGCAATATGGGTGAGTGTATCGCCGGATTTAACTGTGTAGGTGCGAATACTGGAATTACCGCCGGTTTGACCCAACGGTTGGTTTCCAACCGGTTTAAGGTTCCCAACCCGCGCAAAGCCGATGGGGAAGCTGGCCGGCGGTGTGGGCATTGCATTGATTGATGAATTATAAACATTGCCCATGACCATCTGGGCAGGCGCTGCAGAATTTCCACCAGCTGCGCCCGCCCGCGGTGCCATGCCTGTGCTCGGCGCATTGCGAGCCGGTGTATTCGCCTGTGACGGTGGCGGGGGAACTGTGCTGGTAGGGGGGTTAATGAGAGAATCACGAAATGCGCTTCCCAATGCCGCCAACGCGGCTGGCTGAACCGAGCTTTGTGCCCGATCCAGATACATGGAAAGCAGTGCGCCAATCAGCACAATAATTGCCAGCCCGGTTACCATTCCGATACGCGTGTCACGACTCATGGCTGCCAAACTCCCGAATGCCATCGCAAAATCCTGCCGCAAAAATCCGCAATCCATTATGCGGGCGGCGCTGAAAAACCGATCTCTCTTTCCCATTATATTCACAACCCCGCACCGCATTTGTCCGGGGGGGCAGACCCTGCCCGGAGTCAGTTTTCGAGGGGGTACTCCTTCGGACCCGTCATCTGACGGAACCTGACGCCGCGCAATTTGGCGCTGCGGCTGCGCGGGTTACGGGCAAGTTCAATTTCATCCGCCATCAGCGGCTTGGGTGTCAGAATATCGCACCGTCCATCGGTCTGCCATTGCCGCATGGCTTGTTTCACCAGACGGTCTTCGCCGGAGTGAAAACTGATGACGGCAGCCCGGCCTTGAGGCTTCACCACCCGCGGCATGGCGTCCAACAGCGACTGCAGGCTGGACAATTCTTCATTGACGGCCATTCGCAGGGCCTGAAACGTTCGGGTTGCCGAATCCAGTTGGCCATAGGGTGTGGGGCCAACAGCGCTGCGCACCACGGCGGCCAATTGCGCAGTGGTCACGATTGGCGTGGTCTTTCTGGTTTCCACAATGCGGCGGGCGATGCGCCGCGAAAGCCGTTCCTGGGCATTGTTGAATATTAAATCAGCCAGTTGTTTTTCCGTCAGATTCCGTACCAGATCCGCGGCGGTACGGGTAAGCCGCGGGTCCAGTCGCATATCCAGTGGCGCATCCATGGAAAAGCCGAGGCCGTACCGCCCGGTCAGCAGTTGATTGGTGGAAACACCCAGGTCTGCGAGAATCATGTCAATTTCTCCGCAACCTGCGGTCGCCAGGACATCGCCAATTTCCGCAAAATTGGCGTGGAAAAAGCGACATTTCGCCTGAACACAAGACAGCCTTTCGCGGGCGTAGGCAAGGTTTTCGGGATCGGCGTCAACACAAAGAAGAGTGCCGGAAGGGCCGATTCGGGCGGCAATTTCCAGAGCATGTCCGCCGCGGCCGGTGGTGGCATCCAAGGCAACCTCGCCAGGGCGGGGTTGCAGAATAGATAACACCTGATCCAGCAAAACGGGGTCATGGCCGTGCTCACCAGCGTCCATGGAAACCTTTGGCAGGATTGGCACCTGCCCGCACAAGACAAAAGTTCCGCATAGGAACGAAAAAAGTACAAAGCAGGATGGACACACGATTGGCCGCCATGTGTCCATCCAGCCAATCCTTGGCGTATGCCGGGTTCATCCATGACGTTGGTACGGCATACAGGCCCGCTCCGCGAGCCATTTTTCCCGCCAGCGTCGTGCTGACGTTTGGGGTCAATGGTTTCAGGGGCGGCGTCCCGGCGACGCGTCCATGCGTGCCGGAACGAAGCCTGCTGCTGAACGGCGGTTATGCGATCATCCTTAATCGCGATCCCGCCGGGAGAATCCAGACGCTTCCGTGCGTCTTTTGTTGAATCCGCTGTGCGGGCCATCCATGCCTGCACGTTGTGAATTCAAGTTGTATTGGGGCTGGCTTCCCGGCGTCCATGCCGCGGCATTATGCCAGCCTTAGGCAGCAGCATCCTTGCGCTGCCGGTATTTTCTGTATTCGTTGTGGTCGGTCACATTCCAGATGGTCAACATGTCGCCACCGCCGCACACCACAACGTCTGTTCCCAAAATCCGTTTTCCGAACACACCGTCGTCCATTCCGGGATGCACCATGAATTCGTCGGGAATCAGGATTCGACCCTGGGCATCAAGCTCCATCTGGCCGACATCCGCGAACATTTCATCCATGGCTTCAAATTCAAGGGCCGTCCGGTTAATTTTGCCGGCCTGATTGCGGCATTCTAAGGCGGCTTCATAAGTCAAGCGGGGAATAAGTTGCAGGCAGTACCAGCCGCCTTTGTCCGGCCCGGGCACCCAGGCAACTTTCCCGACCAGTAACTTTTCAATCCCGAAGCGGTCGAATTCTCTTCGTACCGTTGCTGGCACAGATAAACGGTTTTTGCCATCAATGGTATGGCGAAATGTGCCAGAAAAAAGCATGTTACATCCGGCTCCGGGCCTTTAAATACCTCATCCCTTTTTCTCCCATTTTACTCTACTTCTCTCCACATCGACCTAAGCGTACCCACTTCTACAGTAAATTGCAAATAATATCGAAAATCGCCACTAGACGTGTGGGGAGGTACCGCACTTAAATGAAAGGGTCGCTACAATAGGTGGTGTATATGGTGAGATGGCAGTACTAGCCATGGGGTGTGGCGACTAATGCGAAAACTTAAATAAATTTTTCCATAATTTGCTCATAGCCATCCACCATGCGATCGGTGGTATATCGCCCCACAACGCGGTTGTGGCCGCCCACTGCCAGGTGCTGCCGCAGGGCAGCATTGGCCAGGAGCGTGGAAAGTGAATCGCAAATGCTGCGAGCTTCTGCCTCGGCGCTGGTGGCGAGATGGCCCGCGGCCAAGTCCGACGGGTCAAACAGCCAGCCATTGACCTGATGGGTGATGATTTCACTGATGGCCCCGCCCCGCCGCGCGATTACCGGCACGCCGGCGGCCATGGCTTCAATTACCGACAGGCCGAAGCCTTCCACATTGCATGGATTTATAAATACATCAATACATTTATACCAATCTTGTGGACTGGCCGTCGGGCCGGGAAAAGCCACATGGGAGGCAATGCCCAGGTCCGCCGCCATCCGGCGCAGCGGCGGTTCCATGGGGCCGTAGCCGATCAGGGCCAGATACACATGTTGCCAGCGCTGGTAATCCGCCAGAAGCAGCCGGGTAAAACCGCGGAGCAGGGCGTCAAGCCGTTTAACCGGATCAAACCGGCCGACATAGCCGATCACGGTGGATCCCGCTGGCCAGGGGAGTCGATCGGGTGGCACGGCCCGGGCTTCGGCAAACACATTCACGTCGATTCCATTTGGCACAACGAATTGCGGTCCGGTGAACCCTTCCCGCGAAAGGCGATCCAGAATAGCCTGCGAAGGCGCCAGCACTCCCGCGCATCGGCTGGCCAGCAGGCTGTTAGCGGGCCAACGCCACGCCGGAGAGGTCTGCAGCGTGTGCAATGACTGGAGATACACGCACGGCGGGCAGACCGGTGCCGCGGCCGCCGCCAGCAGGTTTGCATGAATCAGCATGCTAAGCACGCCTCGAGGCCGTAGCGATTGCAGCAGTTGGACCCAGCGCATGGCCGCGCGGTAATCTCCGGCGCCAGAAGCGTGCAGCCCGGTTACTTCCACGCCAGCCTTGCGTATCCAGCGGGCCACCGGGCCTGGTGATTTAATGCTTACCACATGCGGCGCAAAGTGGCCGCGCATCTTTAATTCACGGACAATGCGCAGCAGAAGAAGCGGGCAGCCGCCCAGGTCCAGATCCGTAATCAGGAAAATGATGCGACGTGCCATGAATCTCCGGATGATGCGTCTGGAACCGCCCTCGCTTACAGACTCCCGCCCCTTACATGCGATGCGGCATGGCCAGCCGGGGTGGCGTCCGATGTCCCTGGCCGCCGCTGTTCCTGAACCAGGGTGCCGCGGGAGGCCAGTGGCACCGGGGCCATTACCACTGGGCTTCTTCAAACGGTGAAAACGGCGCGTTGCTGCGCTGTTTGGGCAGATGCTTGATGGCATCACCGGCGAGCTTTACCGCATCTTCAGAATCCACCCGAATGTTCAGACTCCAGTCCACCACGGTTGCCACCGCGCAACCGCTGGCCCGCACCAGCGCGGCATCGTCGGCGGGATTTTTGAATTCCGCACGCCGCTTATACGCGGCCGCCAGAACATCCCGTCGGAAAACCTGCGGAGAGCCGATGGCGAAAACGGCCTGACTGTCCACCGGAGCGGCCAATTGATTCCCCTTGATTCGTGAAAGGGAACCGCAAACCGGGCTGACCGGAACCGCCGCGCCGGTCTGCGCCACAGCCCCTTCCAGCGTATCCAGCAAAGTATAGGGAACCGCTGGGCGGCAGGCGTCATGAATGAACACTGTCTGAATCTCCGGTTTGAGCTTTTCCAGCCCTCGGGCGACAGCGCCAAACCAGTCTGGGCCGCCAGCCGTCACTGAAACACCGCCGAAGGCCAGATGGGCGGAATATTTCTGGCTGATACGTTCGAGTTCATCAGGCAGAACACAGACGATGCGCTGTCCAACCTGGTCTCGCTTGGCGTAAAGTTCAATGGTGCGCATGAAGACTTCGCGATTGTCTATCTTGTGAAACGGCTTACCCGCCACGCCGCCCGGGTAAGCCGGCGCGGCCATTACAAATAACACGGCAATATCCGACATGGACCAACTCCTTTCCAGCTGGCCAGCGCGGTCTGTACCGCGGCCGCTGTGCGGCAGCATTCTAGCGGAAAGTCCCGATTGAATGCCACCGGCGGATTCGATTTTTCTCTGGTAACTCATGCCCTCTATGGGGCGCCGGTACGCATTTGCACAGCCCGGAAACGTATTGTCCCTCATGAGACAGAAAAAATCATTCCACTTTTAAGGTGAACCCAGCCTACAATTCTGGCGAGTTGAAGAAGGAGTTCCCAAACATTGAATACGGCCCTACACTGGTTTCGTCGCGATTTCCGCGTAACGGACAACACGGCGCTGGCCAGCGCCTGCGGTCTGGCTGATGCGGTGATCGGTGTTTTTGTGCTGGATACCCGCTGGTTTCATGCATCCGCCGCAAAGATGGGTGCGTTTCAGGCGGCCTTCTGGTTGGCGGCTATTGCCGAACTTCGCGAAAACCTGGGCGGACTCAACATTTCACTGCGGATTATTCAAACGGATGATCCGGTTGCCGCCCTGCTTTCGCTGGCCCGTGAAGTTCGGGCCGGCGCCATCACTTTCAACAGGGAATATGAACCGGCACAGATTGCGCAGGATCAGCGGCTGATTCAGACGGCGGAAAAATCCGGACTTTCGGAACTTAAAATATACGGCTATTGCGACGCGGTCATTTTTGAAGAATTTGACGTTCTGACCGCCAACGAGACCCCCTATACTGTATTTACACCGTACAAGCGAAGCTGGCTGGCGAAATTCAGTGCTGCCGCGATGGTCTCGCGCGGTCGGCCTCGCATGATGCAGCAGTCAGGGCAGCCGCAGGAGGCGTCGGTGGTTCCTGCCGCCAAGTCCCTGGGATTTCCCGCAGTCACGCTGGACATTCCAACCGGCGAAAGCGGCGGACGTCGCATGTTGGCCGAATTTGGGCGCCAGCGCATCGGCTTGTACAAACAGCGGCGGGACTTTCCCGCGGAAGCGGGCGTTTCCCGGCTTTCCGCGCATTTGTCAGCTGGAACAATATCTATACGTCAATGTGTTTCCGCGGCGGTTGCCGCCGGCGCCATGAATGGATGCGGCGGTGCCGAATGCTGGCTTTCGGAATTAATCTGGCGCGAATTTTACCGGATGGTGCTGTTTCATTTTCCTCATACCGTCACACGGCCGTTCCACCGGAAATTCGACACTGTGACATGGGAAAATAATCCGGCGTTATTGGCCGCCTGGCTGGGAGCTTGCACGGGATATCCGATTGTGGACGCGGCTTTATTACAGATTCAGACCACCGGCTGGATGCACAACCGCCTGCGCATGATTGCCGCCATGTTTTTAACCAAAGACCTGGATATTCACTGGCGGACTGGCGAACAGTGGTTTATGCGATGGCTGATGGATTACGACCAGGCGAGCAATGTGGGCGGCTGGCAATGGAGCGCCGGCACCGGAACAGATGCGGCCCCATATTTTCGCGTCATGAACCCGATTCTTCAGGCCCGCCGGTTTGATCCGAAAGGTGCCTTTGTGCGGCGGCTTATTCCCGCGCTGGCCCGCGTGCCGGACGATTTTGTTCACGAACCCTGGCTGATGCCACCGCTGATGCAGGCGCAATTCGGTTGCCGCATTGGTCAAGATTATCCGCCGCCAGTGGTGGATCATGGCGCGGCGCGGGTCAAAGCGATCAGGAAATTTCAATAACAACCGGCAATGCGAACACCT
The DNA here is from genome assembly GCA_027451365.1 of Phycisphaerales bacterium. Lineage (GTDB taxonomy): Bacteria > Planctomycetota > Phycisphaerae > WQYP01 > WQYP01 > JAJYPG01. Next base: position 28,850 of record DAIDJN010000053.1, on the reverse strand, counting down.
GGCGGACTCGCGCGAGTTCAGCGGCCGCGATGGCAGACGTTTTTTCAGTCCGGCAACATTTGTGCGGCGGCTTCGTCAGTCAGATCGGCGGGCACTTCGGGGAAATCGGCGTCATGACTATCGGCTGCACCGGTAGATGCCAATACCGCTCCACGCAAGGATTCATCCGCGTCATGATGTTCGGCGACCGATTCGCCGGCGGGCATCGGCGGATGGGAAGGAATTTCGACGTTCAGAATTTTTCTTAGGCGACGAATCGCGCGGGTTTCAAGCTGACGCACCCGCGCCTTGGTGACCCCCATGCGTTCAGCCAGCATGGAAAAGCTGGCGGGACTCTGACCCGCTTCCAAGCCGTAATGACTGGCGACGAGGTCGCGTTCGCGTTTCGGCAGTTGTGCCAGAGCATCGACCAGTCGCCCCTGCATCATCAGCATGTCCACGGCGTCGGAAACGCTGGTTTGTTCGCCGGTATCCAGTTGATCCAAAAGGTCGTCCTGGGCGAATACGAGTTTGCCATCCGACCGGCCGGCACGCTGGCTGAAGCGGCGTGCATAGTTCTTCATAAGTGCATAGGTAAGATAGGTAGAGAATTTCACGCCGCGGCTGAAGTCAAAGCATTCCACAGCCCGCATCAGCCACAAATTGCCGTCCGAGATCAGTTCAAAAAGGTTTTCATTGGATTGTACATGCTGGCGGGCCACATACACCACCATGCGCAGGTGACTTTGGAGAAGCTGATTGCGGATTTCACCGGCCTGCGCCAGCAGGTCCTCAATACGCTTCAGGTCATCGCATTTGGCCTTGTGAATATCCAACTGGGCTTGCAGCCGACTGGCCATCGCCTTAAGAAAATTCATGCGACGGAACGCATCAATCACCAGCGGCTGGGGCACAATAGGCTGATCAAACGCGTCGGCCACGCATACGGGCACTTCCGGCGGCACACGCGTCCAGAGTTCATCAGATGGTCCGGTGGTCGCGGTCGCGACTTCCTTGAGTGCCTGCCCGGGCAATACATTCAGAATAATGTTCTGCGCATCGGGCATGTCAAATAACTGATTGGTTACAAACGGAATCGGTATTTCCCTGACGCGCCGGGCTTTTTCTTCCGTGACAACCTGCTCAATTGCATGACGGGTGCGGCAATAGCGGCGGGCAATACATTCAACGGAAATTCCGCGGTCCGCGCAATCCAGAATAATACGGCGGTCGGTTTCGGTCAGCGGGCTGGCCGGCGCGGTGAACAGAGCTTGTTCCGGATTCCGGGCGTCAAATTCCCGCAGAATCGTTCGCACACTTTCCGGAGACCGGCCCAGATGTCGCGCAATGCGCTTAGAAATTTCCTTGATACAGCAGTGGCATTTTACCGAAAGCCGCCGCGCGCGGCGGATAATCTGTTCCTTGTCTGCGGCGGTTAGTTGCCGAAACCGGGCGCTATTGGCCACGCGGTCACGATTGGCTTCGGCAAAACGTGATACATCAGATGGCAGAAAGCCGATTCGGCGAATGCCATCGGCGCACAGATATCGCATGGCCACTAACCCTCGGCGGCGCCACCGCTGAATGGTTTTGGTGGATACTTTGAAGCGGGCAGTCACCTGCTGGAGCGAAAGCACTTCTTCTGCGGCTTCATTGGCCGGAATGTCCATGGTGGTGGACAGGTATTCAATTAACGCAGGCAGGTCCGCCAGCAGAACTTTTCCGACCAGCCGATGGTCAGCTTCTTCACGCGGGCGATAGCCGGTTATGCGAAAGCGGACAAATTCCCATGTGTAATCTTCTTCAGGGTCTATATCAGAAAGCAGCGCGCGTGTGTTGGCCAATTGTTCCCGGCGTTTGGTTACCGGGGTGTAAGCCAATTGGCGGGCGAGATCATCTATGCGTGAATCCAGCCAGTTCACTATCGGCACTCCTTTACATTGTGCACACTATTGTACGTCGGACCGGCATGCCGCGTAAAGCGAATAAAATGCAAAATTTAATTTACTTTTGCCGATAACCATGTTAAAAGTTCCGCGATAGTGAATATGTTCAATATAAAAGGGATTCGTCCAGACCATACCGCACCCTGCATGCACCGGCATGCGGCGTTGTTGGGCCAAATTTTTTGAAACGGATGCCTCATAGACAATGTCTCAGCGGACACCAGAGTCCGCTACTTTAAATTTCAAATTGGACCGGATCGCGGTCGGATATTAACCTGCCAATGCCAATATCCTTTCATTTTTTTGCGCAACCAATCACGAATCCAGGCGTTACACCTGCAACGGACCTGTGTACGCGGTTTATTGCCAAGGGTGCCACCCGCACACGCGATTTTTACGAACCGCGGTCCGAATCCCGCAAGGTGATGTTTTATGTCGGAATCTGGGGACAGCCTTCCATTTATTTTGCCGTCCGGGACTGCCGTGACGACCGGTCAGGTTTGCCTGCAGACTGGGCTTCCACCGCGGGAATCCAACGGCGAAAAGGCCGCTTTGAGCATTCTTCTCATTTTTACCATTTTATATAGCCTGTTTTTGGCCTCCTTTTATGAATCCGCGAATCCGGGTGTGGATCAGAACGGCTATATGCTTACGGCTCGCCTGGTGGCGACACATGGGAAATTGTCTTTCCGGCTGCACAACCCGTTGCAATTCGCCGGCAGCATGATCATACAAACGCCACAAGGATTCATGTATGCCAAATATCCTCCCGGAGTAGGTGTATTGGGCGCGCTGCTGCGGTTTATAAGTGGTCCGTCGGCCATGTATCTGGTGGATCCACTGTGCACGGTCATGGCCCTGATAGGAGGATACTTTCTGTTCCGTCGGCTGCTGGATCCGTTCCTGTCGCTTCTGGGTGTGATTCTGCTGGCCACAAATCCTGTTACATTGACCTATGCGGATGATTCCAATTCACAGGGCGCAGCGCTTGGCTTTACCGTTCTTGGGTTCTGGGCATTGCTGGTTTGGTGGGAAAAGGGCGGCACCTGGCGGGCATGGATGGCTGGAATTGCTCTGGGCTTCTGCTGCTGGATGCGCTACACCGAATTCCTTTGGCTGCTGCCGTTGCTGGCGGTGGCATTTCTGAGATTTTCCAAGACCCGCATTGCGCGCGACAGTCTTATGGCGATGGCCGGGTTTGCGCTGCCGGTGGCCCTGCTGGCCGCGATAAACTGGCATGCGTTTGGCGAGCCATGGCGTACAGGCTACTGGTTCTGCCGGGAACAGACCGGCTTTTCAGTCCAATACCTTATTTCCGGTGCCCATCTGTTTGCTTCGCGCCAGGGCAACTGGCTGACGGTGATTGAACAATTTCAAAATCTGGGTCTGTTTCTGCTTTTTCCCATGGCCATGATCGGCCTGTGCAAACTGCCGCTGGTTTATCGACGTTTCGGCCTGGTCGTACTTCTTTGGGTTTTGCCTACCACACTGGTCTATGCGCTGTATTACTGGGCACCCGCACGCGATGACACCGTGGGGTATCTGCGGTTTTTTCTAGACACTTTTCCCGCGCTTATTCTGGTGGCTTTGTGGACCATCAGCGAATTGCTGAAGCCTCAACGGTGGCTGCGCGCGCTGGCTATCGGCGGGTTCGTCATGCTGGCTGCCGGATTTTCGTTTCATGTCATGATGCCGCGGCTGCTGGCGGCCAAAGCGGTGAAAATTTCCCTGCTGCAAACGCGCGATGTTCTACGGAAAAATCTCAAGCCCGGAAGCGTGGTGTTTGCGCCGACCAATGTGTGCAACTATCTGAATTCCGTGGGCGGATTTCAATTGTTTGACACCAGTCTGTTTATGCCCGGAATGGCCGACCGCATGACTTTTCTGTCCGCCCGCAGCGGTCCGAGTGGATTGCAGAAAATGAGGGCCATCGAATACCGGCATTTGCTTAGTCAACGGGCCGCCCGGAATACATTTGTTCCTGATCCCGCGTACCGGCTTCGTCAGATCGAATTAAAAATCGTTCAGAAAGCCTGGCGCGATGGCAGGCTGGTGGTCATGCTGGCATCACCGATGCAAATGAGGCGTATCATGCCCTCGGCGGCATTTCTGCAGGTGCGATCCATCGGTGTGATTGACCAGTCCGGACAATCGCGGCCGCACCGCATGTTCCGCGGCCGCTGGGCCGCGCTTAACCCGCGGCTGATGGCACGGTTGAAACAAATGCGACTGCGGCGGCAATTGATGCGGCAATGGGATATTGTGGAATTGCTGCCCAAAGGCGGTCCTTCCGCCGACCGGCTGGCCAGCGCGGGCCATTGACCAGGTCATCGGCCGCACAGTTATCAGCAGACCTTGTGGCATTTCATATTCAAAAGCTGGGCCAGCTTTTCCAGCACGGGTCCGATATGTCCCAGCCCCACGGCGCAATGGTGCGCCGGACCTTGGGAATTCCAGTTATTCATGAAAGCCCGGGCACCGATGCTGAATCGGTAGCGGCTATTGGTGTTGCCAATTTCCAGAATTGGACCGGGAACCGATTCGCCATGGGCGTACAGCAACTCCACGGTTCCGCTGCCTGTTTCGACCACGGAAAGCAGTGTGACAGGGCCATGCCGCACGGACATTTCCACCGAAAGGCCATGCCCCACCTTGCCATGATAAACGCCCAGCGGCCGCACCCGGGTTTTGCCCTGTGCGATGGCAATGTGGCCGGGGCCGTCGTGCCCCATCAGCACCACATCATCATTGAAATCCACGGCGTAATATTCGGTGAAGGATCCACCGGCACCAAGCGAATCCATAATCTTCATGGCTTGGACATTCTTTATTTCCATTTCGCCAGCCACTGGAATGCCGCGAGCGGTCAGCAGGCTGCTGGCCAGAATAATCGTTCGCACGCTAAGTTCGTTGGCTTGGTTGCCCGTGCCCATGTGGTAGTATGCCAAGGATCCGATTCCATGTGCCTCCACCATCTGGTCCAGCGCCACGGAAGTGCGGGCTGCTTCGGCGAGTTCCGCCTGCGGGCAATCCGCTTGAACGTCCAGCACATCCTGAAAATGGGCAATCCGATTCTGCACGACCGCATCGGATATTTTCTGGCGGCGGGCGGAAAGTTCATCCACCTCCAGCATTTCAATGTGACCGCCGAAATAAGCGCACTGGCGGGTTAGATCGGTGTAAATATCCAGCATGCCGCCGTAATAATGCCCCATCACGCCCAGACGGTTGTGTTCCATGACATAGGCGGCCTTTGCCGCGGCCAGCCACTGGTCCACTTCGGTCCAGACGGCGGGGTCATTTTCCAGCATGCCGGTAATCTGGTGAAACGGAATGCGGCATCGGTTAAACACGTTAGCTATTTCTGGCACCGGGCAGGCCTGGCAGAATCCGAGCCATTCGCCAGTCATGCGAGTGCGGTCGGTTTGTGCATTAAACGCAGCATAATTGATCGCCGGAGCGGGTGTCAGATTCAGAATAATTACGGGCGCTTTGGCACGGCGCACCACCGGCAAAACTGTGGAAGACAGAGCGTAGGTCGAAACATACAAAAATATAATATCCACATCCGCCCGGCGGAAATCATGTCCGGCTTGCATGGCTTTTTGCGGCGTATCAATCAGGCCCAGGTTCACTACACCTACCCCCGGTCGTGAAAGCCGCGTCGCCACGCGGGTTGTGTAGCCTTCCAGCCGCTCCTTAAGTCCCGGGAACTGCGGCCAGTAGGTATCAAGACCAATGCCAAAAAGTCCGATTTGGAGTGAATTATGAGTTTCATTAGTGGACATGAATAGTTGCCTTCCAGATCAGATACTTGGGGAATCCTAAAATTACAGCGTGAATAACCGGCCGCAGCATTGCTGCGTTACGAGCCATTCGGTTATCTATCGCCTGGTAAAGCTGATATCCATACCCTGCGTACCGCAAGCCGGTAGGGTAACATTATTTTAATAATGCCGCCAGATTCCACGAATGGCGAAGATGTGCGAATTGCAAAAGCCGGCCAAACTAAATGGGCCTCGCACCCATTCCGCGGGATATCCTATCGCCGCCGGAGCTAATGATGGGGACTTTTCCCCGGCGCGGATATTCCGGCAGGCAGGGCCGCTTTTTCATGCAATATCTTCTGGAAAGCCTTGCGTCCGGTGCGTTGAAAAATCCAGGTCCGCTGCCGGATTAACCTCTGCCCCTTTTTGGACGCGACAAATGCTCGAATGGCTTTGGCATTCGCGAATCCGCCAGGCGGTAATCCCGCCTTCACTTTCTTGCCGAGCGGCCCAATGAATGGATGGACCACAAGGGATTGTCCCTGCCGTTTTATCTGAACAATTTCATACCAGTGGATAAACCCGTGGCCAGATGTTTTGATCATGTGCAGAAACAGTGATTTATAATAGCCGGGCTTCATTTTGTTTATTTTCTTCACACCGACGGCTTTTTCTGCCGGTGTGAATAAAAGGTGGGGATTGAACCACTGGCATTGCAGGTAGTTGTGTCCGGCGATTTTTACCGGCCAGGCCTTGAAAAGTCCATAAGATTTCGGTCCGACGTAAACGGCCACAAGATATTCCCTGCGACTCCAGGGATAGATGGTCGCCCCGAAAGCCGGACGATTTTTGACAGCCGGTCGCACCCAGAAGCCCGCCCAGGAAGGATCAATTTGCATCGGCCCTGGTTTGGCGACAGGTTCGCTCATGGGCAAAGGCTGCACGCACCCGGTTAAAGTTGCCGCCACCAGGAATACTGGGAGCCACCGCAAAATCAGTCGTACCGTTGGGATTGATCGGAAAATGCCGGGGCGCCGAATATCCATTGTCGTCTCCTTAGAAATTGGCCCATGGCGGCCAGTCGACAATTGCCGATTCGCCACGGATCGTTCGCGTTTTGAAGTGCCAACGGAATATACGACTACACTTTTGTTTTAAATCCCATGGCACGCAAGACGCACCAGCCGTTGCAGCCTTCAAATAGAATGAACCCGCCGCTGACGGCCACGCCCGCCGCCACGTACCAGAGCCAGGCGATTCGTGTGTCCCAGGCGGCCAATGCCAGCCCTGCGGCCAGTGCCAATATCAGGATGCCGCCACGCCGTCGCAGGCGGGCACCTTTGGTATCAATGTTACATTTAAGCCGGGCCATTTTTTTCCAGTGTGTGATTCGCCTGACACGTACGCAGCCAACCCGCTTCGGCGGATAGCCATATGATTAACACTGGTATGGTATGCCTGTGGCGGCCATGATGCCAATTCTGTCTCAAAAAAAGCGACTCGTGGATGAAACACGTGAGCTAAGGTTAAAGGGGCGTAGTCGATAGCCGGGTTACAACATGGTAAAGCACCTGAAGAGCAATGGAGATAATCGCCATGTAGAACAGAATTCTTATACTGAACCAGATGGTTGGTAGAAGTATATTCTGTCCCTCTGGTGACCGCACGGTCTTATAGACCAGTGAAATGAGCAGCACCAGTGGAAATATCAGCAGAATCCACCATGGCGTCAGATGCGGCACCTGTGAATACAGCGGATTGATCAGTGGTATCCATCCGATCAGTGGTACTGCGAATGCTGGCATAGTGAAGGTTCCTGTGAAATATCTCTTAGTCGCGGCCGGGCGCACCGGACCGATATGTCGCCGGGTATTCCCTTTAAAGCGGTGGCTCTTGTGTTACCACCATGAATAAATCGGTCAACACCAGCAGATTCAACATTCCCGCAAGGCCGCAATAGGCGGTTGCAACTTCCTGAAGCAGTGGCGAAAAGCCGACGGGGTGGGGCGCGTCCGCCGGATAGACACGGCCACGGATTTGTGCACCAGCCAGCATGGGCCAGCCTGCCATATATTGCGAATAGGTCCACAACCGCTGGCGAGGCCGGTCCAAGGCCCGCACGCCACCAACCAGCAGTCCCATAAAAAAAAGCGTATGGATGGCCACAAGAAAAATCACGCCGCGTTTCCGCTGTCCCATTATCAGATGGCCCGCCCCGGGTATCAGCCAGCCGACGGCTAAGGCAATATATCCCATACCGCTTTTAGATCCGCCCACGCTGACGCGGGGCTGAATGCTTTCGCTGTTGTCGGTAATGGGCAAAACAGGCTCCTGAAACAATCCGTTCCGCACCGTGGCGGCAATTGGCGGCAAATAAGCTGGTATGTTTATACCGGCGTCCCGCCCGTTGGGCAATCGGGCTACAACTGCATTGCCCCAATCCGTTGGGCGAATGTGCCGAAACCGGCCGGACACCGCAACATGAGTTGATCTAAATCAATCTCCCCGGCGACATCGCTATACAGTTTCGCATTCGGGGTCTGGCCGGCCTCCCTTTGCAACAGCATCCTCAAATGTTCTTTCGGTTTGGCAATTGCCTCAGGGGCCTGTTGCGTTTGAATGGTCGCGCCAACTACCCGGCTTAGCGCCTGCTCATCGGCAAAAATCCAGGCATCAAACATTTCCACGGCTACTCCCATGGCACGTGGCAAGTGTTTGTCACCGATTGTTTTGGAGTACTGTTGGGCGATTTTTAGTTCTGATTCGCGATCCATATTTCCATCACGATCCACCAGAAGGATCAGGGCGTCATAGCCGCGTTTCTGGGCTTCCATCAGCCAACGGATCGCCTTTTTTTCGTAGCCGCGACCCTTGACGTGGACGCGAACGGGCGAATTGGCCAGACGATCGGCCTCAAATTCATGGTTGCCGCCCAATACGCGGCTGACCAACTGCTGAAGTGCTCCGCCATGTTCGTGCTTGCCCTCTGCCACAAGAAGAATTTTGCTCACTTGGCGCCCTCAACTGGAGATTTTGCCAGTTGGTCGTCACCTTCCGCAGTCCAGATTTCCCCAAGCCGGAAAACGTCCAGCTGGCGTTTCACGTCTGGAATATCGCATAGCCGCCGGACCGAAACGCTTCCATCCGTCGCTTTCGAACATAGCGTGACTTCTTCTGGTTGAAATTCATCCAGCAGATAGGGGGAATGCGTGGTCATAAGAATCTGCGTTTTGGGGTGATTCTTAATCAGCTTGCGCAGCAAGCCAATAATCTCCCGGACGCGCTGCGGATGGATTCCGTTCTCCGGTTCCTCAATCAGGAACACCCTTGGCGGATTTGGCAGGTGCAGCAGCGTCAGGTAGCCAAGAATTATCAACAAGCCGTCGGAGGCCTGTGCCGCGGGAATTGTTTTGCCGTCGGCAAGTTTGAAACGGATGCCTTTGCCGCTTTGGCTGGTGATTTGGGGCAGGCCTAGACCTCCTTCTCGGAATGGCCATTGATATGCGGTTTCGGAGATCAGTTGAATATTTAATATCTCCGGAAACATTCGGGAAAGCTCGCCTTCAAGTTGCGCGAATTTGCTGCGATCCATGACTAAAATATCGTCCAGGCATTGGGCCAGGCCGAAGCCGGATCGGTCTATTTCCAGTCGATGAACGCTGGCCAGTACGACCGGCATTCGCAAACCCCCCGGGTTCCACCGCTGAATGATTATGCCGGCGAGCTGTTCGGTGACTCCAATAGCTATTTCCTCCGGTATAACCACCCAGTTGCGATGAAGAACAGCATTTCGCAAGGCCGTTAGTGGCGGGTTTTGGTCCCGGACCCTTCCATGGTTACCAATCCGTTGGCCACCGTTAAGGGAATCGAAATATTCATCAGTCGGTGTGATCGGGGCGCCGCTCGATCCCGGCGGCGATATTTTAATTTTGAAACCATATTCGACCGACAGGTTTCCCCCTTGAATTTGACAGCTAACAGCGATTGGCTGCCCGGATTTCAGGGGCAGCACGCCAAAATCCGTCCCGGCTGGCCAGAATGACTGAACCGGATCTGTAACGGTCCAGGATAGAAGTGCAACCGCCTCCAGAATACTGCTTTTTCCGCTGCCATTCGGCCCAATCAGCACATGAATCGGCGTTAAATCAAGCGTGACTTCCCGCAAGGCTTTATAGTTGGCAACATGAAATTGTGTGATCATATTTGCATAGCCTCTGTTTATTGGCCGGCATTCAATGTCGCCGTGTTTGAAAATATAATCGCAGACTGCAATTTCATCTGCCTGCATTCAGGTTAAGACCGGCTGGGGCCGAATTGAATCGCGCAACTTCCGCCGGGTATTATTCCACGTGCCAGTCGCTGCCGTTGCGAACAACGCGGCGGTACAGCGTGTCGCGTTCGACAGGGACAAATCCAGCTTCTACCACCAGACGGCGAATATCGGAAACATCCTGCTCCTGATGCTGATTGCCCCGGCCGCCTTCACGTTTGGTAATGTCATACCAGACCACGGTGCCATCCAGATCATCAACGCCAAAGTTCAGGCTTACCTGTGAAAGTTTCATGCTTTGCATGATCCAGAACGCCTTCACATGGGCAAAATTCGGCAACATCAGTCGGGAAATGGCCAGCATTTTCATATCCTCAAGTCCGGTGTTGCCGGGCAGATGCCCCAGTTCGCTGCCATCGGGAATAAAGGAAAGCGGGATAATCGTCTGGAAGCCCGGTGCGGTATCCTGCAATTCCCGCAATTTAATCAGGTGATTAATTCGCTCCGCCCGTGTTTCCACATGGCCATAAAGAATGGTGGCGTTGGTGGCAATGCCCAGTTCATGCGCGACTTTGTGCACATTCATCCAGCCGTCGCCGCGCAGCTTGCCCTTGAAAACTTCGTCGTGCACGCGGTCGTCAAACACTTCGGCCCCTCCGCCGGGCATGGAACCCAGCCCATGTTCGCGAAGGGCAATCAGAACCTCGCGGACCGAGAGTTTGGAAATTTTTGTGAAGTGGTCAATCTCAATGGCGGTGAAGCATTTCAAATGCAGGCGGGGGAATCTGGTCCGCAGGCTGGAAAGCATTTCCAGGTACCATTCAAAGGGCAGCCACGGATGCAGCCCGCCGACAATATGAATTTCCGTCGCACCGATTTTGTCCGCTTCACCAGCTATCTGATAGACTCTTTCCAGATCATATTCATACGCGCCCGCTTCGCCGCGCTTGCGGTGAAATTCGCAGAATTTGCAGGACAGGGCACAAATATTGGAATAATTTATGTGGCGGTTGATGTTGTAATAGGCCAGGCGGCCATGCATGGCCTGGCGGACGGCATTGGCGATATGGCCGATGGCGAAAATATCGCGTGAATTCCACAGGGTCATGCCATCGGCAAAGTCCAGCCGCTGGCCGCGGGCAATTTTTTCGGCTATCGGCCGCAGGGCGGTGTCGGTAATTGAACCGATGTCCAGATAATCCGCCGGGCTGGAACTATGCGGAATGGCGGAAACATTCGGGGTATCTCCATTTCGGGTGGCCAGGGCGGGGGCTTCAATCGAAATCATCAACTGCTCCAATTTCCTGTGGCATGACCACGTCGGCTTGCCGGGACGACGCTGATTCGTGGCGGCCAAATATGTGCTGCCGCAGTCGGCTTAAAGGCACTGTTTTATTGTAGCGTCGGCGTGCGATGGCTACCAATTCACCTGTCCAATACGGGCGTTGTTGTTGGCTTTTTCAATGAATGGTCTGGCGTCTTCATGTTCCAATCGGATATACGCGCAGCGGTTTTAGACTCGAGCAAGATGCAACCTGACGCGATTCCAACAGATTCGGCCTTGTTTTGCCTCCAGAACAATGCTAAAGTAACAAAGGCAGATAAAACCGATAGGTTTTATCGATAATAGGAATTTATGCAGAGCCACGGCCCGCTTTCCAGCAGGCGCAAGCTCCGCTAGGCTGATGAATATGACGACAAAAGCGACTAATATTGTCTGGCATGGTGGCAAAGTGACTGCAAGCCAGCGAGCCGCGATTACCGGCAGCACGGGCTGCGTCCTGTGGCTGACCGGGCTTTCCGGCGGGGGAAAATCAACAATTGCGATGCAGTTGGAACATCGTTTAATCACTCAGCGGCGGATTGCGTATGTGCTGGACGGCGACAACCTTCGTCACGGTTTAAATTGCGATCTGGGCTTTACCGCCGCCGACCGCACGGAAAACATTCGGCGCGCCGGCGAAATAGCCAAACTTTTCGCCGACGCCGGACTGATTGTCATTTGCAGTTTTATAAGTCCATTTGCGGCGGATCGGGCGGCGGTGCGCACGAAGCTGCCGCCAGGAAAATTTATTGAAATATTTGTGGATGCTCCGCTGGATGTCTGCAGTGCCCGCGACCCCAAGGGGCTTTACAAAAAGGCTCGCGCCGCCCAGGCTGATGGCCGCCCGATGCATATGACCGGTCTGGACCAAGCGTATGAAATTCCGGAAAATCCGGAAATCCATCTGCATACGGACCGGCAAAGTGTGGAGGCGTGCGTGGAGGCAATTGAAGCTTTTCTGGCCGGCCGGAATATATTTGAGGTGCAGAAAAATTTATGACACGCCCCGCCGACACCCAATGGGTGGATATGCATACCCATTCCACTGCCAGTGATGGCAGCCTGACGCCGACGCGCCTGATCGCCAGCGCTAAAACCGCTGGCCTGGTGGGCCTGGCTCTGACCGATCATGACACCGGTAACGGGCTTCTGGAAGCTGCCGAGGCGGCCCGGCATGCGGGGATCCGGTTCGTTCCCGGCATTGAAATATCCGCGGAATTTCCCCATCCGGGCACCATGCACTTGCTGGGCTATTTTATTGATCCGGTTTCGCCCGCCCTTAAACGCATGAGCCAGATTCTGCTGGAAGGACGCGATGCCCGCAATCCACGCATCATTGCCCGCCTTAATGCCCTTGGCTGTGCCATCACTATGGATCAGGTTCAGGCCGTCGCGCGGCGCGGCGTAACAGACGGCCAGGCAGTGGTGATTGGTCGCCCGCACATCGCCCAGGCTCTGGCCGAAGCCGGCTGTGTAGCCAGTGTGAAACAGGCGTTTGACGTTTATCTTGGTACGACCGGTCAAGCCTATTTTGACAAAGAACGCCTGACCCGCAAACAGGCCATTGACTGTATTCATGATGCCGGTGGTCTGGCGGTTCTGGCTCACCCGGTGCAATTACGCACCGGTCACCCGGCGGAACTGGAAAATATTGTGTCCAATCTCAAGGACATCGGTCTGGACGGCATTGAAGCCTGGCATAGCGATCATCGTCCGCAGGATACTGAATTTATTTTGTCTCTGGCGCGTCGCTATCAACTGGTTCCCACCGGCGGATCCGATTTTCACGGTACCAGCAAGCCGGATATTTCGCTTGGCCTTGGGCGGCAGAATGTCCGTGTGCCGCTGGCCGTGCTCGACGAACTGGAAGCCACATGGCGGCGGCGGTCCGCGGCGGGCCAGGTCGCCCAGCCAGTGCGGATTCAATCGGAGGCAATCTGAATTATGTCCGGCGATGCACCAGTACTTCCTGCAATCTCTGTTCCGGCCCCGCGGCTTGACGCATCCGCAGTGGATGTTCTTAACGCCCGCTTTGCCTCGGCCCATCCGGCAGATATTTTTCAATGGGCGGCCGAAACTTTCGGACGCGGCCTGATTATGACCAGCAGTTTTGGCGCTGAAAGCATGTGCGCCATTCATCTGGCCACACGCGTATTTCCGCAAATTCCTATAGTGTTCGTGAACACGGGTTATCTTTTTCCGCAGACCCTGGCCTTTATGGAACAGATGCGGCAGCGGTATCAGTTGAATGTGCTGGAGTATCATACCCGCAACGATCCGGTGGTCTGGCTTACGGTAAATGGCGAACCGGACCCGCGGCAGAGGAATAATGTGGATGCGTGCTGTGCGGCCAATAAAAACGAAGTATTTGACCGGGCGATGCGCGCATTGGTGCCCACCGCCTGGATTCGCGGTGTGCGAGCGCATCAGTCCGATCATCGCGCCAAAATGCGGGTTGTGGAATTTTCGCAACGTGTCAATGCCTGGGCCGTTTCCCCATTGCTGGGCTGGAGTCATCGGCAGATATTTGATTACATGAAGCAAAATGCCCTGCCGCACCATCCCATGTGGCAGGAGGGTTATGTTTCCATTGGCTGCAATCCGGAAACCTGCACGCGGCCGGTGGCTATGAACGACGATCAGCGAAGTGGCCGCTGGTCGGGCATGGACAAAAAAGAATGCGGTATTCATCTGGATCAGGGCGCAGGCATCTGATTTTCACCGCAGTCAAGCCCCTTGGCTTGCGTTCGCCTGTCGCGGGACATTCATATATTGTGATTTGAATAAGATAATATCGCAGCCTTCCGCCGGCTGGCGCCTCACACCGGCATGCGAGACGCCAGCCAAGCTGGAAAGCAGCCGGAGTCAAACAAATGACTCCGCGTTTGCTGTTCTGATGGTCGTTGGCAGGCGGCTTGCAGCCTGCGGATCAAATTATTCATCGCAAGCGGCCGTAGCCGTTGTGCGACTTTTAATTCGGTTGGATGGCAACCTCGAAAAACTCCCGCACGGGCAGCTTTAACGAGAACAGACCCATCCGCCAGTTAAAACTATAACTTAGGAAATCCGGAGCGGTAGTCTAATTTTGCGCAAATGTTATATACTTTAGCGCAACGGCCGCGGGCGTGGCACACGTTGATTATGGTGTCAGGATTCCGGCTTTTAATCCCAAAGTGGGCCAGCCGGATCGGAATTTGGTTCTAAAACACGTGGACAAATGGTTCTCAAAACGCCGAATTTGCACCGGACTATCAATAGGGGCTGTAGCGAGATAGCCTTCAACTGTGCATTAATTCTTCACGCCGGCGGATGCCAGCAGTTGTTTAAGTTTGGCATCCACAATTTGTGCCTTGTTGGCGTGGCCCGCGGCGGCGAGTTTTTGTTTAAACGCTTCGCCCACCTGATACCAGACGCTGTCAGTTACAAATGTGCCAAGATCGGTTGCCGGCGGGGTAATATTCTGCCAGGCGATCTGCCATAATTGCAGTACCTGAGCCTTCCGCCCCTGGCGTTCCAGAACGGTTTGGGCGCCGTGGATTGCGCCGATAATAAACGGGCCGTCACTGGCAAAGCGATTGATAATGTCCATATAGCACTGACCGGCGCGCGTCAACTTCCCGGCTTTGCGCCACATGGCGGCCTGGTACATGCGAACCTGCCCGGCAAGGTCAAACCGGGTCTGTGAAAACAGGTTGAACAGCCGGTTCCAAAGGACGTTCTGCTGATGGACGTTTTTAATGGTCAGAATCATGGGGGTTAATATGGCCATGGCGAAATCCGGATAGCGTTGCCCGCACAGATGTATGACCGAGCGCGACCAGGCGGTCTTGTCACTGTAGTGAAGTTTGTTCTTACGGGCCAACGCGCTGACCATATACCAGGCGGGCGCATAGCCATCGCAAAATTTAATGGCGTGTCGCAGCAGAACCTGCGTTTCAGCAATGTTGGCCCTGCGCGGTGTCTGGCGGATATCGCGAATGTAAGACGGCAGCGGAGCTGCATGCAGTTGCTGATGCCGCAGTGCAAGTTCGGCCAGCCGTTCGGCACCGTCCGTAAGTGCGGCCGCGTTCCAGCGGTCGTGGGCGGTGGTGTGAATCAGTTGGGCGCTTAGTGAAATAAAAGTGTCCGGTTCGCGGCCACGCGTTTGCGGGTCCATCACATGGCCCTGAATTCCGCGGTATTCCTGATAGCGGCCGGAAAGAAAATTCCACCAGCCGTATCGGCCACGGGCCTGCAGAAAGCCAGCCCAAGCGTGGCCGGCGTCATTTCCCATCGCTTCATCAAGCGCGGAGGGGATGCCGATGTCCTTGGCCACTTCCGTAGAAAAATAAGCCTGGTCCACGCAGACGCCGCCATATTTAAGAATATTTGGCAGCGTAAAACCGGCGGTGTCAATCTTCAAACCTTTGCCATGCAGGAAGCCGTAATCGTATTTAATGTTGAAGAACAGTTGGCCGGTATCTGAATTGCCATGATATTTTGCCAAAGCCCAGCGGTGATCGGAAATACTTGTCGTGCCGTCCACGACATAAATCAGCAGTTCGGCGGGCATCGGTTTAATGCCGAAAAACATCTTCCCCTGATGCTTGACGTAAAATTTCCAGAGCCTTACAGGGTTGGGCGAAGTAGCCGGGTTTTCGTTCATATGCACGGTCAGCGGCTTATATAGGACGCTGCATATTGCCGCGGTTAAATTCGGATAACGGGCCGCCCTTTTTCCCAGTTTGCGGTGCAGGTGATTCAGCATGGCGTAAATCTGGGGCCACTGCGGCTTTTGAATTTGCACCAGAAATACAAGCGTCTGGGCCAGAATATGGTTCTTTTCAAGATAGGCCAGAAGGTGCAATCGTAACTCTTTTCCCGGGACCGTTGCAAGTTGTGTGACCAACTCACGGGCGAAATCCGTGCGGCGTATGATGCGCGTCTGCTCCCGGCGGCTGCGGGCAATCGCCTGATCGCAGAGAACATCCAGTGCGGCTCTGGCCTTGGCAAAATTGCCATCCCGGGCAAGCTGTTTCAGAATTGCCTGAGTCCGCAGAGGTTGCCAGCGCATGAATCGGATGGGCAGTATTTTTTTGCCTGCCGCAGTTGTCGCGACGGTTTTGGCTGCCGGCGCGGTTTGGGCGCATACGGGGCGGCAAACAGCGTGCGCTGCCAGCAGGATCGCGGCAAAAGTTAGTGCGAATCGCCAGATGGTCGGGATCGGACTGTTGAAACGCGTGCGCATTGTATTGGCCTCCGGCGGACAGTCTGAACAAAATTCAGAAACAGGAAAATAGATTGCATCACTGCCCGGCATTATACCCAGTCATGGGGCGTGGTGGAAGAAACGGTAAAAATTCAGCGGTATATGGCGCGCCCTGCGGACGATTAAACCGTTGATCCATGCCTACACCTTTATTGTGCCCGCCGACCGAAATGGCCATTGCCGGACGGGGAAATTGTATCCGATGAGCTTGCGCGGCGGCCCGCAATTATCGAAAAGTTTCAAGTGGCAATTGGACTTCATAGACGGCATCGATTGTATGCCTTAAACTCCCTGTTCGCGCCTGGCGGAAGCGGTGCAAGCCCGCCCGGTGCCTGATGGAAACCTGACTATGTTGCTGACAATGCTACGCGCCAAAATACATGGTGCAATTATTACCCAGGCCAACCGTGACTACGTGGGAAGCATCACGATAGACAGCGATTTATTGGCCAAAAGCGGTCTGCTGGCTAACGAAAAAGTGCTGGTCGCAGATATTCACAATGGCGTGCGATTCGAGACATATATTATCGCCGGACCGGCTGGTTCCGGGGTCATCGGAATCAACGGTGCCGCGGCCCATCTGGTCAAGCCGGGTGAAAAGGTGATTATTATGTCGTTCGCGCAAGTCACTCCGGAAGAGGCGGTTTCGCATGAAGCGGCGGTTCTGCTGCTGGATGCGGAGAACAAGCCAGTGAAATCGTTTAAACTTTCCAGCGTTAGCTGACGGGTCGAACGCCGTTCTGGCCAAGGAACTGGCTGGCCCGAAGGTTCAGGGTAGTAAGGAAACAATATTGTGGAATCCGCCGCTGCCGGGCGATGTCGCGGTTCCGCCGGTCTTGGAGTCAATATGCCTGTCCGCCAGAAATTGATCACGAACGCCAGCCGCAATCTCAGCCAAGCGGGCACATGGACAAACGGCGCGATGCGATGCGGTAGTTGCTATGACGGTGTCCATGGAGGCAATTTCCGAACAGTTATTCTGGCGGCGGTACTGTTGCTGGCAGCGGGGATTGGCGGATGTTCCATCACATCCGTACCGCCATGCATGGTGCAGGCGGGACCCTCATTTTCGGTGCGTTATGCCTTGGCACGGGTTTCGCCCGCGGTGGTCCGCATTGATGTGGTAATGCGGTCATTTCAGGATGGGCTGCCGGTGTCATTTCGGGCCATCGGCAGCGGCGTGATTATTGATTCCAAGGGGCATGTTCTGACCAATTTTCATGTGGCGGGCCGAGCTCGCCATATCATGATAACCTTGGCTGACCAGCGTCAGGTTCACGCCCGGCTGATAGGGGCCGACCACTGGACTGATCTGGCCCTGGTGCAGATGAATATGAAGGAGATTCATAAGCGGCATTTGCACTTTTCCTGGGCCAGCCTGGGCAATTCGCGCTCAGTACAACTGGGGCAGGCGGTTCTGGCGATCGGCACGCCGTACGGTCTTTCGCGGACGGTTACGCGCGGCATTATTTCCAATACAGACCGCTTCTTCAGCGCTTCGACGATTGACGGTTATGAAACCGGCTGGTTCAACAACTGGCTGCAGACCGACGCCGCCATTAACCCGGGCAACTCGGGCGGCCCTTTAATTAATTTACGCGGGCAGGTGATCGGCATTAATACGCGCGGCGACCCGTCGGCGAACAACCTTGGATTCGCCATCCCCATTAATGTGGCGCGGCGCGTCATTCCGTATTTGCTTTCGCAGGGCCGCGTTCCCAGAAGTTACATTGGCCTGCGCCTGCAGCCCCTGCGGAATCTCGGCCGATTTTATCATTTAAGCAACCGCAAAGGTGTGCTGATTAGATCGGTGGATCCGCATTCGCCGGCATCCAAGGCCGGACTCCAGCCTCAGGACGTGCTGATCAGTGTCAACGCGCATCCGACCAATTGCCGATTTCCCGAGCAGTTAGCCGCGATTCTGCGTTACATTGCCGACCGGCCGATCGGTTCAACCCTGGCTTTAAAGGTGGATCGGCCAGGTGTCGGCGGCCCGACGACACATTTTACGCTTAAAGTCATAACGCAGCGGTTACGAAGTGCGGTTACGCCACAGCACGAAATTGCAGTCTGGGGAATCGCGGTGCGAAACCTGACGCCGGCATATCTTCGCCAGCGACGCATGAAGTTGATCAGCGGCGTGCTGGTCACCGGGGTTCGTCCCGGATCTATGGCCGATCGCGCGGGAATGCAGCCGGACGACATCATTCGCCGAGTAAATGGAATGGCGGTGATATCCGTACGCCAGCTCAAACAGATTGTCGGCAAGTTGAAGGCAACGGCCACAGCGGCGGTGGTCGTGAAGCGCGGCCGCAGCGAACATACGCTGGTGCTTTCGCCTCATCATTAATCCATAAACTGGCCACGGCGATCTGGACCGGGCCGGCATCGGAACAGATTGGGCTGGTTGGTTGCTCGGCGCGCTACGAAAGGGAATGAATCGTATAGCGCGCCGGAAATTGTCTGTATCAGTCCGGCGTTCGGAACTGCGGAAGTAAACGTGTTTTTGTAATGGATATATACAGGAATTTATTGCTATGCGAACAGAACAACATCATATCCGGCGCCCCATTCCGTGTATCAATCAATACCGCGGAATTTGCGCTGCGTTCCTCGGCGTTCTTCTGGCTATGACCACGGCGGCCGACGCTGCCCCGGCAGCGGGAACGGTTGCCCATGTGAATCTGGCCAAGTTTATACCATCTATAGTCCGCAGTCTGGTGTTCGTGCAATACACGGCAAAGGATGAATTTAACAAATCAAGCAAAGTGGATGGCCAGGGACTGGTGTTGAACAAGCAGGGAGTGGTGCTGGTATCCGGAAGTCTGATACCGCCTATTCTGCCGTTGAGTTATATCCACCATTTAAAGATTTGCATTCCCGGCGGGAAACTTCAGAAGGTGAATGCGACATACCTTGGTCGCACGGTCAGTGGTTTGTTTTGCTACATTAAGGCCGATAAGCCGCTCAATGTGATCCCATTTTCAGATTTGCCACACGCTGGCGTTTTTCTGGGCGAAAAAGTGATTTCCATCGGTTTGTTGTCCAAGACCGAGGCCTACCGGCCATATATTGGCATTAACCGGATCAAAGCCATCACGCTGGATGAACATCGGCTGGCGGCCACTGATGTTTTCGGATTGACCCGTGCCACAAGTCCGGTTTACGATTTTCATACCGGCAAACTTGTCGGCATTACCGCGACCAATGCCGGTGAAACGGTAAGCTTGGGTTTGATGGGCCGTTCAGTTCCAGTCACGATTGGCGATCCGGATCAGGAGGGATTGTTCCTTCCATGGTCGGAAATTCGCGGCGTGGTGACGCAGGTGCCCGAAAAGCCTTTCAAAACTCGGCGGCCATGGCTGGGAATTGTGGATGAAACCGGTCTTAAGCCGTCATTGCGGAAACTCTATAAAATCAAACAGAATGGCGGAATTGTGGTGGGGGGAGTCATCCCCGGACAGCCCGCCGATAAGGCCGGATTAAAATCGCAGGATATATTGCTGACCATTAACGGGAAGGCTTTTACCCAATCCGCGGTGCCGGCGCGAATGATTTCCGCCTTCCAGCGGGCGATGCTTCCGCTAAAGCCGGGTGAAAAAGTGACATTCGGGATTTTGCGAAATGGAACAAAAAAGATGAATATACCGGTGACCGTCGGTGATATGCCGCCGACACCGGTGCGGACCAAACGGTATTTGGACCGCCGACTGGGAATGGTGGTGCGCGACCTAGCGTTTGAAGATTCTTACGCTCGCAAACTTCCGGCCACGCAAAAAGGGGTGGTCGTGTCGCTGGTGAAGGACGGTGCCCCCGTCACGCTCGGACATACGCCACTCAAGCCGGGCTATTTAATTACGCGAATTAACAACCAGCCGGTGCGGGACGGGAGTCAGTTCATGAAACTGCTTCGCGCCGCGCAAAAAGCTGGAACCGATGAAATTGTGTTCGTGGTGATAAAGCCGGATTCCAACACGGCAGTTTGCCGCATCGGCCTGCAATAAATGGGATCCGCCAAACGAGGTGTCGTTCATGGGCAAATCCAATCGCAATGTCGCGCTGCTGGTTGAATCTTCCAGGGCGTATGGGCGACATCTGCTGCGAGGCATCGCGATATATGTCCGATCTGTGGCCCAATGGTCGGTTCTGCATCAGGAACGCACACTTTCCGAGGGGTTGCCGGCCTGGTTGAATCCGGATGAACTGGATGGGGTTCTGGCCCGCATTGACAGCCAGGCAATGTTTGACCAACTCGTGAAACTGCGCATTCCCGTGGTGGATTTGCGCGGCCGATTTAAATCGCCGCGGATTCCGCGCGTGTTGGTCAATGATGCGATGGTGGCGCGGCAGGCGGCGGTTCACCTGCGGCAGCGCGGATTCAAAAATTTCGCCTACTGCGGATTCAGCGGAGCCGATTACAGTGAAAACCGGCTGGCTGCGTTCGTCGTGGAAGTGCGGCGCGACGCTTTTTTTGATAGCTATATGACTCGTCGTCCGCAGGATCACACCTCTACATCGCAGGTCGAATTGCACGGAATCGAAGAGGAAAAGCGTATTGGTCAATGGTTGGCCAAACTGCCGCACCCATGCGGTGTGATGGCCTGCAACGATATTCTGGCGCGGATTGTTCTAAACGCCTGCAGGCGGGAGAACCTGAAAGTGCCGGATCGTGTTGCCGTGATTGGTGTGGATAATGATGATGTGCTCTGCGATCTGTCGACACCTCCGCTGTCCAGTGTCAATCCCCCATGTGAGCGGATCGGATACGAGGCGGCCTCACTGCTTGAACGCCTGATGCACAAGGAAAAAGTTGACAGTGAATTGCTGCTCGAACCCCTTGGTGTGGTGGCCCGGGCATCCACCGCCGTGCTGGTCACCAGCGATCAGATGGTCATTGAGGCGCTGGCTTTTATCCGGGAACATTACCTGAAGAATGTGCACGTGGGGGATATTCTCAAGCACTTGAAAACCGTTGGCCTGACCATGTCGCGAAGTACCATGGAACGGCGTTTTTTTAATATTCTGGGGCATACGCCGCGCGACGAAATTCAGCGACTCCGTCTGGAAAAAACCCGGGAACTGCTCGTGGGAACCAATCTGCCGTTAAATCAGATCGCCACCATGGTGGGCTTTGAACATCATGAATATCTTTGCGCTGTTTTCAAACGTGAAACCGGCCAGACACCGGGCGATTATCGGCGGCAATTGGGGCGGCTGGAATCGGTGGACCATCCAGCAGATGCAACGGCTTCCGCCGACTGATCCCCATCCCCGGTCGGGGGCCGGGCACCCGGACCGACGTTTTGCCGCGTGGCAGCGTTGGCCGGTTGTGCGCGATTGCTCCGGAGCAGCATATTCGCGATCATGAATTATACCACGGGCAAAACCTTTCGCAGCCGGTTGATCAAATCTGGAAGAACTTCCAGCGTGATTTGAATTTCCTCGGGCGTGGTAAAATCAGACAGCGAAAAGCGGATAGACCCGTGCGCGGTTCGTTCGGGTATGTGCATTGCGCGTAACACATGTGAAGGTTCAAGGGATCCACTGGAGCAAGCCGCGCCGGCGCTGGCACAAATGTCCATCTGACTCAACAGAATCAGGATGGCTTCGGCTTCAAGTCCGTCAAAGCCAATGTTTGTGGTGTTTGCCAATCGATGGGCGGTATCACCATTGACATGTGATTCCGGAATTGAATTCAGAATTCCCGTCTCCAGTTTGTCTCGCATTTGGCCCACCATGCGCACGTGTTCAGGTGTCGCCACACGACCGGCCGCAATGGCTGCGGCGTGGCCCATTCCCACAATTCCAGCGACATTTTCGGTGCCGCCCCGACGGTCCCGTTCCTGTGGCCCCCCACGGATCAGCGGCTGCCAGCGGACGCCCCTTCGCACCACCAGGGCACCAACTCCTTTAGGGCCGTGAAACTTGTGGCCACTCATCGATAAAAGATCAATCGGCATGCGGGCGAATGAAACAGGCATTTTGCCCATGGTCTGCACCGCATCGGTGTGAAACAATACGCCGTGGGCGCGGGCGAGGGTGCCGATGGTAGTGACATCAAAAAGGACACCGGTTTCATTGTTTGCCCACATGATTGTCAGCAGCGCCGCCTTGTAATCGCGAAGGGCCGCTTCCAGAACGGTTAAATTCAGGTGTCCGGAAATATCCACAGGAATTTCCACTATGCGCCAGCCCCGCTTTGCCAGCCCGGCCAGCATTTCGCGCACAGCGCTGTGTTCCACCGCAGAAGTAATGATGGTCTGCCGGTCCACTGCCGCACTCGCCACCACGCCCATGATTGCGGCATTATCCGCCTCTGTTCCGCCACTGGTAAAAATCACCTCAGACGCCTGACAGCCGGCAAGGGTGGCCACTTGGTAGCGGGCGCCCTCCACCGCCTGGCGGGCATTCTGCCCGAACTGGTGCATGCTTGATGGGTTGGCATATTGATCCTGCAGCCACGGCTGCATGGCAGCCAGCGCTTCAGGATGCAGGCGGGTCGTGGCGTTGTTATCAAGATAAATCATGCCACAATTATAGTGCCCCCCGCACCCATCTGCGATAATAGCCCGCCTGGTCTGGGGAGCGGGCGTCCCGCCCGCCGCGTCAGTCTCAAATCTCAAATCTCAAATTTCAAATCCACACGCGCCCCCGCCGCATCGGATTCGCCAATCGGGACCGTTCATTGCCGTAAGCCCTCCTGATTACCTGTTCGATCAACTCCTGTTTCCGGCGCAGCCGCGGCTCCACGCCAAATACCAAATACCAAATACCAACTTTTGTCTTCTGCCCTGCTCATTAAGCGATACACCGCATCGCGTCTTATTGAAGCGCAGCGCCTCTCGCTTCCCTCGCACGCCCGTTACTCAAATTCAGAAAATCAGGGTGGACACGGTTCGCAATACGGACACCAGTGACATATACAACAATCTGGTTTAACGGCATCCGCGGATCGCAAGGAACTCCGGGCCGGGAAAATATGTAGAGGCTTGCGGATGATGGTGTTATTTTTTTGCGTTTATTTTGTCGGTGAGATGCCGAAATGTTGGATGTCGCCCTTTCGCGTTCCGTGGCCCGTTGGATGATTTGTTATTTTGCGAAGCACCACTGAATTTAGCGCTCCTCGTATATCCCGCCGGTCCCAGTTGGCCCGCTCAAACATCCAACGATTGTTGCCCATTGCCACAATGGGCGAAGACCTGCTCACCGCCCAGAAGCCCCCTTGCTTTAGGCGGTGGACTTCCCACGTCCTCAGCACTCCAGCCGTCGGGATACGCCCGCTGGGCACGGAAATGGCGGCACGGGCCTGCAAGGCAATGAACCGGGCGTTTTCCGGATTACATATGATCGTAAAATCCTCCTTTCCGCGAAATGCGTCCACTATAAAGCCGCCCGGATAGCTACGGTACATTTTGACCCGAGAAAATCTCCAGCCTGCCGGCAAACTGACACGGGAAACCGGCCCCGCACCGGGACTAAAGGTTGGCCCCCTCACAGAAGATTCCAACCACGAAATAACGGCGAACCGTACGACCACCGCCAATCCGGCGGTCGCTAAAAGCGCGCAACAGACGATGACGATAATTCTCCGTCGCATAGGTACCCCTTTATCGACGATGGACGATTATGGCTTTACCCGTTGAAATCACGGTGGGTATTATCGCGGAACCCACCCCTGGTGGTTTATAGCCGGTTGCCCCCGTAAACGGGACCACTTTTAGGGCGGCCTCGGAAAGGCCGATTGCGCTGGCAAAGCCACACTTCGGACCCTCTTTTTGGCAGAATGTAATTTGTGCCGCAGTGGCATTCGGGCTTCCGACCAACTTCTCGCACCGCCGCTTCAATTGATCACAGAAATCTTCGCGGCAACGCATCTCCCGGGCAGCCAAGATAGGCGTAACCAGCCATACCCACCAAGGAAGATCGCCGCGCGGATCGATCTTCGCCGTCGGGCCGCCTCCGGCGTATTCATACAAATTTATCCCACCCTTGTATCCAATCGGATCACGCTGAATCCAACGCCCAAGTACCGGGTAGTACGTCCGATTGCGGACGTAATAAAGCTGCGTTTCGGGATCAAGGCGATAGCCGCAATAGATTATTTCATTCGCACCGGAGGTATTGGAGGAAATGGATGTATCGCGAGGGCGACGGGCAGACAAGATGTCTGCGGTCCGGCGACCAGGAGATTTTCCCGCCTGCCAAGACACATCGCGCCAGCGGCCGCGGCCTTGTGGCTTGGTGCCGTGGTGGTGAAAAAATTGCTTATCCAGCGCGACCAAGATAATTGCTCCGCAGACAATTGGTTTAGACGGATTCTATCCCTGATTGGACGCAAACAGCAAACTGTCCGGCGCTGGATTTATGGGCACCCGCAACATCTGACAATAGCCCCCGTGCGCCCGTGCACCGGCTCATTTGTGGCCACCACTCTTTTTCAGTTTGACCTGTGACCCCGGGTGCAATCGGCTCCGCACACCCGCCCATTTTTCAAAACGCTCTCGCATCACCCGAGCCTTGGCAATTTGCGACGGTGTCAGCGGGTTTATCGCAGGAGCGGGCGTCTTGGCCGTTAGTGGCACAACGTTAAACCCAAGCTTCGCAAGCGAATCGCCCGTCAGATGAATAGGCAGCGTGGTCGTCCGGGTGCCCGTCCTGATCGACAGGATCGTCTCGCTTTCCAAGCCGTGTTTTCTCTGCAAGCCAGACATCTCAACCGTTCGCAACGGAGGGGGAGCCTGGCCTCGCCGGTACCGGCCGAAACCAAACCGAAAATAGCCCGTCGCGAGCTGGAATTTCGCTCTGCAAGGGTTGATCGTTATAGCGGCAGAGTCACAATTCCACAGCTCCGCCGGCGAAATCGTAAAGCTTGGTGTAATGACGACAGCTTTGGGGATGTTCCAATTCGCCGGATCCGTAGGCACTCCCTTGGCCAGCCACCGGGGCACGGGCGGCAATGCGGCCGCCTTCACGCCGCCCTTGCCGATAACGAAAAAGACCTTATTTGCAAAGTGATTGTCAAAGACGGCGGCGTACCGGATATTCCCTTTGTGGCCGCAATAGCATTCGGTGCCCCCTCGCGCGGTGAACACCGCATCACAATTGCCATTATGATAGGAAAAGAACTCGGACCTCGCCGCGAATGGCGGGAATGCCCGGCCCCCATGGCCTCGATGGGGTGCCAAAACGTCGCGCCCCAGATGTATCGACAACTCCATCTTTCCCAGGGGTGCCTTTGTCCTCAACTGCTGGTCCAATTGCGCCATGCGATCCGGGATGCTTTGAACCAGTCGAATCATACGCGGCAGCGGCACAGGTGTGGGCGAAGGCGGTACAGCCGCCACATTGGCCGCCGCAAACAGTGAACAGCAGCACAGGCTAACCGCCTCGGCTGCAAGCAATACCGATACGCCATAACAGCGTGGCCGGAGAATTTTCCCTGCGGTCCATGATAGCCAGCCCGGCATTGTTAACTTCACTTGGTGTCTCCTTTCACGGCCTGCGCTGCGGGCCGCATCGGCGCAATTCCCTTGTTAATCCACCCATCCAACACGCTCGCCTCTTTTCGACCGACCGCCCAATTCAGGAACCGGCGCCGGGCGGCTACCGCTCGCGCGGAAATTTGCCCCGCCGCCGACACGGCAGCGGCATAGCGCTTCACGAAATTAGAGCGATCAATCCGCTTGGTATTAAGATCGACGACCTTTGGGGAAAAGCCGCCGGCGAAACTTGGCAGCTTAGGAAAAAGGCCCGGAAGGAGCAGTCGCAGATGAACGCTAGCAGTCAAGTGGCGGAGCGCCACCGTCCTGTCTACAGCCGATATAATAACGAAAAGCCGCCGGGGCGCCTCTGGCATCGGCCAACTTGAAAAAGTAAAGCGTACGCGGGAACTTTCCCCTGGCGCCAGCGTTCTAACTGTCAGCACCCGGTCGCGACCATCGTAAGAAAGGCGACTGCAGTGCCGCGACATCAATCGCAGCCAGATTCGTGACAACGACATAAAAAAAACGTGCCTCCCGGGCCTCCTGAGCGCGCCCATTCGGAACATCGGATAAGATTGCGAAGGCCCCACCCCAAAAAAGGTCTGGATAACGGGTGCCCGGGTCAGCACCGCTACCAGCGAGCCATTGCTGCGTGGATCAAACAGCAGCGACCTAAATTTCTCGCCGTCGGAAGCGGTATAACCGATCAGGCCATTACTGGCCAATTGAACCATACAGAATTTCTTGGAACGCCGAACCGCGAGCGACAGCAGGCGAACCGGAACCGCGTGCCCCCTGGGCGTAAGGGCACCCCAAAGCAGCGCGTCGAATGACTGCGACGTGTGCCCGCCGGGGTAGCGAAACGACTCGTCTCCCGTCGCCGACCAAAGACAAATGATATCGTCCAGCGGCACGCGCAGCCGACTCACTGAACCTTTCGGCCCACCGCTGGCAACGGAGGCCTGCGACATGCAAAGCGCAACGGAAAGCGATGCGCATGCGCCCGCTAATTGGCGAAGGTAGGACCTGGTGATCGTCATATAACCTTAATCCCCTTTCTTGTCATTTATATTTATATTCCCATCCAACGATGCCGCCAGCCCCCGGCGGGTTCGGACCGACAGACTTGTTCGAGGTATTGTCCCACCCTCTTAGGTACACGTAGCCCCGACCGTAGCCCCATTTAAGCTGTGCGCCCCCGGCATTCCCCCCTGCCGCCGACCGGCAATACGTCCCGGTCAAACTCCATTTACCCAGCGTGACCATGAGGCTAGCCCCGGCATACCCGCTCGCCGGCCCACCGCCGATTATGGGAACGGTGCCTCCACCGAACCCGCCGACGGTGACAGGAAGGCCCGGAATTGTATAGCCCAAGGTGCCGGAAGGGGTGACCGTCAAAGAGCCATTCGCGGAATAATTCTCGTTTACGCTTACCTGGGTCTTGATGCCGCCAACGTCGGCGGAATATATTTGATTCAGCGCGGCGGAGAACCCGGCGCCCCCCAAGCCCACGCTTCCGCCGAACCCAAATCCCCCGCCCGGAGGTGGCGTATTAGCAAGGGAGCCCGTTACACTTGGCGGCGCCCCCGCGATGCCCGGTGAGGAATTAAGCGAACCAGTGGTTTTCGAGCCGTTCTGGTGGGTTATTGTGTAACCCGCCGTGAAGACAAGCCCAGCCACACTAAGGTCCATTAGCGAATTGCTCCGAGACGCCCCCGTAACGGTCAACCCGATGCTTAGCCCCTTATCCGAAAACACCATTTTCGAAACGACCATCGGTTTCAGTTTCTCGACCCATGCCGACGCCTTCTTTGTGACCATATGCGAATATTGCATCGCAAACGTATAATCGACTTGGCCGGAAATCCCGCCAGAGGGCGCAGCGCCCGCCAGGCCCGCCCAGTCCACCCCTGCCACCGGCCCGCTGCCCACATACTCATACAAATTAATCCCACCTTGATACCCAATCGGATCACGCTGAATCCAACGGCCAAGGGAGGGGTTATAAGTCCGATTACGGACATAATACAGTTGTGATTCAGGATCGAAGCGATAGCCGCAATAAATAATTTCGTTCGCGCCGTAATCGGACTGCACATCATCATCCGTAAACCAAATGCCATCCGCGCCCGGGCCAGTGAACACCAGCGTATTGCCATAGGCATCCGTGTCATAGGCTTCTACGACATAGCCGCCGGAATTGGTCAGCGCCACCGCCCGGTACAGCAAATCCTGCAACAAATAATACGCCCCGGCAGGCACTGATTGCGGCCCGGCGGCCACAAGCAGGTTAATTTGAATACATTCGTCAATATACGTGCCCCAGACATATTGCCGAACCGGTGTATCCGTACTGCCTGACCCGCCGAATGGATTACGTTCCTCCATCGTCTGCCAGCCTGGCCAGATATAATCCGTCGTGCCGTTGGGAATATTGCCCGTTACTCCGCCGTTGGGATAATCGCAAGCCACAGAGTTCACCGAGCACACAGAGACAGTCGAGGATTTGCCATAGCACCCGAATGCGCCCTCGCGACGGCGACTGCTTCGTGGCTTTGTGCCTTTGCGGTGAACAAATTGTTTATCCAGTGCGACCATAAATTGCCTTGAGAAAGGCCGACCTTGCTTCGGTAATTTAAATCATACGCTGGCATTCGCTAACTGCCAAGCCAGTTCACGTCCCTGGGCATCCTTTATTTTGACGCCCGATTCGCCCTTGCCATCCACCGAGACCGTACCATTCCCCCGGCTGTCATAGCCCATATAACTGATGCGGGCATTGCTCGCACCCGGTATCAGGTCAATCGATCCATCCGCACCCGGTTGTGCCGAAG
>DAIDJN010000052.1:0-22980 GCA_027451365.1 Phycisphaerales bacterium | reverse complement strand
ACGCCTACGAAACAGTACATCTGGGGAACATATATTGACGAATGTGTCCAGTTGAACCTGCTGGTGGCCGCCGGGCCGCAATCAGCGCCTGCCGGGGCGTATTACCTTCTGCAGGATTTGCTGTACCGCGCGGTGGCGCTGACCAATTCCGGTGGCGGTATCGTAGAAGCGTATGACACGGACACGTATGGAAATACGTTGATTTTCACCGCGCCGGGTGCGGATGGCGTGTGGTTTACCGATGATGATGTGCAATCGACTTACGGGGCGAATGAAATAATTTACTGCGGCTACCGCCTTGATCCGGAATCGCAGCTTAATTACGTTCGCAATCGGACTTATAACCCGGTACTTGGGCGCTGGATTCAACGTGATCCGATTGGGTATGACGGCGGGATTAATTTGTATGAGTATGTGAAGAGTGGGCCGGTGGGGGCGGCGGATCCGACGGGCAATATCTGGCAATGGGTGCACGACATCTGGGATTTCTTCACGGGAGTTACGCCCGGCGGAGAGTCCGTCGAAGGGGCTGAGGCGATCTCGGAGCTAGCCAGCAAAGGTGGGTGGTGCCTCCCGGCGCACCTTCGTCGGGAGCATGATCTGTGCTTAGGAAAGCACCTCAAAAACGACACGCTATATCAAGGATTAAACAATTTGTGTCATCATCAGCCGCTGACGCCCCAGCAGTACAAAGCGATCCTACATGCGATGCAACACGGTAAAATTCCATGAGTAGTATGTTTTATACCACGACGGTTCACTCGCCTGCGCTAGGCATTTGATCAAGAAATTTCCACCGCCATTTGATGCAACAACATTCTCGACCATCCGCCATTAATATCCTCGGATAAGGCATCAAACGGAAGCAACCCAGAAAAAGGAGATTGGCCATGGCAGAAAATAAAACAAAATTTGCAAAATCGGTGATCATCAATGTCATCGTGGCGTTGATGGCCCTTGGTGCGGGTTTTTTCCTTGCTAACCGGCAATATGAGCAGCTTCGTTATCTGAATTCGCTGGAACTTCTTAATCGCATTGGGTATGAACCACGTGGCAAACTGGCCCCAGGCACATACTACATTCCGTACGGCCACGGGCGGCACTCTATACTTTGTCGAATTGTTGGTAGTCAAGCTCCCGGCAGCTTGCATGAAATCGATCTTGGTTGCGGCCGCCCGAGCACCCCAACTTTTTTGTTCACATACCAGAATCATGATAATTTCCACACACCCCTGGTGTCACTCCTAACCGGCCACCCGGGCACGGACTGGATCGACGTAGGATTGAAAGGCCGATTCTTGCTCAAGAATGGCCCTAATGGCAATTCCATGACGCTGCTGAAGGGTACTTGGGTTCCATTCGAACGTGTATTGGGAAACACATTTCAATACAAAGGAAAATATTATAGATACGATATCGCTTCAGGCGATTGGCATGAAATCAGGAAGCGCGTCCATGGAAGCCTTCGCCTGCGTTGATAAAGGCAATTGGCGAAACTGAAAACAATAGACAACGCCTATAGCGGCCCAGACGACTGTGAATCGACTGATATTCATATTAATGGGGAATCGGGCGGCTGACAACTGGTCGGAAAACTGTCAGCGGGCGGGTTAAAACCGGCCACGAAGGGATGGGCAAAAACGGCCAGTTATTAACTTACATGTTCTATACCTCCGACGGCCAAAATTTGAAGGCTTTATTGCAGGGTGAGGGCCATCCTGGCTGTTTCTTTTCAGGCGAGACGCCCGACGCCCACGGTGGTTTGGCCTGCGACATGTGTTTCACCGAATTTAACTGTTGATTCCATGCCTTCTGACGGGATATTGGTGGCGGCTATTGGTGTGACAGTTTATCCGCGTCCGCCGCGGTCTTTTACAATAAACGACGATCTATGAACAGAAAAATCGAACTCCGGCCAATTTGCGCATGGAAACAAAATCGGTGAAATCTGTGGATTGGTTTATTCCGGTGTGCCTTTGTTTCGTGGTGATGATCATTGGCTTCCGGTTATGGGTTACCCGGTGTGCTGGGCGGTGAGCACGGCCCCTGGCTGTTTATTTTCGGGCGAGACGCCCGACCCCCACGGTGGTTTGGCCCGCGGCCATAGTGGCTGTCTGCCGCCAGCGTTGCGTTGCTTCCAGCGTATGCCAATACCCTGATGCCAACGCCCGCAGGTCGCCGGGTGTCTGATTTGCTTAATCATAAACTTCGGCCTGATAACCGCTCATCGGGGACGTTATGCGATTAATGGGGCTGTGAATCAGGCCATTTGCCTATCGGCCGAAAAATGGCTGCTTATTTCCACCGACCGCATTTTTTTTCCGCAAGCCCGCAATGCCTCCGGCGAAATTGCGCAAATACCAATTGGAGCCAGTGGCGACATCTATTGGTTAAGAATAATTCGTGCATTCCTATGCCACATTTCGGGCTTCGCCCGGCGGAAAGCGCGGCCGCGGGTGGCGGTATCCCATTCCGCGGCAGTCCAAGCCCGTGCGGCTCTGGCATCCATGGCCGGAGCAGGCGCGGATGGAAGAAAATCAGACTCCGAACTGGACAATGGTCGGCGGTTGAACGGGCATACGTCCTGACAAATATCGCATCCAACGATAAAGCCAGCCTGCCGGATGGATTCATGAAGCTCCGGCGGTATATCGCCGCGGTTTTCGAGCGTCTGATAGCTGATGCAGCGCATCGCGTCGAGCCGATAGGGTGTCAACGCGGCCGTTGGGCATGCATCCAGACAACGCGTACAGGTTCCGCAGCGATCCAATTGCGGCTGGTCCGGAGTAAGCAGCAATGATGTCACCAATTCCCCCAGCACAAACCAGGAACCGTGCCGCGGATGAATCAGCAGCGTGTTTTTTCCCATCCAGCCAAGGCCTGCGCGCACCGCCAATTCCCGTTCGGAACATGGACCAGTATCCACATATATTCGTGATTCAAAAGATACATTTATTTCCCGGCGGATCAGCCTTTCAAACTGTCTAAGACGCGCATACAACACACGGTGGTAGTCCCGTCCCCAGGCATAGCGGGCGATTTTCGCCGGAACATGATTGGCATTCTCCGATCCGGGCTGGTTCAAACTCAGTTCAACCGGCTGTTCCGCACTGGGTGCTGGATTGGATGGCGTGTAATAGCTCATGGCGACACAAATCACACTTTGCGCCCAGGGCAGAACCGCGCGAAGATTTATGCGACCCTCGGCGGTGCGAGCCAGATAATTCATCTGCCCAAACGAACCGGATGCAATCCAGCTGCGCAGATAATCGGCATGAGAGCTTTCCTCAACCGGTGCCACGCCGACAAGATCAAACCGCATTTCGGAGGCGATTTGCCGAAGGCGGCCAGCAATTAAATCCGGATTCGGTGTGGTCAGATTGGCCGCGGAACTTAGCGTCCCCCCCACCTGGGAGCTGTCTTGAACGGAATCGGATGGCTTGGCTGTCACGCGATCTACTTTCAATCTGGCTTAGGCGGGTCTGGTTGCCGGACGGGATCAACCTGCTTGACGTGCACAAAATGACGCGGCTCCAGAACGGATTCTGGCTTTTCGTCAGGGACTGCGGCCAAAAGATCTTCCGGCGCAGGTTCATCCATACCAAGCCGGGCGACGGCCTCCGGGTCATCAAATTTTTCCAGGGCTGCGGTATTCAGACGATCAATGGTTGGCGTTTTAATATCCCGGAGTGCGGAATTTTGCGCATTCACCAGCCAGTAACGCACCGCAAACCAGATAAAAATCATCAGAGTCAGCAGTCCCACCAGAACCAGTGTGGTCCAGGTTCCGATATCCAAGGCAAGAATCGTTTCCATTACAACCACCCCTTTGTCCAGAATCACTCCAGTATCCCTATTCAATTGAATGCTATTACAACCGAAATGCCGGCCGCTGCAAAATGTGAAGCGGGCGGATGCATCTGGGCGGGATATGCCTTAAATCACGTGCCGATTGCGTGGCACAGGCGAATAAGGCTGTTTGCGCAATAGATATAACCCGCGGCCGCGGCGATGGTGTGACCGATGCAGAACCATGTCGGGTGGCCAGGAGGGCAGACGAATCGCCCGACCGCCGCAGGCGGCGATTAGATATTGGCCTGACGAACATGGTCCACAATCTGGCGAAGAAAGGCGATGTCCGCAGCGATCTGCCGGGTGGAAACTTTGGCCAGTTCGCGTTCAATAACAATTGGACCATGGTAGGAACGCGACACAAGTACCCGAATAACATCCGCCAGTCGCGCATCGCCCTGACCAAGGTTGGCATCCTTGCCGCGCCAACTGTCGGCCACCGGGCGGGGATGAAGTTTGCAATCTTTGGCGTGGAAATGTTTAATCCATGGTGCCAGGACAAGCGCGGCGGTAACCGGATCGCCCTGCCCATAAAGCAGAATATTGGCGGGATCGAAATTTATCCCGACATGATCCCTTCGGAGTCGCTCCATGGTGGTGGCAAGTGTTTCCGGGGACTCTTGGCCACTTTCAAAAAGCAAACTGACGCCTTGCCCCGCAACCTCATCACTTACATGCATCAGGCGGCTTAAAAAATCAGCATACGCGACTCGATCGCGCGGTGCCGGAATAAAACCAACATGCGTTGAAAGATATCGGATGCCAATTTTCTTGCATATCTTTGCGGCGTCCACAGTTCGCTTGAGCCGTTTTATGAACACATTTTCAGGAACATAGCCGCCCGTTTTTCGAATGCTGGCCAGCGAAGAATAGTCCTCGCCGGGAAAGGCGATCATCGCGGCGGTAGGAACCATGGTGTTTTTTTTCACTGCGGAAATCCATGTGTTCCGCCGAGCGGCAGGCGCGGCAAGAACAGGACCAAGGGCCAGGTGTACGGCGCGAAGGTCCAGTTGACTCAGGACGGCGCGGATACGGGGAATCTGACTGCTGCCGATAGACCAACTGCACAATCCGATTTCAAGCGGGGCTAATTCAACTGGCATAACCGTCCTCGGATTTAGGTAAAAACCGTTCCTGATGGACTACAATATCCTTGGTTTGGGACTCCATGGCAAATCCAAGGAAAAAAAAATATGAATGCCGCCGCCCTTTTGTTCGACAGGTTTCGGTGGTTTTGGCAACGCCGGAAAAAAAAATGCAACCGCAATACCGCAATCGGAATAGAAGGTCGCCATTTCAGCCTGCCGTGAGGCCTGTATTCGGAAGGCGGTCTATTTACTCGGATATGACCGAAGAAGGATTACGGATTTGCCAAGCGGCATTTTGTAACAGGCCGCCACCTGTTGCAGACAGACCGGGGTATGCGTCGCATCGGCAACGGACTTGTATTTTTCCTTAAACGTGCTACATTTTCTGTTAACTAGGGATTACGCATCGTTCTGTTGCGTGCGGGTATCGGCGTATTGGCTTGACAGGCATATCTCTATTCTTGCCTTATTCAGGCCGCATTATGAAGGATCGGTTCACATGATTTTGCCATACAATTGGAAGGAAAGTCTGAAACCAGGAAATTTACGCGATACAATTAACCGGAACTCCGCAGTGGTCAGCATTGTGGCGGTTGTGGTTATTATTGTGGTACTGGCGCTATCCATCCGCAGTTTTATGGGTGGCGGATCGACGACCGGGGTGCCATCCAGGGCTTATTATTGGGATACCAGCAACGGCACATTGCATATTCGCCCAATGACGGATTATCCTCCGCTGACCGGCGCAACGGGCAAGCCGACGTTGGTTCAGGCATACTTTTATGCCTGCGGAAGCTGCTCAGATAAAAAGCTTGCCTATCTCCAGGAATATTCGCCGCAGGCCAAGGCTATGCTGGACAAAATGATTAAGGGTGGACAGGCGGGAAAACCGGGAGGATTCAGCCCGATGGCCGAGGAGGCAATGATGTCTCAGAATTCGGTGCTGGTGCGTTCTCCGGCTAAAGGATCGCCTTGGGTGCCGCTGAACAGTCCGCAAGGTCAACAAGTTACTACGCCGCCGACATGCCCGGGCAGCCAAACATTGAAGATATGCTCCCCAAACTAGAATTTTAATACTGTATTTGCGAAATTATAGGTTAATGGAAGCCGTTGGCGAAAGGACGGCGGGACGGGCGACGGGCCACGTCAGCCGTGCTGCATAGTTACGGATGTGTTGACTGAAAACGGCTGGTGATCGCTGTTTGCGGCAATTAACTTCAGGAATCGCAGCTTCATTTTCTACGGGCTTGATTTTTCGGACAGTTTGAGCTTTCAGTACACGTCCGCTATAAGTGGCAAAAAGTATGAGCTTTGCTTCAATTGACGATTCACTGGCTGAACTGCGCCGTGGCCGCATGGTGGTGCTGGTGGACGATCAGGAACGGGAAAATGAGGGAGATTTGGTTTGTCCCGCCGGTTCGATTACACCCGAAATTGTGAATTTTATGGTGAAGGAAGCACGTGGCGTGCTTTGCGTTGCCATGACCCCGGAAGATTGTGATCGTCTGGCGCTGCATCCCCAATGGTCGCAGAACACGGCACCGCTGGGCACGGCATTTACCGTCACCGTAGATGCCCATCCGCGGTTTGGAATTACGACAGGCGTATCGGCGTCCGAGCGAGCCAAAACCATTCAAATATTAATTGATCCGAAGTCTAAACCCGATGATCTGTGCCGGCCGGGCCACATCAATCCGTTGCGGTCCCGGGCGGGCGGCGTTCTGGAGCGAGCAGGTCAAACCGAAGGTTCGGTGGATCTAGCGCGATTGGCGGGGTTGTACCCGGCGGGCGTTATCATTGAAATTATGGCTGAAGATGGCAGTATGGCTCGCCTGCCGCAATTGGAGGCATTCTGCGCCCGCCATAACCTGTTGATGTGCTCCATTGCGGACCTGATTGAATATCGCTTACGGCGCGAAACGCTGGTGCACCGGCTCGAATCAGTCCCGCTGGACACGGCGGAGGGTCCGTTTACGCTGCATGTTTACGAAAGCGGGCAGGATTCGCTGCTGCATCTAGCGTTATGTGCTGGACCAACCGGTCAATTAGATCCTGCCACGGGACAAGCACCTCCCCAGGAAGACCCGGTAATGGTGCGCGTGCATTCCGAGCATCTTCTGGGCGACGTATTTGGCGCAAATTTCACACCAAGCGGTCGAGAATTGCGGCAATCGATGCGAATGATCCAGAAAGCCGGTAACGGCGCAATTGTGTACCTGCGACAGGAATCGCGCGGACTGGCACTTTTGGGCAGGCTGCGCGAAATAAAATCAAACACACTTCGCCAACCGCACCCGGAAATTGGCGGAGAGTCCAATGTGCGGAGAGATTTGGGGATTGGTGCGCAAATTCTGCGAAATCTGGGACTTAAAAAGCTGATTGTACTTACCAATCGCCCTAAAAAGCTGCACGGTCTGGATGGCTTTGGACTAAGCGTGGTGGAACAGCGGCCGATTCAACCGATTTGATTGGGCGTGGCCATTTTTTCGGGCACGATCTAATTGTTGCGTAACGTGGCGATTTTCCAGTATAGCGGCCACTGATTGCTCTGTTCCATGGATTCTAAGGCCATGACGGCTTCGGCATTGTCCGTGTCCCATCGCATGACCGATCCGCGCACGCGATCAGAGAGCACGCGGCACTGGCTTTCCATTGGTCCGCTGCCAATCTGCCAGGCCTTGGCGTTGAACGCTGGATACCGGATCATTTCCCGCCGATCTGACGCGCAGGTGATCAGCCGATCGACCTTTTTGCGTTTAACGCCGCGGGTTTCTTTCCGCAGTTCCCTTGGAAAGTGAAACGAGGACGCACCTGAATCTTGACCGGAGCACTGTTTCCTTCAAGGCGACATGGCGACAACACAACACTCGCAGTCCCAGACTGATCGTCGCTTCAGTCTTGTCCAAGAGTTGGTCAATTGGCGTACAACTTCCAATATCCTTGACATGCATTTATCCTTCGGAATTAACGCCAGCCCGGAAAAATTTGCAGCCCCCCAACAGATTGCCCTGATTGCATTCAGGTCGTTGTGTCTCAACTATTTATCTCGTTGACGACAGATGCCATCAATGGTTTAATCCGGTATCGTTTCGTTCCGGAGGTCGGCATGGGTATTTTACGAAAACTGACATTTAAGTCACGAAAAGTTGTGTTGGCAACGGCTGGCGTTGCATTCATCAGTGCGTTCAATCCTGTATCCGCAAAGGTGCCGGGCGGAATAGTTCGGGTAAACGTCAATTGGGCGCAAACGGGCCCCGTTTCAAACGCCGTTCCCACACTTCAGGTCGTGGTCAATCCGCTTCTGCGGCCCAATTCACGGGTCGGTCAACGCGCCCTGAAAGCCGTCCACAAACTGGGCGCCAATGATGTGCGTTTCGTGCCGTGGCTGCCGTATCCGAGACTTGCGGTTGCAGAGCTTAAACCGCCGGCCAATGGCCACACCAGTTGGAATTTTTCGCTCATTGATCCAATGGTGCGGGCGTTTATGCGGGCCACGAAAGGCCATTCTGTCATTATGAATTTCAGTACTATCCCGGAATGGATGTTCAAAACACCAAAGCCGATCGGCTATCCAAAAAATCCGGATCAGGTGGACTGGGGTTATGAACAGGGAACCACGTTACGCAAGCCGGGGATACAGGCCGTGGCAGATTATTACGCCCGACTGGTCAGTTGGTACACCCGCGGCGGGTTTCATGATGAATTTGGAAAATGGCATCCCTCGCCCTTTCATTACCATATTGCCTGGTGGGAAGTTCTAAATGAAGTGGAGTGGGAACACCACATGACGCCGCAGGTTTACACACGGTATTACGATGCGATCACCGCGGCGATTCACAAAATATCCCCGCACACACGATTTGTGGGAATGGCCCTGGGCACCCCCGCCAACAGCCTTTCATGGTTTGAATATTTTCTTAATCCTCGCAACCATACCCATGGCGCTCCGCTGGATATGATTTCTTATCATTTTTATGCTCAGCCGACAGCAGCCGACAAACCCGCAGTGTGGCCCGCGCTGTTTTTCAAACAGGCGGATAACTTTCTAGGCCAGGTGCGGGCCGTGGAAAAAATCCGGCGACGGCTTTCGCCCCAGACACTTACAGATGTTGACGAACTTGGCTCAATTTTACCCGACGATACCGCCCCACAACTCGCCCGCCCGATACCGCACATGTATTGGAATTTAAGCGGTGCAATGTATGCATATATGTACGCAAAACTTGCCGCAATGGGAATTCATGTGGTCGGAGAAAGCCAATTGATCGGCTATCCGAGTCAGTTTCCAAGTGTTTCCATGGTCAATTGGACCACCGGTGTTCCCAATGCCCGCTTCCGCGTGCTGCAAATGCTGGTGAAAAACTTCGGACCGGCGGATCACATGCCGGTCACCCGGGTTTTGGCCAGTTCACCGGCGAATAAAACCGCCGGCCGACTTTTCGCCCAGGCTTTTTGGACGCCATCCGGAGATCGCAAAATTCTGCTGGTGAATTGTCGAGATAAAGCGGCTTGGATTCTGGTGGCCGGCGCCAAAGGCGCCACAGAACAATGGGTGGATCAAGAAACCGGATCCGGCCAGCCGCGCATGCGCCGCCTGGCGAGTAACCGATTTCACCTGGGCGGTTTGGGCGTGGCTGTTGTGACGCTCGCTGTCGGCAAATAATTCAGCCCCGGCGGCAGGCAGGCGGTTGGACCATTCGTGTTGTGCGGCCTTCGCATGTCCTGGTTTAAAGGAGTCCGCGTGCCACACGGTCTCCTCTAGCCATCCATTACCGCTGGGGGACGACGTCAAGCCTGTCCGATTTTTCTATCGGTCCGGCTTGCGTTCATTTCCATCATTGGTATTCTGCCATACACTTGGACTAGAGGAAGGAACAAAGGCGCGGAAAGGATAAAAACGTATATGCCGCAGTCCGAATTAATTGTCAGCGTTTCCGGAATACGGGGCATTGTGGGCCAGTCGCTGGCACCGGATTCCATTCTACGATTTGGGCAGGCCTTCGGAAGACTGCTTCAGGAAAACCAGGCGATTGCCGGCAACACGCGGCCGCTGCGGGCGGTGCTGGGACGTGACAGTCGCGTTTCCGGACCGATGGTGGCTTGCGCACTGGCGGCCGGACTGCTTTCCGTCGGTGTAAACGTGACGGATCTTGGCGTTGTGACCACGCCCAGTGTGGGACTCATGACACGCTTTCTAACGGCGGATGCCGGCATAGTGATCACCGCGTCCCATAATCCCCCTGAATACAACGGAATAAAATTTCTCCGCGCCGATGGCGTCGGCTTCCCCCCCACGGTTATTGAACGGCTGAAGGCTCTGTACGCCTCCGGCAACTGGAAACCGGCGGATGTGGACCATGTCGGATCCTTAAGTTCCGACAGTCGAAGCCATGCCCATCATGTACAGACCGTGCTGCAACATGTGGATGCTAAACCGATCGCCTCGCACCGTTACCGGATTGTGCTGGACAGCATTAACGGTGCCGGGTGCATCGCCTCGCCGATGCTGCTGGGCAAACTGGGCGCGGAACTGGTACATATCAATGGCGAGGCCACCGGCAAATTTGCCCACACCCCCGAACCGATTCGGGAAAATCTGCTGGATTTATGCCGTGTCGTCATTGAAAAAAAGGCAGCCATCGGCTTCGCGCAGGACCCGGATGCCGACCGACTGGTGGTGGTAGACGAAACCGGTCGCTTTATTGGAGAGGAATATACTCTGGCAATGGCGGTACTCAACCGCCTGATGTCCCGACCGGGGACGGTGGTGTGCAATCTGTCCACCAGCCGGATGATTGATGATATCGCCCGCCGCTTTGATTCCCCCGTCCTGCGCACCGCCGTAGGCGAAGCCAATGTAGCCGCCCGGATGCTGCAGGAAGATGCCATCATAGGTGGTGAAGGCAATGGCGGCGTGATAGACCTGCGCGTCGGCCCGGTCCGCGATTCCCTTATGGGAATGGCGTCTATACTTGAATTGATGACGCGAACCGGAAAAAAGGTAAGTGAACTTGTGGCCAGCCTGCCGGCCTACGCCATGATCAAATCCAAATTCGCCTGCACGCGTCAGCAGGCTGACCAACTGGTGGAAAAAGTGAAAGCGGCATATTCCACCCAGCAACTGGACCTGCAGGATGGTGTGCGCATTGACTGGCCCGAAGGATGGGTTCAGGTCCGTCCCAGCAATACTGAACCGATCGCTCGCGTGATTGCCGAAGCCGCGGATGATGCCACCGCACGCGAACTTATTTTCCGCATTGAACGGCTGCGTTTACAACTGCCATAACATCCGCAGCTAAAAAAGGCCTTTTCGGGAAAATTTGTCCCGCCGGGAATCAGGCGGTAATCGTGGCGGGCGAAAGCACTTTATCAGGAGCAAAGCCATGCAACTGACGCGACGTGAATTGGTTATAGCAACGATAGCGGCGGCGGGTTTGCCGCTGGCAAAAGCCAATCTGCGTGCAACGACGCCGGCGGCGGGCGCGAAAAAGCGGGTTTTATTTTTCACGAAAAGTTCGGGCTTTGAACACCAGACTATTCGTAGAGTTGGCGGAAAACTTTCGCTTGCTGAAACTATTTTCACGCATTTTGCCCAAGCCCATGGCTACGCGGTGCATTGCAGTAAGGACGGCCGCCTGTTTGATCCCAGCCGCATTCATCAATGGGACGCATTCGCTTTTTACACCACCGGAGACCTTACCCAGCGCGGCACCGATGGCCAGCCACCCATGACTAAGGCCGGAAAAAAGGCCTTTCTGAATGCCATATCCGATGGATGCGGATTTGTGGGCTTGCACTGCGCTACGGACACTTTTCACAGCAGGCCGGGTAAAATATCAGATTATATTCAGATGATCGGAGGCGAATTTGCCGGACACGGTGGCCAACAGGTAGCCACCAATTTGATTGTCGATTCAAAGTTCCCGGGCATATCAGCGCTGGGGACGAAATCTTTCCGTATGCTGGAAGAATGGTACACTTTTTCCAATCTGGCCAGAGACTTGCACGTGATTACCATGCTGCAAACGCACGGCATGACAGGATCGATTTACCACCGGCCCGATTATCCCAATTGCTGGATACGCCAGAACGGCAAGGGACGTGTCTTTTATTCCGCGCTGGGCCACCGCCAGGCCACCTGGAAAAATCCGGCATTTCAGCAACTGGTTATCGGCGGATTGGATTATGTCACACGACAGATACATTCGGACGCGGCAACGGAGTTGCATTGAAATATATATCGGCGATTCTCCACATTACCGACAAACGCTCCGCGCCATTGCGGGCGACATTGCTGGCCATATTGTGGTGCGCTACACCAGGTCCGTTGCAGGCAGCGCATCCCGTGGGCAATTCGCTGCAGCGGGCCAACCAGCGTGTGCTTTCCATTCTGCGTCAACCGCCGGCAAGCGGCGTGGCGGTTATTTCCCTGGAACTGCGGCCCGGACTCGCACATTCGGGTCTTCAGCCGGGCGATATTATTTGCAGAGTGGATGGCTCACCGGTGCGGACGATCCGCCAATTTCGCCACGCCGTTCGGGCCGCACAATCGATCGGTGAAAAAAGTCTTCCCATACTGGTGGCTCGCGGAAATCAGATTGTGCACCTGCGGCTGCCCCCAGGCATACCTAGGATCGCCTTAATGTCGGTTACGGCTGGAACTGCAGTTCCCTTAGGGCCGCCCGCGACGGCACCTGGAAAATTTCACTGGCATGTGAACGACATCCCGACCGTTCAGCCCGGCAGCGGCCAGATACTTGGCCACCATTCCTGGTATCTGCTGATGCGCAACAAGGAAGTGATCGGGGCGCTGCATTTGGGCATTTGGCACCACGCCAGCCGCTGGCGGGTGGAATGGAATCAGCAGGCGGTCCGACCGGGCCCGCTGTCGGCCGCCCGCTGGAATGTTGGCTTGCGGTCCGTCGCCGGCCTGACGGCCAGGCCATGGTGTCTTAGAACGATTTTATGGAGCCAGCCTGGGCGCACCGTCCGCGCCCGATGGCTGGGCAACAGGCTCAACCTTCGCATAGATGCCGCCGATGGAACAAGTCAAATAAAGCTGACGACAACCCGCCAAATGCTGATTCCCATGCCTGCGATGGTGCTGCTTGCCGCGGCGATGCCGCATCGCGCCGGCGTGGTGGTGCATCTTGCGGAAATTTCGACAGACACGCTTGCCACGCGACTGAATTGCTCGCTTCAAACGATGGGAATCCGGCCGCTTCATATGGACGGGTTAACCGCAAAAAAGTGCTGGCAGGTGAATGTACTGCGGTTTGCGGTGTTGCAGGAGGCATTTTTTTTTGGTTCCGACGGCACTCTTCTGGCGATTCAGCTGCCGCATGGCGTACAGGCCGTCCATGTGGCTTCACACGCGGTGGTCCGGCGAATTATTCCCGCCGCCCGCGTGTCATCCATACCAAAACCAGCCCGCGGGCAATTGCCGCGCTGAAGTTTACATATATCAAAAGGCCACGCCACGGCGACGAACGCGTTATTTTCGTCGGTCCTGCATAGTTCGCACAATCTGCTGATGCACCCGGTCAGGACGGGCAATCCAATGCCATAGACTGTCTGGATGAATGTGTGTATCCGTCGAAAAGCCAATGCTGCCCAGGCCCAGAAGCCGTTCCAGGGGCGTTCGTATCACTTGAACGTCGCTTAGCTTGCTCAGCGACGCCTGAAAAAAGACTGGCTGACGAACGCCTTTGATGGTGATAATTCGGCAATTTGTCAGCATATACCAATGCGACAGCCAATCCATAATTGCATACGCAACCCGCACGGCGATCAGAATGGCCGGTAATGAGATAAGTGTCTGGAACTCCAGCCAATGGTTCGCCATTGCCCGTGGCCCCAGCCAAACCGCCAGCAGCACCACGACTGCGGAAAAACGCAGACTGCTGGCCAGCAGATACCAGACCGATGGTCGGACCAGAAGAATTACAATTTCATTGCCATGCAGAAGCCCTTCCGGCCCCCGACCGGTTATGGCCATCGCCGAAGCCGCATCCCCCGCGACCGGTTGGGCGGGCCGCATCGCAGGGCCGGAATTAGTGTCGATATTAATGTCGACCCGGCTTCGGAACATGGGTTGGCTGTTTCTCCATTTCATACCAACGCCAGTGTAACGCCGAACGCAGATGAAAAAAACCAACAACGGTGACGAACGGCAGCCGATTTGTGCGGACGTGAAACAGGCCGGGACTGCCGGTGTTTATCCGAAGCGCGTCTTGCTTGAACTTTCAAATAAGGCCGCGAGTCGCCAAGCAATGGCAATCATTCATCTTCATCCTCTTCATAGAAGATGTCGTCTTCATCATCCATGTCATCGTCTTCGAAGTCGTCATCCAGGTCGTCTTCGGTGTCAAAGTCGTCGTCTTCGTCATCGTCGTCGTCCTCATCATCGTCCTCCAGATCATCCTCATCTTCATCCTCCAACTCATCCTCTTCCGGGTCGCGACGGCGTTTGGCCATCGATTCAAGTCCCGGCGTATCGCCCATATCTGCCTGAA
This sequence comes from Phycisphaerales bacterium, assembly GCA_027451365.1. Lineage (GTDB taxonomy): Bacteria > Planctomycetota > Phycisphaerae > WQYP01 > WQYP01 > JAJYPG01. The sequence continues at coordinate 8,525 of DAIDJN010000052.1, read as the reverse complement.
GTTCAGCCAGGAGCCGCATGGTTGCCTTCCCGGCCTCGGCAACCGTTACAAAGCCGATGACCGGAACCACGACTGGCAGACTCCGCGAAAAAAACATTTTCAGGGAAACGTCTCCGGCTGCCGTCGCTATCCGTTCAAGAAATTCAGATTTGCCAGAGGAAAGGAGGTTACACGTCATATCATTTTCTCCATTGCGCCGCAGTTTTATACGCGGCCTGACTCATTTATCGGTTCAGCACCAGCGTTTTGTGTACCGTGGCCCCATCGCGTTATGGCGGCCCGGCCACCGGCCGACAATCAACCGAACGCCGGTAAAATACTTGGAATTTTGGACAAGTCAATCCCTCTGCGGGTAAATTGGTAGTTCATCGGCTGGCTGAATGCCGACTATTGCCCGCGACGGTCCGCGTCCGCTGCCCTTTCTGGAGATTATTGCCATGTCCCAAGAGCGTAAAATAGCCGTATTCCCCGGCACTTTCGACCCTCCAACACTCGGCCATCTGGATGTCATCATGCGGGGCCGGAAACTGTTTGACCACATGATTGTCGCGATTGGCAAAAATCCTGAAAAATCGGAATTATTCCCGTTAACTGAACGACTGGAGATGATTCGCGAACTTCTACGCCATACGTCCAATGTCACAGTGGAGGCCTATGATGGCCTGACCGTCGGCCTGGTACAGGAGCGCGGTGCTGTCGCCATTGTCCGCGGCCTGCGCAACATGACCGACCTGGATTACGAATTTCAACTGGCGTTGACCAATCGTGCGGTGGCCCAGGTGGAAACTGTTTTTATTATGACCAATGAAAAATTCGGCTTTACCAGCAGCAGCCTCATCCGTCAGATTGCCGCGCTCGGCGGGGACCTGGCTAACCTTGGCGGGTTTCTGCCGCCCCTGGTTATTGAACGGCTGCAAGCATATCGCAAAGAGCGAAAAGGCCCGTTTGCCGCAACACCGCAATGATCATTCAACGCGCGACTCGCCTATGCGGCAGAGTGCCGACCAGAGCACTTATTCGGCGCTGGTTGTCGCGGGCACAGCAGTCGTCGCCGGCGCAGCGGGAGCCGCCGCATTGGGCTTAAGCATTCCCAGCGCCCCAAGAGAAATCAGGGCTGTGTATCCGCAATTGCGGCAAATAAGCGCTGCCAGCGGCATGGCCGAACCGGGAAATTTAATTTCACCCGATTTCTCAAACACCGGTGCGGAAACCGGGACATCGTTAATCACCCATTGTGTTTGTTTGCAAAGCGGGCATTCGGGCTTGGCAACGCGCTGCTGAAGAGCCTGGGCGACCGCGGGAATAAAATTGTCGAATGGCGCCATTGAAATCTCCTGCTTGATTTATCTACTTTCATTCATGTTTACAGTTTAAGGGTCTTTGTCGCGGTCCGATTGCCGCCAACCCGTGCAACTTGCGCCTTATGTGTTACCCGCCAATCATAAAAAGTGCAACCAGCGCGCTGCCAGACCTTGGGCATCCGAGCGTCGCGCTGTGCCCGCCAAACGTTCAATCTGTGGATAATCGGCAAGCGGATGAATCTGGCATCGGCAAAAATGTTCCGGCCGATCAGGCGGGTCTCATAACGCGCCAGCCACTGACAATATATTGCCACGCCGATACCACCGTGACCAGCACGGTCAGCCAGATTGCCGCATCCCGCGCCACAAGCAGCCCATACAGCACCATACTGCCGCGCAACGGAGAGGCGGCCATAAAACAGACCACCACGCCACCAACGGCGATGGATTGAAAAAACATTTTCAGTTTTCCCATCCATTTGGCGCGAAAGTCTATCCCGCGTGATTCCGCCAAACCGCGAATGCCGGTCACCAGAAATTCGCGGGCAATCAGTACCACCGCCATCCAGGGGGCGATTCCAGTGGGCGAATAGATCGCCGGATGCGAGCAGGCATTAAGAACCGCCGCCGGGACCACCGGCGAACAGAAAAACACAAACGCCCCGCAAATAAGAATTTTATCGGCAAAAGGATCCACCACCCTGCCAAAAGCGCTTTCCACTTTCCATGATCGCGCCAGATAGCCATCCAGCACGTCGCTACCCGTGGCCAGCAGAAAAAGTCCGAAGCAAACCACCATCAGATCGGTAAAATGGTTGGCATCCACGCGAACGTTAATGGCAATAAAAAACAAGGCGGTAATCACCAGCCGGCTCACGGTAATCAAGTTAGGCACATGCCGATACATTACGCACACCTGTTCATGTCTGGTAGCGCCGCCCAGCGCCACGGCCCATCCCGCCCACTGTCGCGCCAGTTAACCCACCACAGGTAAGGCAACCCGCCCCGTGCCCGGGGAAGACCGGCTGCCCGTCAGCGCCCGGCCCATCAGATCATAGTGCTTGAATTCCTGAATTTCGACTTTCAGCAGTTCGCCCGGACTCGCCGCATATCCGCGCACAAATACCTGTCCGTCAATATCCGGTGCCTGCCCGGCATGCCGGCCGATAGCGGTCCGCTTCGCCTTATCCACGGAATCGACCAGCACCTCCAGCACGCGCCCCACCATAGCCTGATTTTTTTTCAGCACAATGGCCTGCTGTGCGAGCATGATTTCTTCCTTGCGCCGTGCCACCACATTCGCCGCCACCGCCTCATTCTGCCAAAGCTTTCCCGCCGGCGTTTGCGGTTCGGGCGAATATTCAAATACACCGAGGCAGTCAAATTCAAAATCCTGAACAAACTTCAGCAGTTCACGATGCTGCGTTTCGGTTTCGCCAGGAAAACCACTGATAAACGTGGTGCGGATGTTCATGCCGGGAATCCAGCGTCGCAATTTCTCCAGCAGTGTTTCAATCTGTTTTCGCGTTACCTTGCGCCGCATGGCGTAAAGAATATCGTCATGAATGTGCTGCAGCGGCATGTCAATGTATTTGACAAGATGCGGAGCATCGGCAATCGCGCGGATCATATCATCCGTAAAACAACTTGGATACGCATACATTAGCCGCAGCCACCCGACATTGGGCAACGAATCCAACGCACTGAGCATTCCGGAAAGTCCCTGCCCCGGACCGTCATAGTTTATGTCCGTACCGTAGCTGGTCGTATCCTGGCCGATTAAATTTAATTCAAATGCGCCATCGGCTATTAATTCTGTTGCCTCCCGCAGTATCCGGTCCAGTGGTTTGCTTCTCATGCGGCCGCGAATGCTTGGTATGGTGCAGAACGTACAGCCCTGATTGCACCCTTCCGACACGCGCAAATAAGCAAAATGCCGGGGTGTCAGCCGCAACCTCGCGTCATCGTATTCCTGATACCCCGCCTTGGTACGATCGTGGCGGGAAATCATTTGAGTAACCGAGTGAAAAGGCCCCAAATTTTTGTCAGCATCGCGAATATCTGCCTCAGGCCCTCTGACCGCCCGAACTATATTTTCGCGGTCGAACACACCGACCAGCGCGTCAATTCCTGGAGCTTCATCCAGCAGGCGGGATTTATCGCGCTGTACCAGGCATCCGGCCACGACCACCCGTACCGGACGCCCCTGCCGCGCCGCCGCCTGTTTGGTTTCCAGCGCCTCGCGAATGACCGACAACCCCTCCTGACGACTGGCATCCAGAAAGCCACAGGTATTGATCACAATCACATCCGCCGATGCGTGATCGGGCGTAACACCAATTCCATCCGCAGCCAGCAGACCGAGCATACGTTCTGAATCAACCAGATTTTTCGGACAGCCCAGCGATACAAATGCCACCGATTCCACGCCGGATGCGGTGGCGGGTGTGCGACTGCGCGTCGTGTTCTTTCCGCGTTTGGGTAAACCTGCCATAGCAACTCTGAAATCCACAATTCCGGGAAAACGCCCGGCCTCTGCCGCAACGGCAAAACCGCCGCGCGCTCATTGCCAATATTAGTCCAGAATAGCAGAATCAGTCCTCAACGGCCAGAACAGACTCTTACCGGCGTTCGAACTGAAGAGCGATTTTTTACCCAGCGTGGTTAACCCGCGGAACGTTATCTGCTAAACTGATGCCGGAGAAAATTGTTCGCATTGACGGAGTTTTAACCCATGCGTTATCGGATCATCCCTGGAACGGACATCAAGGTTTCGGAACTTTCTTTTGGCAATTTTATTTTCGGCAGCTTCATGTGGGGCAAAACCGCCGCCGATGAACCGGAAGGCATTCGTCTGCAGAATGAGGCCTTTGACCTGGGAGTGAATTTCTTTGACACCGCCGACGCCTACGACAATGGCCGCGCCGAAAAGCTGATGGTGGATACATTGCGTTACGCCGGTCGTGACAAAATCGTGCTTTCCACAAAGTTCGGCTACGATTTTTATTCTGATCCCGGCACAGAAGGATCCCACAAGGAACGTCGACAGGATTTTTCGCCGGAGTTTCTCCAGAAGGCGCTGGAAGAGTCACTTAAACGGCTGCAGACCGATTACATAGACCTGTGGCAGGCTCATAACCTGAAACTGTGGCAGATGAATGACGATTTGCTCCGCACGCTGGAAACACTTCAACGTTGTGGAAAAATCCGCACTTGGGGCGTGGCGCTTGGGCCGGCCATCGGCTGGCGGGATGAAGGAGTCGTGGCGCTGCAACAGTGGAAAGCGCCCACGGTCCAAACGGTTTTTAACATGCTTGAACAGCATCCGGGTCGGGAGTTTTGTGAAATTGCCGCGCATACCGGTACTGCGGGCATTATCAGCCGCGTGCCGCACAGTTCCGGCATTCTGCAGGATATGTACAACGAAAACAGTACCTTTACCGATCATCGCAAATACCGTGATCGAAATTGGCTTATTTACGGCCTGAAAAAAGTCGAAAAGCTGCGGCATATTCAAAAACAACATTCCGGAACCATGGGCCAGTTGGCCATCCGCTGGCTGTTAACCTGGCCCACACTGGTCAGCGTACAGCCCAATATCAACACCAGCGCAGAACTTGCTGAATTTGCCGCCGCCTGTGATGGCAAATATCTGTCACCTGAGGAAATGCGGGAAATTCAGAATCTGGTCGAAACTGATTTTGGCCTTGGGCCAGACGCCCATGCCTGCGATATTAAAAGCAGTGTGGATATTTCCGGCGCCACGCGAAGCATATATCAGCGCGGCTGCCCGACGCCATCCCTGCCTTTTGTGCTTGGCGGAAATACTACCGTGCCGGCGGGTGCCGGTCGTTAAAAACCTGCATGTGCTTCGCTTCATGGGAACCACCGGCTATGAAGAATTCCGATGAACCGTTAAAAACAGACAGCCGCGACTCAGATAAGCCGTTACCTCAGAATTGGGTGGATTGGCCAACGATTGCCCGCGAATTGCGAATCGCCGCTGCCGGTCCGTTGGCTCACCAGCAGCAGGCCGTCGTCGCTGTGGAATGCAGCAATCGCATCAATACTGCCGCACTTCTGGCGGATTTGCGAACCGGCCTGTCCGACGCCGTGGTGCTGGATTGCCGCCAGACCTTCAAAATTCAGACTCTGATCGACACCCTGACAGCCCCTTGGCTTGAACCGCATTCTCCAGCCACGCCTTGTCCGCTTGACATGAAGCAATTTCTGGATGCCGATCGCATGGAGGCGTTTGCGAAATCACTGGCGGAGCATTCAGGATTGGTGGTCGTGGCCGGACCGGGAGCCTCCTGCTGCTGCCAGCCAGACGTTCTGGCTTATGCAGACAACGCTCTGGAAACCGAAGAAAATGACAGCCATCCTTCGGATTACGCATTTTCAACCTCATCACCAGCAATTGCATTTCCTCATCGGATGCAGCGCCGGCGATTGATCGATACGCCGGTCGCCCGACGACTTGCCGACAAAACGCGCCCTCGTTGGAATTATTTCTTAAATGTTAACCACACGAACGGGCCGGTTATGGTAGCCACCGGAGATTTGTGGACCGCACTTAAACTGCTCGCCAGACGCCCCTTTGCCTGGCAGCCGGATATCCATCCAAAGGCTTGGAAAATCGGCCATTGGTCATGCCAGCCAACGCCTTACGGGCGTGTAAACGTCGTCACCGCAAGCGGCGTCATGCCCATGACAACTGATCATCTGTTTTCTCAGGAAGGTCCATCCCTGCTGGGCCAGCGCGAAGCCGCAATGCGCCATTTTACCGGCCTTTGTCCAAGCGAAATTTTGATGCGAATGGCGACCGAGAATGCTATGGGCGGCCTGTGGAACAAAGAATCCCAAATGATGCCTGACTTTATCGCACGCGAACAACTTGCGCTGGACGACGCGGTGCAATTCCACACGACCAATGGTTCCATGCACATTTTGTTCGGAACGGATGATCCCGTGAATTTGGAATATTGGGCCACAGTCCCCCAAAAATACAGCGACCGCCCGCCGGATGGCAAACAGGCGATAAGGAACGGAGAGGCTATCATTATTCCTGCCAGCGTCGAATTTTTTCGCCTGATTCCGGAAAGCCGCCAAACTTCCCATGGTGGACCGATCCTGTATCGATGGGCATTGGGTGCGACGGACAGCCATTAATTTAAATCCGATGCTGACTGTGTTCGGCATTAAGACTGCCACAGCACTGGCGGCTTTCTGGTGGAAAAGAAGTCAGCCGCGGTTGGAAACCCGTGGCTGAATTGAATCTGGCTTAGCACCAGCGACCCCGCCTCCGGCGCATTGTTCTTCCGTGCGATTAAATCTCAGTTTTTACCGGGTTTATTCAGGCGACACAGGTTCCGAGGCTGAGTCACTGACCGCCCGGAGCATTGGGGTAATAAAAGTACCAGCCAGTCCAAATAGCATTCCACGTATTCACCCAGTTAAGCGCGGAATTACTGGGTGGCTCCGTAAACGGCGGAGTTTGGCCTTTGGCGATTGGCGGGACATGGGCAATCGCCCAGTTTGCGGTAGTCAATGCGTTTACATTGCGATTCATCTTTGGATCGTAATAGGTCGGATTGCTGACGCCATCAACATGCCCATCGGCATAAAGAAGATTCTGAAATGCGGGCGATTCCGGATTGGTATAGTGCGGAAAATTGATCATGTACAGATTGCCCTGCATTCCGCCACCACCCCATACCACCGCATCGGCCGCCAGCAGGTTCGATGGTGAGCCCGCGGTACTGGAGGCCGGTCGGTTTTCGTGATTTCCCCAGACCGGCGTGACGTTGTCATTAAACCCGCTGCCCAGGACAATACCGTTGCCCAAGCCACCGCCGCCGTACTGCTGGAAGTTGCCGGATTGACGGCTGGTTGCGTCGGCAACATACATATATGTCGTTGTAATAAAATCTCCCCATTGAAAGATTTTATCGCCGGCATACAGATCCTGCTGGTAATCCACGCCCGGACAGATCATCCACGGTGCCAGACGTATGGAACCGGTCCGCCAGTTGGGCAACCCCTGATACACGCCGAGTTCCGTCGGATCCCAGTCATCCACATAAGGGACGGTCATGCCATTTCCCGCGCTGGCCATCTGATCGCCCCAAATATCCGTGGTTGGAATATCGCCGTCGCCACCATATTGCAGAAACGTGCTATAGGGCGTCCCGAAGCGCAGCCAGTCAGCCCCGTAATCCGCGCTATTTTCGGTCACACTGCTGTTGTTCAGCGCCAAGGGCCAAAGCGTCGCAGTTTCCCCGCATTGAAAGAATCCGATACCATATTTGCTGCTGATACCCTGATTCTGCTGCTGCAATTGATTCAAAATGCTCTGGGCGTAGCTGGTGTTTGAAGATTCGCCAAAGCCGTAAGTAGCCGGAAAATCTCCCATGTGATTGCGCGCAAACAGAAGAGCCACCTGCCCCCATGTATGCAGATTCGCTGCCGAAGTGGTTTCATTAGCCAGAATCCTCGCCTTGCGAAGGGAAGGCAGCAGAAGGGATATCAGAATCGCGATAACGGTGGCAACCGTCAGAATTTCCACCAGCGTGAAAGCCCGCTTGCGGCCATTCTTCAGACAGGTCTCGGTATTTTGCCACCCATTGCGTGATTGAAAAGGATTCATGCCATTCCCCTTAGGCTGGAATTCGTTCATCCGAACACACACTGGCAGGTCCATGCCGGCGCGGATGCGCCTGTTAATAGAACGCATCTATCCTCAGTCCCCCATCTTTAATGATTTTCGTCGCAGGTGGCGACATCTTATGACATATAACCAGATGCGGACGTGGAAAAATCCAATATTTTATTATCGGAATCACTGCTCGCCGAAGGCCGATTTGCTAATCGCATTTTATCGGATGCACACGGCCAGTGCCGGGCGCTGGCCAACCGCATCGCGATGGCGGAAATTGGCCCGCCGAGTTAAGTAGCCTCCAGACGGCTCGGTTTAGCGACTGATGAAAATCTGTGGCCCGCATGAGTCTGAATAAAATGTGGCCGCCTGCACATTCGGCAAACGCCTCCCCATAGAGACTTACCTTTCGCCAATTCGATTTTCGGGTGCGTGACACATTATGCCGCAGGTCTAAGTTTCCGATGGAGCAGGAAGTTATCCCAGCGGCCATCTTGGCTCAGCCGCAGCGCACGGAGAGCCAAAATGGCCTCACCACCGCCTCGGCTCCAGAACTGCTCGGTGCC
>DAIDJN010000051.1:0-57903 GCA_027451365.1 Phycisphaerales bacterium | reverse complement strand
CCCAAGGGTTTGGCTGTTCGCCAATTAAAGCGGTACGCGAGCTGGGTTCAGACCGGCGTGAGCCAGGTCGGTCCCTATCTGCCGTGGGCGCAGGACGTTTGAAGAGGACTCATCCCTAGTACGAGAGGATTAGGATGGACGAACCCCTGGTATACCAATTGCCCCGCTCGGGGCACAGTTGGGTAGCTATGTTCGGACAGGATAAACGCTGAAAGCATCTAAGTGTGAAACCTCCCTCAAGATGAGACGTCCCTATAGCCTCCAGCTAGACTAGCTGGTTGATAGGCCGGAAGTGTAAGTGCAGCAATGCATTCAGCTGACCGGTACTAACAGGCGACAGGCTTGACCACTTTGATTTTCGATCGTTCCCGATATCCTTCATTACCGTTCTATCGGTTATGGAGTTGTCTGGTAACCTCGAACTCTCAAGTGTAAGGCCACCTACTGTCACTTTGAAGTAACTGTAGTGCGCTTTTTTAATCCCCCTTAATTCCACTGCCGGATTTGTATCACTCACGCAATCTTCACTCGCCAACGGGCGAGGTATCTGGAGCGGCTGGGAAACCAGCCACTCCGGTTTTCTGGTGCCTATACGCCAGGGGTAACACAGCTTCCCATTCCGAACAGCACCGTAAAGCCCTGACGGCCGATGGTAGTGCTTACGCGCTAGAGTAGGTGAGTGCCAGATTTATGACCCGGACGGATCGAAAGATTCGTCCGGGTCTTTTTTTTTCATCTGTCTTGCCCTTTCTTTTCCGCATTGCTCAATTCTTCCGGATCGCGGATCATATTCCCGGCCCGTCACGGCCTGCAATGGCTGATGGTCAACTTATTTGAGGTTATGCCATGCCGCTGGTTGAAGTGCAGAATATGTCCAAGTGCTTTGGACCCAACGCCGGTGTGTTCGATATCAGCCTGAATGTCGAATCAGGTGAACTGCTGGTGTTGGTCGGACCGTCGGGCTGTGGAAAATCAACACTTTTGCGATGCCTGAACGGCCTGGAAAAAATTGATTCTGGTGCGATGAGAATCGGAACCACTCAAATGGCGGTCAGCGGTTTGGCTTCGCCCCGCGAATACGCCGCGATTATGCACCGGATGCGGCAGCAGGTGGGTATGGTATTTCAAAGTTTTAATTTGTTCGGTCATTTAACAGCATTGCAGAACGCAATGCTTGCGCCTCGAATCGTTGGTGGACTTTCACCCGAGGCTGCGCGGGATATCGCTGCTCATTTCCTGCAAAAGGTCGGCCTGGGTGACCGGTTAAATTATTATCCCGGGCAACTTAGCGGCGGTCAACAGCAACGTGCTGCTATTGCCCGCGCCTTGGCTATGAAGCCTTCAGTCTTGTTGTACGACGAACCGACTTCCGCCTTGGATCCCACACTGGTGCGTGAAGTGCTGCTGATCATGCGGCAATTGCATGAGGAGGGCATGACCCAGATCGTCGTCACTCACGAAATGCGGTTTGCCCGGCAGGTCGCGGATCGGGTGCTGATGCTGGATGCCGGGCGCAAGGTGGCGTATTGTCCGGCCCCGGATTTTTTTCAAGGAAATTCGGATCCGCGCGTGGTGAACTTTCTGGCTAATCTGGATTAAGGCCGAATGTCCTGATCATGTGCGGGGGCGATTAAAACATATAACGTTCAATTTTTTCAGGTGATGTGATGGCGCTATTACATTTTTCAAGGTGCGTGATGAACGATCCCGGCGGCGGGCGGCGTATGTGTGTTTTCCGGTTTATTTCAATAATTTTGTTGATCTGCATTGGGTGTATGGCGTCCACAAACATTTGTGCTGCGTCGCCGCGACCGGTGCTTACATGGGGAGCGGATTCAGAAGGTGGCGCGCCGTACGTGTTTCAGGATCCGAAGGATCCGAACAGAACCATTGGCTTTGAGGTGGACATTGCCGCGGCGCTGGGGAAACTTCTGCATCGTCGGCCGGTATTTGTGCAGAACGAATGGACCGGCCTGATTCCCGGTCTGGAGCGGGGCGGCTACGACATAGCCATGAACGGACTGGGCATTACCGCCGCGCGCCGGAAGGTGGTCGCCTTCAGCCTGCCATATTATGTCTGTTCCGAGCAATTGATGGTGCGAAAATCAACGCGTGGCATACATGGCCTGGCGGATTTGCGGGGCAAGATTGTCGGCACCCTGCGTGATTCAACGGGCGAGCGGATACTCCATGCGTTTGGCGGCATTCATGTACGTTCCTATGACGGGCAGATTAATGCGTACCAGGACCTGGCCAACGGTCGACTGGATGCCGTGCTGATGGACCTGCCGATCGCGGAATATTATGGTTCACCGGTCAAGACGTTAAAATTTGTGGGTCCGCCCATCGGCCGGATTAACTATGGCATTGCGCTGCGCAAAACGGATGTGAAGTTGCGCGGGCAGATTAATCGGGCACTGGTCGCGCTGATGCGGAACGGAACGCTGGAGAAAATTTATAAAAAATGGGCATTGTGGAATCAGCCTACAAAAAAGCTGTTTGCCGCCACTCTGGCTGCCGGCGGCAAACCCAATGAACTGTCGCGTTTTACCCGCATGGTGCAGGCGCATCACACCTGGATGCAGGTGTTGCGGCAGTACGCGGTGTATCTGCGGATACTGGTGGAAAAGGGCGCGCCAATGACCATTGCGATATCCATTTCGGCGATGGTGCTGGCAGTGGCACTGGGGCTGTTTCTGGCCTTGTTAAAGCTTTATGCCCCGGCACCGCTGGCGTGGCTGGCCAAGGCATATATTGAACTGGTGCGCGGTACGCCGCTGCTGATTCAGCTATATCTTATTTTTTACGGTCTGCCGAATATCGGTATCCGGCTTAGCCCGTTTGTGGCGGCGGTCCTGGGGTTGGGGATGAATTACGCGGCCTATGAGGCGGAAAATTACCGGGCGGGAATTGAATCCATACCGCGCGGGCAGTGGGAGGCTTCACTTTCTCTGGGCATGAGTCATTTACAGACTCTGCGGCATGTGATTATTCCGCAGGCAATTCGCACCTGTCTGCCGCCGGTGACCAATGACTTTATTTCCTTGTTCAAAGATTCAAGTATTGTGTCTGTGATCACAATGGTGGAACTGACCAAAGTCTATGGCGAACTGGCCTCCACTTATTACGATTATATAGGGATTGGTCTATTAACCGCGGCGATCTATTTTCTGATTGGCTGGCCATTTGTGCGCCTTTCGCGCTGGCTTGAACTGCGACTTCCAGGCGGCCGGCAAGGATATGTTCCAGGAGCCAAACCGGTCAACGCGGGTTGAGTATCCGGAAATGTTTTCTGTTGTATTCCGATATTGCCCGCGGGTGATATTGGTTGGGCGTTTTACGGTTTCATAATGCCGGTTCGCCGGCTAAAAAGTCCGCAGCCCGCCGCATTGACCGCGGCAATCGAAAACTGATATGTGTTTCCTGGTTTCAGGCCACCTACCGTAAAAAAGGTCGCATGACCGTTGCCCAGAACCAGCAGGCTTCTGCCGGCGAATAAAAATCGCCGACCGGTGGGGTTTATTTTCAGCACAATTTCAGTTACGGGCGCTCCGCCACCATGAAGTGGATTGCGGAAATGGATTGAGGCGGTGTGGCGACTGGTACGCACCGCCAGCAGCCGCGGTACGCCGGGCACGTGGATGATCCGTTCTCTGGGAGTGACCGCGGCAGAAGGCAACGATGGCGGACTGGCACCGCGTGAATTCACGGCGAAAACATAAAAGCGTACCGACCGATTCCGCTTGAGCTGGTGAAATGTCACATAGCCGGATTTCGCGAAATTGTCAGCTGAAATAGCGATCTGCTTTTTATCTGAGGCAACGACGGTGTATGAAAGAATGGAGGCACCCCCATCAGAAACAGGCGGGTTCCAGGCGACATAAGCGGTTCCATCGGCGGCCCAGGCTGCCACGCGCATCGGTGCATCGGGTGCTGTGGTTCCAGAGATACGAACGTTCAATAGATTTCGATAGGCCGCCTGCAGGCCGGCCCGCCGAAGAATAAGCCCCGGCACTTGCCGTAGAGAATCGATCAGGTGGTTATGTCGCAGAATGACTCCCAGGTGTGACGAATCGGGATCCCCCTGCTGCCAATAGTTATCCTCGAAAAGGAAATTATCCAATTTGCCGCCCCGATGGTTATGGTAATAATCACGATGGCGACCGCCCCAGTTGTCAAAATTTGTGTCGAAAATAACATTTCCCTTGGCGGTCACATTGTCACAACCATTGTCGGTGTAAAGGCCATGGCCGGACCCGTATTGATTGCGGATGACATTGCTCAGCAGTTTTTCGCCGCGTGCCAGCGAAGGCCCGGTAAGACCTTGCGTATAGATGCCTCCGCCATCCGCCAGCAGTCGCATGTGGTTAAAGATAAGATTATGAGCCACCACATTATTGGCGGAATAATTCGCCTGTCCTGGCAGTTTAATTTTATCTGGCCAACCGCCCCATCCGATTGAAATGCCGGTGTAGGGCAGGTTATTGAGCTGGTTGTGCGCAATAAGAGTGCGGCGGGCGTAACCGACGTCGATGCCCACGCCGCCATGAAATTCTGTCGCAACGTTAAAGATGTGGTTGTCTTCAATTCTGTTTGCATCCGTGCGCGCCTGACGGGGCGCAAGGGGCATATCCACGCCTCCGAGTTCGATCCCGTTGCCGGAAATATCAGTAAAGATACAACCAAGTACCAGGTCTTCCTGAGACCCATCTCCAAGTCGCAGGCCCGCAGCGCCGAGGTGCGCAAAAATATCATTTGTGAAGGTAATGTGATGGTCATAAAACAACTGCAGATTGCCTGGCTCCTGTGTCCAGTTTCCAAACGGGCATTCCCCACCGGGGGCAAGGTGACAGAGTCCCTGAACCGCATAACCATTTCTTCCGGTCACTGTATAGTTGGCCTGAATTTCAGAAAACCCTTCCGCGGAATCAGGGGACAACCACGTGGCGTAACAGAATTTCAGGTTGGAAAAGCGAATGTTCCGTATTGGCTTTTGTGCCGTGCCACGTCCCGTGACCAGTTTTGTAAGAATCGGCGCTTCGACATCCGCCTTGGCCATATCTTCGCCCGGGCGCGGCACGTAATAGAGCATGCGACGGGTCCGGTCCAGATACCATTGCCCCGGTGTGCCCAGCAGTTCAAACGCATTTTCAACGAATGCGGGCTTTTTTCCTACATGGCCCGGCCCGACAAGATTCGCCATTCGTCCGGAATGAAATTTCCGCGGCAATTTTACGCGGCGAGTGGAATTCCGCCAGCAAGGCTCGGCCATAATAATGCTTCGCTTGCGGATGGCCGCAATCGGACATCGCGGCTCGGTCCACGCCCCCAATCCGAGAGAGGGTTGGGACCAAAGACCATTTCCCCCGGTGTAAACAAATTCAATATTTGACGGGTTGCGCCAGCTCGCCATGGCTGTTGTCGCCTCACGATAGCCGGTGCTGGTTTGTGTCATTCTGGTCGGCAGAAGGCCGCGGGTGCGCAAAGCCCGAATCCCATTAATATAGAGCTGTCGCGTGTCTTGAAGTTGGGGCGGTGCCGGCGCGGCCCATAAATTGCGTGGTGCATCAAGCCGTTTCCAGCCGGTAATGCGTACGGCGCCACAGATTTCGGGCCTTGCGCCGCGCATATTCCGGTAAATGACAAGAAAGCCATTGGTGCCGGAATCGCGGGCGATCAGTTTGATAGGTCGACTCAAGCGGTACCGGCCGGAGGCCAGGCTCACCAGGATATTTCCCGTCATATTTGCATTTACCTGGCGTACAGCCTGCTGGGCACGTGTCAGGGTTCGGAATGGGCGGTTCAACGTTCCCGGATTCGAATCGTGGCCTTGAGGCGACACATAGAACCTGCTCTGCACGGCGGTTGGCGCTATGCCGGCCTGAATGTGTATGCATCCGCTCAGGGCGCATACAATGCCCAGTGCAAACGCGGTTAGCGGGCTAAATAAAATACTGGTGCGGGTCTGCGGTATTCGATATTGTGATCTGCCGCACCGGACCGTCTTCATCGGATGAACTCCTGAAAATACAGATGTGCCGGATGGAGTCATTTTCCTTTGCCGGAGGCCGCGCTCATGTCGCTTAACATCAATGCGCTGGCGGGCGGCACGATAATCGTAAAAGTGTGCTTGTGGCCGATGATGCGCGTGAACAAGGGGCGTCCGGTGGGTAGGCCATTCACAGTTTTGCCGAACGTGCGTCCACCTAGGGTGATGTGTGTACGCGCTCCGGCCGATGGTGCGGTGAGTCTTTCGACGCGCGCTGCAGGGCGGCCTGCCAATGCTGGGGGAACCGCCAGTTGAATCGAAGCGGTCCGCCGGAGGTCTTTGTTGATGACCACAACGCGAAGAGTCCCTCTTGAATCTCGTGTGGCCCAGATTTTTAAATTCATTTTTGTACGGTATCGGACTGGTACCAGGCCGGCATGGCCGGCAACCGCTTGTGCGAACATCCACATTCCGTAATACAACGGCAGCACCCGCACGCCATTTCGATCAGGCCAGAAGGCCCCGTAGACGGGGCCGGTATGAAAATTTACTCCATCGCAATGGATCGAAGCAAGCGTAAAAAGTAGGTCCAGCGACCAGAGCGACTGGGCGAAGGCGTTGCTGACGCCACGTTTTCCGCCCATGTAAGCAGAATTAATTTCTGAGAACCTGACCGGAATGTGGCGGGCGTGACCTGCTCGAATGCTGGTGGAAATAAGCGAAACAAAACTGGATACCGACGACGGCTTGAGCAGGTTGGCGAGGCTCGCGAATTTTGGGGAACTGTGGTTCCGTACTGGTGCCCCGAGTGGATACTGGTGCATGGTGACCACTGCCAGAGAGTTTGACTCTCGTGCAATAAATGCCGGTGTGAACCGTCGCCACGGGCCTGTGAATGCCGGACCGGCGAGCATCGGTTTTCGCAGAAGGAATGGTCGGATAATCCCGGCAAATGTGCGGAATTCAGCCTGATATTCGGTGAACGAGTAGGACCTGGGGCGAGCGCCGTGACGGTCGTACAGATCGGGTTCATTGCCGATTTCAAACGCCATGATGTGACTGAACCCGATGATTCTTTGAGATGCACGGATCCAGGGAATCGCCTGTCCGGCTGAAGCGCGGCCAAGGTTCAATCCGAGAATTAATCGCGTACCTGTGGCATTTACCAACCGAAGCAGATCGGCGGCCAAGGCGGATTTCAGGACAATCGCATTACCCGATGTTCGTGCTGCGGAGGATTGCAGATGCCACACCGCCCGATCCTGGGAATTGCCGCCGATGCGGAATACCGGTGCACCATTGAATCCGCCCAGTCTATTGGTAAGTCGGGCGATCGCCTGCATGACGACGGGCCGTCCGAACATGCGGGGGATGCTCCCGTATTCAACGGAAAAACCGAGGTATGATTTCGGGACTGCCTTGCGGGGCGGCCGACTGGAAACTATGGCCCGGACATATACAACTGGCGGGCCGCGTTCGACGGACGCCAATGCCGCGGAATACGACGACTGAAGTGAGGCAATCAGAGCCGCACCTGCGATTAATGGAATGAAACCAGAAAATGTTATTTGCATATTCATGACACCTGATTATAATGATAGAGACATTTTTGTCCAATCGGCTGAAACGATATTTTTCGGGTCGGCCTTTTTCGTTTTGTCTGGAGTGGGCTCATGGCGGGCGGTACCCGGCAACAGATCGACATCGGTGGCGGCTTGGTCCGGAGGATTCACAGAATGGGCAGATTCGGTCTTCCGCCTGGACGGGCATTCGCGCCGCTGTCTGCCGCTGTGCTCTGCGTTTTGTGCAGTTTGGCGAAAGGCGCGATCCCTAATCAAGTGCGGCTCCGGTCGACCGTGCGGGCCGTGGTAAGTATTGGCCGGCCCGGACGGCAAATTTCGCCCAATTTTAGCGGGCTTAGTTTTGAAATGAAGACCATTCTGGCAAATCGCTACGGGCGGCATTTTTTCAGTCCAAAAAGCAAAGATATTGTGACGCTGTTTCACACGCTGGGCATTGGCTCGTTGCGAGTAGGCGGGAATACCGCCGATCTGGCGGACATTCCCATGCCAACTCGCGCGGATATCCGCAGCCTTTTTGCTTTCGCCCGCGTGGCACATGTGCGCGTGATATATACGTTACGTCTGCGCGGTGCCGAGCATCCGGCGCGCGCTGCGCGGATCGCAGCTTTCATGACGAACCATTTTTCGGCACAACTGACCGGCTTTGCGCTGGGCAATGAGCCGAATCTGTATGATCGCCGCTTCGCCAAATATAAGCACATTTGGCGATTGTATGAAGCCGCAATTCTACACCGAAGCCCGACGGCACGCTTTTGCGGTCCGGGTTCAACGGGTTCCGGAGCCTGGGCGATGGATTTTTTGGCCTCATTCGGGCACGATCCTCATCTAAAGATGTTAACACAACATACCTACGTCGGTGGAAGCGCGTGGAAAGTAAAAAGCCCGCGAGCCGGCCGGTCCTTTCTGCTTTCTGCGCGTATCGATAAGCAGTATAGCCGGTTTAACCGCGATTTTGGCCGTCTGGCGCTGGCAAGAAACCTGCCGTTTCGCCTGGAGGAAACCAACAGCTTCTATAACGGCGGTGCGAAAAATGTCAGTGACACCTTTGCCGCCTGCCTTTGGGGGCTAGACTACATGTGGTGGTGGGCCGCGCATGGTGCCCGCGGCCTGAACTTCCACACCGGGAATTGGGTGGCAGCCGGACCCCGCCTGACCCGTTGCCGATACGCAATATTCTGGACCACATCTCATGGACTGGAAGTTCATCCGCTCGGATACGCGATGGCGGCCTTCAATCTTGCAGGCCGTGGCCGTTATGTTCCAATTAAAATTAAATCCTCAACCAGTGCCATAAATATGACCGCATACGGTTCGCTGCAAGCTGATGGCAGTCTGTATGCCACTTTTATCAATCGAATGCACGGATCAGGTGCCGCGACGGTCCGGATGTCGCTCCCAGGGGGCCGCGCGTTGACGCAAGTCTGGCAGATGACGCTGCGGGCACCTGATGATTCAGCCTCCGCAAAGCGCGGCATAAAGCTGGGTAACGGGAGCATTCAGCCAGATGGAACCTGGCGTGGTCGGTGGATGAAGGTGCCCCGACCCGGAGCGGGCCAGGCGTGGAAGATTACCATTAAGCCGATGAGCGCTTTGGTGCTAAAGCTGGTGCCTGCGGTGCCGTTGCGGCAGTAGTGGCTGGCTGATTTTTTCGGCCCCCAAAAATGCCGGGCCGGTGTCGGTTCCTTTTTCTGGAGACTGTGAACATGGTTAGCTTCGTCCCGGTGTGGTCAAAACGCTTGCCTGCCGTGTGCCATTTATTTTGGGTATGTATCTGGAATACGTGCTGCGCGGCGAGCCTCTATTTTACCTGCACCGATGGTGCGGCGCAGGCGCTTGTTTATCGGCCGGCATTCCCCGCGGGAAGCACTAAATATATTCTTACTCCTCCGGTTTCAACGTTGCCGAAGTTCAATGGTGCCCGAATATTCGGTGTGCGGCCGGGGAGTCCGTTCTTGTTTAACCTTGCGGTGAGCGGCGCAAGACCGATGCGGTTTTCTGCGGATGGGCTGCCGTCGGGGCTGTTGATCGACTCTGCCACGGGGCGAATTACGGGTATCCTGCGAACGTCGCAGACCGGCACGCACATCGTGACATTTCATGCCGCTAACGCGATTGGCTCGGCGACCGGAAAACTGGAAATAGTGGTCGGCAACACCATCGCCCTGACACCGCCCATGGGCTGGAACAGTTGGAACTGCTGGGCCGGCGCCGTGAATCAGTCGCGGGTCGCCGCCGCTGCCAAAGCGATGGCATCGACGGGACTGATTAACTTTGGATGGACATATATCTGCATAGATGATACATGGCAGGGAAAGCGAGGGGGACCATTCCACGCAATCCAGCCCGTCCGATCCCGCTTTCCGGACATAAAGGCGCTGTGCCGTCAGGTTCACCGGCTGGGCCTTAAAATTGGCATTTATTCAACGCCGTGGACCACTTCTTACGCGGGCCATGTCGGCGAAAGCTCCATGAGTCCCACCGGAGCCTGGAAGCGACCGACCGTGTCAAAAAGAGGGCGGGTGAATCGCGGCATTCTGCCATGGGCCGTTGGAAAATTTCATTTTGAAAAGAAGGATGCGAAACAATGGGCCGTGTGGGGGATTGATTATCTGAAATATGACTGGCATCCGATCGGCTTGTCGGCTGTACAAAGAATGGACGATGCTCTCCGGCATAGTGGACGCGATATAGTGTTCAGCCTGTCCAATGCTGCGACATACAAGGGGGCCGTCAAGTGGATTCCTGACGCCAATCTCTGGAGAATCACTGGCGATTCGCGTGATAACTGGCCCAACCTGTGCGGGCACTGGCAGGCAGGTGCAAAATGGGCGAGCCTGCAAAGCCCTGGCCACTGGAACGATCCGGACATGATGACCATCGGCTGGGTCGGCTGGGGAAAGCATCAGCATTACAGTCATCTGACGCCCAACGAGCAATATACAGAGGTCAGCGCATTTGCCATGATGGGGGCACCGCTGATCCTGGGAAATAACCTCAATCGGATGGGGGCGTTTACTTTGAATTTGCTCACCAACTCAGAAGTGTTGGCGGTGGATCAGGACGCGCTCGGGGCGGCTGGCATGCGGATTTCCAGTCGGAATAAGTTACAGGTGTGGATGAAACCTCTGGCTGACGGTTCCAAGGCGATCGGATTGTTTAATCTCGGAGACAAGGCCGCTCTGGTGACTGCAAGTTGGCCACAACTGCATGAAAAAGGTCCGCAGATGGTGCGGGATCTGTGGCGACAGCGGAATATTGGTTCTGCCAGCCATCGGATATCAGCAATGGTGCCCCCGCACGGCGTCATTTTACTCCGGATTTTTAAAAAATAAGCAGGTGATTTATGATTCGTAACTTACGCACGGCAATTTCCGGTGTCCTTTGCTGTCTGATTGGGGTGGCGGGCGTGACCGGTAATGTCCTTGATTCAGAAGGACCGTTCATGCATACCCAACTGATAAAGCTATTGACCCCGCAAACATTGGCGGTGGCCAAACGTTATCTTCGGATGCCTCCAGTCACCATTACCGCGTTCCGCCATAAAGGCGGCCCCGATGATCCCCACGAATACTATTCTCAGGGCGATTACTGGTGGCCGAACCCGAAAAATCCGGTCGGACCATATATAAAGCGCGACGGCTACAGCAACCCGCACAATTTTACCGCAGATCGACGTGCACTGATTCGCTTCAGCATTCATACCGCGGCTCTGACCAGCGCCTATGTGCTGACACATGACCCGCGCTATGGGCGCGCTGCGCTGGGCCAATTGATTGCCTGGTTTGTAAATCCGGCAACACGTATGGATCCGAATTTGCGCTATGCCCAGGCCGTTCATGGTCGGGCAAAAGGTCGGAGTTATGGCATTATCGACACGGTTCAGTTGGTGGAAGTGGCGCAAAGTGCCAGGATTCTGGAGGAGGATGGAATATTGTCGGGTTTAGATAAAGTGGGGGTAAAGCGGTGGTTTTCCAGCTATCTGAAGTGGTTGACCACTTCGCCGATGGGGCGGACGGAAATGGATGCAAGGAATAACCACGGTACCTGCTGGGTCATGCAGGTGGCGGAATTCGCGCGGCTTACCAATGACCGGGCAGAGCTGGCATTTTGTCGGCGGCGTTTCAAATCCGTTCTGCTGCCCGAACAAATGGCGATTGACGGGAGTTTTCCAAGAGAACTTTCGCGGACCAAACCGTATGCCTATTCTCTTTTCAATCTGGATGCGATGTGTTGCATCTGCCGCATACTTTCGACACCGCGGGACAATTTGTGGAATTATACGCTTGCGGACGGTCGGAACATGCGTCGCGCTGTTGAATTCATGTATCAATATATTAATGATAAGTCAATCTGGCCCTACAGACACGATGTGGAATATTGGAAATGCTGGCCTGTGCGCTCTGCGGGTCTGTTGCTGGCGGGAATTGCCTATCACAAAATGGCATATCTGCGGCTCTGGGAAAGGCTGCCATCGCCCGGCCGGCCGGAAGAAGTGCTCAGAAACGTCCCAATTCGCAATCCGATATTATGGATTAGGTAATCCGGATCTAACCCCACAATTCCATTTTCTGACGTTGATGGCCAGCCAGAATGCCGCGCGCATTTAGGTGGTTGCCGCCGTCGGTCGGTTGTCATGCCGCCACAAGGCATGGGGCGATATTTGGCGAGCGCAGGGTCACTGGCGGCCGTGCCCCTTTCCCATAGGGCAATGGCGCAGTGGCGTAATGCCAATTATTTGCATTATTGTGACAAAAATGGGACCATAGCTAACCGGGCGGGCCATGCCTCATCGTCGACGATGTTCGTCTTGGCGGCATAAAGGGCGTTGTGTCGAAAGGCATCCAGCAGGAACATCGGATACCCGGTGAACCGGTCCGTCGGTCGTCCGATGTGAGTAATTGCATGAAACCAGCGAATCGCGTCGCGATAATCATGGGAATGGATTCGGCTTTCGGGCGGGAATTGCTTCGTGGCATCAACGATTATGCGCGCCGCAACGGCCACTGGCATCTTTATTTCGGGCATACGCCTGAGGTCGCCATGCTGCCGAAGTCCGAGCCATGGGATGTCGATGGCCTGATTGTATATTTGGCCACAAGAAGCGACTATGAGCATATTGAAAAAATGGCATTGCCGACGGTGAACATTGGCAGCGCCTTTGACGATCTGTCCATACTGACTGTGCGCCCGGACAATTATAGCATTGGCACTGCGGCAGCCGAGCACCTTATCTCCGGCGGCCTGGCCGCATTTGGCTGTGTGAGCCTTGCGGGCCATGCCGGAGCGGCTGCCCGCGTTCGTGGATTCGGCGATGCAATTGGCAAATCCGCGTCCGCACGCAAGCTGGTCGGTGTGCTGGAACTGCAGGGTAGATCCCCAAGCCAAGAACATATTACGCAAGTCGAAAAGTTTTTGCCGCAATTGCCTCGGCCGGCCGGTTTATTTGTCTTCAACGATCGATTTGCTCAGGTGGTACTCGAAGCGGCGAGGCGTTGTGGTGTTCGCATACCTGACGAGTTGGCCCTTGTCAGTGTGGATAATGACGACCTGCTTTGTAACTTATCGAATCCGCAGCTTTCAAGCGTGGACTCCGCAGCCGACCATGTTGGATTTCAGGCCGCTGCCATGCTTCATGACATGATGCTGGGAAAAAAGCCGCCTAAAGGGCCGGTGCTGGTACCACACAGGGGCGTCATTACGCGTCGGTCATCGGATATGCTGGCAATCGATGATCCGATCGTGGCAAAAGCCTTGAAGTATATTCGCGAGGAATCGCCGGATCGCCTTAGCCTCGATCACATTCTGGCGACCGCCGATATTTCGCGGCGCACATTGGAGCGCCGTTTTGCCGAAAGCCTTGGACACAGCGTATACGATGAAATTCGCAACCGGCGGATGCAGCACGCAAAATACCTGCTATCCCATACAAAACTGCCGATGACACGCATTGGGCGGGCATGTGGCTTCTGTCATCTGTCCCATTTCAGCAATGCGTTTGCCCAGGCGGTTGGTATGAGGCCTCTGAAATATCAGCAACTTACCCGGGTGATCCCCGGTGACAACCGTCCCATAGAGACGGATATCGCGCCTACACGAACCCGCCGCAGTGCAGTTCGATCTCGTTAATCCATGCGCCTTTTCCGACAGGTGAGTTGTGGCAATTCGGTCGTAGGTGGTGGAACAAGCGTTTATCTGAAGCGTGACGACACAGAATTCATAGCTTAATAATTCACCAACAGATATTCGCAATTACAAAATATCGAGCACGACGGGATCGGGATTGTCCCATATAACCTCATATTTATAAAACTGAATTATATGAATTGAGGCAAATGAGTGGACCATTCGTCCTTCCGTGAATCGCCGATTGATCGCCATAATATCGGATTAAAATCGAAAATTTGTGACCGGCCATTCGCGCCGCATGGGCTGGTGCGTCTGCAGAATATGTACTCGCATGTGCGACAAACGCGCCATTTCTGATTCCAAACAAAGAAGCGATCCACGGGAATTGTCCTCTTGCGCCCCTCGAAAAAAGGTGAGGTGGCGGGCGCGGAAAAATATTTATTTGCATTTTAACGACTTGTGATTATAATAAATAAGTCAGACAGCTTGCCCGTCGAGAAGTCACTCGATGCTGCGGAATTGTGATTTCGGCGTTCGGTAAGTCGGCTTGGAATGGCCGCAGCCGAAAAATTGCCCGAATTAATTTGCAAAGGAGCGTCAATGAAATATAATAAAGGAGCCATTCCAAATGTTCTGCGTTCAAATGTGTCGGTCGCAGATATACCCGGTTTAACGGTCGTCGGCGGAATGGGCGCTAAATCACGAATGCACGTTTGTACATCGAGGAGGCGATTGATGAAACGTTTAAAGCTGCAAACTGTTCAATGTGGCTCGGACTCGCATTTATTGGCAAAACGGGCGGCCTTTACACTCGTAGAACTGCTTGTGGTGATATCTATTATTGCTCTGCTGATCGCGATGCTGCTGCCTGCACTGGCGCAGGCTCGGGCTGCGGCCAGTTCTGTTGCCTGCTTAAGTAATGAACGCGAACTGGGGCAGGCTCTGGTGGAGTACCAGGATTCCTTTCATGGGCAGCGAATGCCTTGCAGTTGGGATATTGCCTGGGTGCTTCCTTTGGCGCCATTCTTTACCCCTTCGCACCAGCAGTCCGCGACAAGCGGCCCGCAGCTTAACTTTAACGCAATGGAAAGTGTTCTGATTTGTCCATCCACGACTTCGCTTAATCTTGCCAATATGGATATTACGCAAAGCTATACTGGGAGCGCAGATATGCCCTGGTATTGGTCCGAGGCTAGTTCAGACCCGGTGTGGGCACAGAGCCAGCTGAAATATTTGGAAGGGAGCTACGGATTCAATTCATGGTTATACGGCCCGGGTGGTACGTCGCAGACAAATACAACTTACGGCATCGCCAACGACGGCTATGTCTATCCAAGTGTGAATCCGCCCGCACATTATTGGCCGAGCATTCCAACGACCACTTCAGTCGCCGCGATACCAGTGTTTGGTGATGAAATGTGGCTTGATGGCGGCCCGCTGGAAAATGATACGCCACCGGATAATACCATTATTGATGGTCAGAACAATTTGTGGGCCAGCGGTGTCAGCAGTGGGAACGGACAAATGAGCCGCTGGTGCGTAAAGCGTCACGGCAACGGAATTAATATGGTATTTCTGGATGGGCACGCGGAGCCGGTCGACCTCAAACAACTGTGGTCGGAAAATTGGGCGAACGGCTGGGTCACGGCATCGCCACAGCCCGTGGGCGTTTCGTCGTTGCCGTGAAATGGGTGCGGCGTTCTGGTTTGCCACACGGTTTAACTGGAAATGAAACAAAATATATATATTAATCGATAAATGCTATGCTGGGCGTTCTGGCGTGGTCAAAACCGGGTCTCTCTCCCCCGGAGTTTTAAGAAATGGAGAGGTTCACCATGTTCGGGAGGTTCTTTTATGAAGCGTCACAAATTCCAATCATTGGTCCTTATTGCCGGGATAGCATCAATGGCCCTGGCAAGCGGATCACTCGCCCGGGCCGATTCCATCGCTATCAGCTTTGGCGACAATCTTGCCACGACCACGGGCGCTGATCAAGTTGGGGCAACACAGACCGCCGGTGTCGTGTCGCAATCCAATTGGAACAACGCCGTAACTGGCACGCTCAGCGGTAGCGTCACATCCCTGGATGGCACAGTCAAGACGCCATCCGGTTCAACTATTGTTGATAATACCGGTACTGCCACAACAGTTACCGGAAATCTCTGGGCGGGATCCAACACCTATAACATTGCCCAGACAACCAATACCGCACCAGATGCCAGCAATGGCGATCAACTGATGATGAATGGCGGTATTTACAGCAACAGCAACAGTTCGTTTAACAATCTCATTATTCAAGTGAATAACGTGCCGTATGCGGAATATGATGTGTATGTGTACGGTCTCGTAGATCATGCTGGCGCCATCGAGCACATTGGCCTCGGTGATTCCGAAATGGCCGGAACCACGCACAGTTTTAACGCGGACGCCGCATTCAGCACTGGCGGCAATGCGTATACCGTTTGGGAAAAGACTCCGACGCCCAACGCCGTCGGCTACATTGATGGCACGAGTCCAACAGGTTTTACTTACACTCAGGCCGTATCCACCGCACAAGCTTCACCTACGCCAAATGCTGATTACGCCGAGTTCACCAACGTGCTTGGTCCCTCATTTTCCGTCGCCGCTTATGCAACAAATTACAACGGTGCCATTGAAGGTGTCCAGATCGTGGATCTGGCACCAGGCGCGGCGACCGTGAGCAACGCCGGCACATCTGTACCGGTAGCCGGCGTCGCGGATCAATCCAATCTGAATCCGACCGGAACGGTCAATACTTCCAACAACATCGCCGGCGCGCCCAATTTTTATACGAACGCGACGGCCGCGCCGGGCCAGTTGTTTACCACCGGTTCGAATGCACAAGGTTATACGCTTACCAGCGTTACGCTTAAGGATCTCAATGAACAAGGCGGCCTGACCAACAACAATCCGGTCGGGTTGGATATTGTGGCCATTAACGGGGCGAGTTATACCATTATTGGCCGTTATACAGGCTCGGTCTCATCCGTCGGCACCGGCGATTATGTTACGATAAGTGTGCCGACTGGCCTGACCTTGAATGCCGATACGCAGTACGGCTTCTTTGTTTTCTCCGCCTATGCGTCCCACGCCTCGGGGTACGGCACGGGCAACACCAATCCATACACTGGTTTGGCTCTTGATACATCTGCGACGGATTATATCGGCGGAAACATTGCGGCATTCAACAGCAATGGCACGTTCGTAAGCGACCCGAACCTGCAATCGATTTTTGACGTGGGCCTTACAGCCGTTGTTCCCGAACCGGCCAGTCTGGCGATATTCGGCATCGGAGCTATGGGGTTACTTGGCCTCGGCCGTCGAAAAGCGGTTAAAAAGTAACTGGCAGGTCTGGTTTCGTCATTTTGACAGGAAACTCGCCCCGCACACACTACGCCTTGGGTGGTGTGTTTCGGGGCGTTTTCACAATTTTAATTATCGCTTATTCCTGGTCGCGTGGCACTGGTTCAGGATAGGCCCAAGAATGCCCGGTTTATTATTTCGGAACGGCAATTATGGTACGATTTGCTGTCGCATTTTTGTTTTTAAGCTTGGCTCTTATATCGTCGCCGGCACCTGCCGGTCAGATGACACTCGCCCTTCCTGCCAAGGCCGATCCTGCACCACGTCCGTTTATGGGCTGGAGCAGTTGGAGTTCAATGCGCGGGAATATTTCAGAGTCGGCAATAAAAGCACAGGCTCGCGTCATGGCCGCGAAATTGAAGCCATTTGGCTATATTTATGTGAATATTGACGCGAATTGGTCGTTAGGTTTTGATAAATATGGGCGGCCGAAACCGAATCTGCGGCGGTTTCCGGATGGAATCGTCGGTATGGCCTCATGGCTGCACGCGCGGGGACTAAAGCTTGGTATTTATCTGGTTCCAGGATTGAGTCGCGCTGTTTACCAAGCGAATGATCGCATACGTGGGACGCGTTATACGGTCCGGCAGATCGCGGATCCGCTGCGGAATGGCAACACGCTCGGAAGTGCCTTCTGCCATATAAATTATAATCGTCCCGGCGCGCGGGCATACATCCAAAGCTGGGCAAATCTGCTTGCGAGATGGGGCGTGGACTACATTAAACTCGATTTTGTCGGGCCGGGAGGCGGCTATCGCGGCTTCCGGCGGACGGATAATCGGGCGGATGTCGCACAATGGGCGGCGGCGTTGAAACGCACTGGACGCCCTGTCTGGCTTGAGCTATCCAATAGTCTTGCGATGCAGGACGCTGGATACTGGAAACGGTACGCAAATGGATGGCGAATCGATGGCGATATTGAAGCATATCACACAGCGTTCCTGACAAGTTGGAATCGCGTACGGACGCGATTTTCCGCCGTACCGCTTTGGGATAGATTTGCCGGACCGGGGGGGTGGAATGACTTGGATTCTCTGGAAATTGGCAACGGGAACCGGGACGGACTGACACTTGATGAACGGAAGTCGGTTATGACTTTCTGGTGCATCAGTGGTTCGCCACTTTGCCTGGGCGCAAATCTGACAAATCTGAAGCCTGAGGACATCAACATCATCACTAATCGGTCACTTATCGCAATTGACCAGTCTGGCCGCGTCGCGGTACCGCTTTCGCAATCATCGCTGCAACAGGTCTGGCTTATTCGCAACGCCGGATCATATATCGTTGCGGTATTTAATCTTGGTCATTCGCCGACCAAAATCAATCTGACTTGGATCAGCTTCGGATTCTCCGGCCGCGCGGACGTAACAGATATCTGGACCCATCGGCCGCTGGGACGATTTTCCCATGGATTCACTTTCAATCTCAGACCTCATGCTTCGCGACTTTTGCGGGTAACACCGTCGCGGTGATCGGCCTGGGCCGGAAGTATGAAGTTGCCTTTGTATTTGGTCTGCCGCACCGGCTGCATCAGCGGGCGGATAATTTATTGGCCGTCCACAACGTTGCTCAAAAAAAGTCGGCGGCTGTACGATACACAGCCGCCGACGGGATGATCATGGGAGTATTTAAATTTTGGAATTGCCGTGGTCAGTTGCCTGCTGGTGCCGCGGCTGGCTCGGCCACCGGCGCGTGTGCCGCTACGGGCTGCGCCGGCTGCTGCGGCGATTCATCACGAATTGCCTGCTTGCGGGAGAGCTTAATGCGGCCCTGATCGTCAATTGCAATGACTTTTACGCGAAGCTCCATGCCAACTTTCACTTCTTCGTTGACATTCTTCACGAATTTGTCGGACAATTCACTTATGTGGCACAGGCCGTCTACACCGGGAATGACTTCAATAAATGCGCCGAAGTCCTTGACGGAACTCACGCGACCGTTGTATATCCGGCCAATCTTCACATCTTCCGTCAGCCGTTCAACTTCTTCGCGAGCCCGTTCGGCGGCTTCCACGCCAACGGCGGAAATAAAGACCGTGCCATCATCCTGAATGTCAATTTTGGCACCGGTGGTCTCCACAATTTTCTTGATGGTTTTACCACCCGGTCCGATGACTTTGCCGATCTTTTCCGGATTAATCCGAATGGTAAGCAGTCGCGGGGCATAAGGCGAAATCTGGGCCCGATGAGTGGGAATGACCGCGAGCATTTTTTCTAGGATATAAAGGCGGGCGGTGCGGGCCTGTTCCAACGTTTTGGCTATCAGGTCGTGCCGAAGACCGCGAATTTTCAAATCAAGCTGAATCCCAGTGATGCCCTGAGTGGTTCCGGAAACCTTGAAATCCATATCGCCGAAGTGGTCCTCTTCACCGAGAATATCGGTCAGGAGAACTTCCTGTGAACCCTCGGAAACCAGACCAACGCTGATGCCCGCGACGGGGCGGATCAGTGGTACGCCGGCATCCAGCAACGCAAGCGTTCCGCCGCACACGCTGGCCATCGAAGAACTTCCGTTGGATTCCAGAATGTCGGACACCAGCCGCACCACGTAAGGGAACTGTTCCGGTGCTGGCAAAACCGGCTCAAGCGAACGCTCCGCCAATGCGCCATGACCAATTTCGCGGCGACCCGGCCCCATAATTCGCTTGACTTCGCCGGTGGAAAATGGCGGAAAATTGTAGTGCAGCATGAATTTTTTGGAATATTCGTCGCCCAAGCCGTCCACAATCTGTTCATCGTCACCGGTGCCCAGCGTGGTGGTCACAAGTGCCTGTGTTTCGCCCCGGCTGAAAATCGCCGAGCCATGTGTGCGGGGCAGCACGCCGACCAGGCATTCCAGCGGACGGATGGTGGTATGGTCGCGGCCGTCAGACCGCGTTCCGGAAAGAATCTGTTCGCGGACGGTCTTTTCTTCAAGTTGGGAAAAGGCCATGGCGACCTGCATTGGCTCATTTGCGGGTTTTCCAGTGGCGGGATTTACCGCCGTTAACTGATCCATGATTTGTTTGCGAACGGCGTCCACAGCTTCTCCCCGCGCCTGTTTGCCGTGAATCCGCTTTGCGGTTTTAAGTTGTTCATGCCAAGCAAAGACGCCTTTGACCAGGTCGGCCGATGGTCCGCGCAAGGTGCAGACTTTGGTTTTGCCGACTTTGGCGGCCAAGTCTTTAATGATGGCGGTAATCGACCGGATGAATCCGTGGCCAAGGGAAATGGCCTCCAGAACGGTCTGTTCCGGTAATTCACGGGCACCCACTTCAATCATGTTGACGGATTCCTCCGTGCCCGCCAGAAGCAAATCAAGATCAGATTGATCCAGGTCGGCAGCCGTCGGCATGACTGTAAATTTGCCGTCTACGCGGCCTATACGCACCGCACCAATCGGGCCTTCAAACGGAACGGAACTGATTGCCAGCGCCGCAGATGAACCAATCATGGCCAGCACGTCAGGATCGTTCTGCCCATCGGCGGAAAGCACCATAACCTGAATCAGCACTTCATCAAAATATCCGACAGGGAACAGCGGGCGAATCGGCCGGTCAATCATACGGGCGGTAAGTGTTTCTTTTGTGGAGGGGCGCCCTTCACGCTTGATGAAGCCGCCAGGGAATTTTCCCGCTGCGGAGGTCTTTTCCCGATAATCAACAGTCAGCGGGAAAAAATCGATACCGGGGCGCGGGTCCGATGAAACCACGGTCGCAAGGACCACTGTCTCACCATAAGTCACCAGGACTGCGCCGTCCGCCTGTTTAGCCAGATGTCCGGTTTCGAGAATAAGTTTACGCCCGTTGAGCTCCAGTTCAACTTTTGTTACTGCCATGAGTTATTCACCTGAGTAGAGTGTTATTAAATTTGCCGGTTTGCACCCAATGTGCAAAGATCGGCTCCGATACATACCCGCCATCTTCCCCGTCCAGCCGTTTCGCCGCCGTTGTTTTTTAAGGGGCGACCGGCCAAAGTACCGCCAATTTCATCTGTCCGGTTCTTTACACCTTCAACTCCTTTTCTCGCCCGTTTGGCCGATGTCAGGGAGCTGGTTTAACGTCGCTCAAGCCTTTCCACTGCCGCCCGACCATTATTTTTGTCGTCGAGTTAAGGCGGTTGATATTGTCGCGCCTGAGTGCGACCAAATCCGTGGCCTGGCACTTGATGTCTCGGTGCTTATGCCAAGTGCCGACTCTTCTTTTCGTCCGTTTTCAAGCCGTGCCGGTTCTGTCTAAATAGAGGGAAAATACTGCCGCAGGAAATTTTCCTTTCGCCCGGTCTGAAAACAGCGGAACCTGGCCAATATTACTTGCGCAGGCCCAGCCGTGTGATAATCGCCTGGTAACGTTGCGGGTCAGTGTGGGTCAGGTACTTCAGCAGGCTGGAGCGTTTGCCGACCATTTTCAGCAGGCCGCGCCGTGAGGAAAAATCCTTGTTATGCGCCTTGAAGTGTGAGGAAAGCTCGTTTATCCGCTCGGTAAGCAGGGCAATCTGAATTTCCGCAGAACCTGTGTCTTTTTCGTGGATACGTGATTCGCTGATAACTTGTTTCTTCCGGTCGACCGTAAGCATGAAACCAAAACCTTTCGGGTAATCCAGCGGGAGACCACCAGCACATGCCGGTGCGTTCCTCGCACGACGGTTAATCTGGCATTATTACCGGTTTGGAATAAATAGGCAAGCGCGGAAATCGGGTCTGATGTTTTAGCGGAATGCTCCATTCACCGATGCTCGCGTCTTGACCACTTACCGCCTTATTCCCGCGATAGTCCATCGTCAGCGTACGCTGTTGATAGGCCGAAAACGGCATGAAATGGCATGGCACCGATCAATTCGGCGATTTATTCGCTATTAGGAATAATCAGCCTGGCGCGAAATTGCCCACCAGCGCCCCGCGTGTTACGGTTATGTGCAGCCGTTCTTCCCCTGTAACTGGATCGGTATGATGTGGCTGATGCGCAAGCAGGGATTCCCCAACGATTGCAATTAATTCCTGAATTTCATCATCGGTTGGATGGTCCGGGCCTATCAATGCCAGGTGGCCATCAATTTTACCGCCCTCTATGAAATGCAGATCAAGCGAGGCAATATCCTTTCCTTCCTGCCGGAAAACAAACCGCTCCGATGACCCCGTGCGGATAACCCGAATCAAATGCAGGTCGCCCATATTCATAAAAACCTCACATTCCGGCGTTGCTGAAATGACCTGCCACAACAAGAACACACAGGGCGAACAATAAAATCAGCAGGCAGCCCATGCAGCCGCCGCCGGTACAGCCAGGGCTCGTCTGGGGCGATTGTGGTGCAATGTAGGCCGTGTGACGCGATTTTTCATAATTGACGTACCGTATTCCGGTGCCGGGCAACGACGCGCTGGTGTAACGTCGCCCCGTGGCTGAACGGCCCATGCGAAAGCCGGGCACACCCACCGATGTTCCAATGCCGTGTTTGCTCAGGTTAACCCGAAATGGGCCGAAATTGACCGATTTTCTGAAATACAGGCCCAAAGCGTCCATCTCCTGTTGCGGCAATTCAGGTAGCAGTATGCCGCGCCGGGATGTGCCTGTAAAGACTGTGCGGCATTTGCGAATTGTCCGCGCATAGGTCCCGCGACAGAGTTGGTGCCTATGCGGCGATTCGGTGAGCGAATAGAAACCTGCTTCCTGGGTACTCCGCACCGACTTTCGTTTCTAACCCTTAAAAATTGAAAGATTTTTTTCTGCGGACGTCGGGCGTCTGGTAACGTCATGGCGCGATAAGACTGCACGTATACCCCATTTTTCGCGGGATATTATCCGCACTTGGTAGTCTTGCGGATTATCGGCGACCGACGAACTGTTGTCTGCCGCTGCCGGAAAGAAAATGGCGAAAGATTATTCCCGAGTGAACCGATAGAATAGTTGTGCTGATCAGACAGTTGTCTGAAACATATCAACCTGTGATTGGCACAAGAGTAAAGAGCATCTGACACGAACCGAATGCTGATCCAGTCTGGATCGGCCCGCACAAGTGCGGAAGTCTAAAAGTCATTCGGTTCCAGAAGAAAAAAAACTGGTCTGTCCATTCGGTGAACTCACCTGGTGGATTCCCTTATCGGAGGGAGTGAGAGGTTTAGCGCCGCCGGTTTGGCGGTGGGCAAAATCAGGTCGGTATCGCCATTCGGCGAACGGTTGAAGATAGAAGTGCAAGCGAGGGAGTGAGAGGTTTCGGCCGGTGGTCGGCTTGCGTCTGTCCGTGCCGACTGCGGGACGGACGGAGGGTTTCCCGGAGTCGCGTAAGCGAGGTAGACAGAGAGTTATCCGGATTATTTGGCGATTTGGCCCGCTCCAGCGGGTTGGGGCGACCATTGACCGGAGCAAAAGGAAGAGGGGGAGAGATTCGTCCCGGCAATGTGGCGAAAGGCGCTGCATTGCCGGGCACATTTTTAAGACCGTCAGTCAATTTACATATACAGCTTATTCGCAGTTATATACGCGCTAACTGCTGGCGGTACCAGATGGTTAATTGAAAGTCCCGCGGCGGCCCGGTGCCGAATTTCAGACGATGATATGGGATATTCC
Source organism: Phycisphaerales bacterium (assembly GCA_027451365.1). Taxonomy (GTDB): domain Bacteria; phylum Planctomycetota; class Phycisphaerae; order WQYP01; family WQYP01; genus JAJYPG01. The sequence continues at coordinate 34,280 of DAIDJN010000051.1, read as the reverse complement.
ATACCGGCCAAAACATGAAACTTTCCCCAGATGTCAGCGGGAATATCCGCAGGAGGTGATTGCGGAATGGGCCAGCCCGGTCGCGGCATAACCGCAATTTCAACCGTCTGCACCAATTCATTAAAGCGCTTCCACGTATGGAACCACGCGAGTTGATCTGCTCCGATCAGCAGAAAAAAACGCTCTTCCGTCCTCCCTTGACGGAGGATTTGAATGGTGTCCCACGTGAAGCTGGGCGGCGGGCGTTTGAGCTCCAGATCACAGACTTTCCATCCGCTGCGTCCCGCTGTGGCCAGTTGCAGCATGTTCAGCCGATCAGTGGCAGTGTCCGCACCGTCGGCATTTTTGTGCGGGGAAGCCGCGGCGGGAATGAAAAGAATCTGTTTGGCCTGCAATTCACGTTGCGCCGCCTCTGCGGTGCGAAGGTGCCCCCAGTGGATCGGGTTAAAGGACCCGCCAAACAGTATGGTGATATCGGGTTGCGCAAGAAATGTCGTCATGGCGTTTGAACATCCGGTCGGCGAATCTTACACTTGCCCGCGGGACTTTGGGTCGGATACTGGTTGCATCGGCCCTGTCCGCGGATTGGAGCAAAACCATGCGTATTTATACTCGCCAGGGCGATAAGGGCCAAACCACGCTGTTTGATGGCACACGTGTAGCGAAAAATAATATACGTTTGCACACTTATGGCACCTTGGATGAACTCAACAGCGTGCTGGGCACCGCCGCCGCGATTTGCCCCCACGAATCATTGCGCCGGTCGGTGTTCGCGGTCCAGCAGCAGTTATTTGATCTTGGTGCGGACCTGGCCACGCCGCTGGGGTCAAAGAATTCGGCGCGCATCCGGCGATTCACCGCGGAAGATGCCGCCGCGTTAGAACCGCAGATTGATGCTGCGGAAGCCAGCCTTCTGCCCTTGAAAACCTTCGTTCTGCCTGGCGGTTCACCCTTGGCCGCTCAGTTGCATGTTGCGCGGACGGTCTGTCGGCGTGCCGAGCGCTATTTGGTGGAACTTATGGAACTAGAGGACGTCGGTCCCGGTCCGCTGGTTTACCTGAATCGTCTTGGGGACCTGTTGTTTACCTGGGCGCGACTGGCCAACCATCTGGAGGGTGTGGCCGATATTCCGTGGCAAACGCAATTATGAGGTTTCGTCGGCCACCCTTCCGCTGGACCGGCTGATGTGCGGTTGCCTGCCAAAAGCCAGTTGGCTACAACGCGAGATTGACAGGCCGTCAGGTTCTAACCCCGCGCCCATGCAACCGTCCGGTGGGCTGAATATCAGCTATTGACACGCTTTTTAGGGGAAAATGTCCTTTTTCGTTTCGGTTCAATATTTGTCGCCCTTTTGGCCGATAATGTAGGAGATGCTCTCGCGGAGCTGCTTTGACCTTGGCCTGCCAGTACGGGTGCCATTGGCGTTTACATTCGCCCGAAACGACTGGGAGTTGCAGGAGGTTGACTGGCGTTTTCGCTGGTTTACAAACTGGATCCGCGTATGAATACAGATTTTCTAATGAGCCTTTACCGCCTCTGTGCGGTTGCAAAAACCAGCGATGAGTTGTTTGCCGACGCATTGCCATTGCTTGCCGCGCGTACCGAGGCAATTGGGGCCTTCGTCTATCAGAGAGCCGCGAACGGAACCGCCCGTCTCTTGGCCGCCAGCGGACCAAAACAGGGGGGGGCGAACCTTTCTGAATTCCTTGCCGGTGTTCCGGCGGATGACGGCTGGTTTGACGGATTGATGCCCACGGATGAAGCGACCGCGGAATCGGCCGCCGCAAATAACGACGCGGCAAATCAAACAGCATCGTCCCTTCACATTTCAACCATCGATAATCTGGCGGCTGATGTTCGGTTTGCCGAGGCCCTGTCGCCATTCTGGATAAAGGCTGCCGTGGCCCACGGTTGGAAGTCGCTGTTTCTGGCTGGGAATTCATCATTCGTTCTGGTACTTTTTGGAGCGGCCCGCGGGCAATTCCGAATTGCGGATATGTACGATGAGGTGCGTCCCGCCGTGGAAGCCATGTTCGACGCTTCGCGACGTCTGTCCGCTCAGCAGAGTATGGTGCAATTCAACTCGGAACTTCAGCACTTAAACGCTTTGCATCAGGCCCTTGTGGAACAGGAACAAATACTGTTTGATATGCCCACCGATGCGGAACTGTTTGAAGGTGTGTGTCAACGGCTGCACTCGACCGGGCTTTTTGACCTGGTGGGAATCGGTTGGCCCGACCCGGACGGCAAGGTCCGTTACCACCACGCCGCAGGCGCTCGTGCCCGGGAGTTGATGGAAACATTTGCTTCGTCCGTGACGGGCCCAGGCGAAGGAACGCTTTCACGCGAAGTGATGCGGACGGGGAAAATTCAGATCAGTAATGATTATCTGCATGACGCGCGCACACGGGCATACCAGGAGATCGCGCGGAAGCTGGAGATAAACGCCTGGGCGGCGATTCCCATTGTGTGTGAAGGTAAAACCTGGGGCGTGCTTGGAGTCATCAGCCGCAAACGCGGTACTTTTCAGGATGCCATCAGCACCCTTCTGTCTACCAGCGCGGCGCTGCTTGGTAGAACCCTTGAACGGCGCCGACTGTTCGTCAAGCTGCAGGTCAAACAGTCGGCTCTGGAACGGCTCAATACTCTTTACAACGCCATTCTGGAAGAATCCAAACTGATCCTGACCGCGCCTACCGAGCGTGATCTGCTTCAGGGAATTTGCGATACGCTGGTTGCCACCGGTCCGTTTTCAATTATTGCCATCGGCTGGCCGGACGATCAGGGTATTCTGCATTATCATTATGGTGCCGGCAGCAACGTGCAGGATGTCCTGCATACCTTTTCGTTTTCGACTCGCGAAGCGCCCATTACACTTTCCGGGACCGCGTGGCGTTCGCAGGTGCTGGAATTCAGCAACAACTATCTGGCCGACCCGCGCAGCCGCGGCTTTAACGCGTCATCGGCGGCACGAAATATAAAATCCATTGCCGTGATTCCTGTTCGCCGCGGCGGGGTGGTCTGGGGGCTTATCAGTGTCGTGTCCGACCAGACCGATTTTTTCAATGAAGACCTTCTCTCCCTTGTGCGCAACTGTTCACTGTTGCTGGGAAGCGCGCTGGATTCCCTGGACATGAGGTCCCGCGTGGACCGCCTGGGAAGCCTGTATAAATCCTTGAGTGGTCAGGGCGAAATAGTGCTTCAGGCGCATGATGAAGCCAGTCTTTGTCGTGGCACCGCCGATCAACTGGCCAATTGCGGGCTATTCAGCACGATTTCCATCAGCCGCCCCAACGAGGCGGGGCTGATGGAACGCATCGCGGTGGGGGGGCGTGGTCGGGAACAATTAATGAATGTGCATATTAACATTCATAACGAACATTCGCTGAGCCTGGTCGCCACCGCCTGGCGCGAAGGTCGCCGGTGTTTCGCCAATCACTTTCAGTCGGCGGAAAATCTGTCGGACCATCGCGATGCCATCGTGGCCATCGGTGGTCAGTCGGTGGCCGCCGTGCCGGTTCGCCGTGGTGGGCGCGTATGGGGCGTTTTAAGTCTGATTTCATCCCACGCCGAACTCTTTGATAATGAAATTCTTTCCCTGGTGGATCGACTGGCGGACCAATTGGGGCACGCATTGGATGAAATCGACCTGCGCCGCCGCCTGGATGCTGAATTGACGCAGCAGGCTTGGCTGGCGGCCCATGACGTGCTGACCGGTCTGCCCAATCGCGGCACAATGGATGAAAATCTACGGCGGGCGGTGGCCCGGTCGCAGCGCGGCAATACAGTGCTGGCGGTGGCCATGCTCGATATTAACAATTTTAAGCCGATCAACGATACGCTGGGGCACGCCGCGGGAGACTTGTTTCTTCAACAGCTTGCCGGCCGCATAAAATCGACGTTGCGAAAGACCGATTGCGCCCATCGGCTGGGTGGCGATGAATTTGTGATTATTTTAGAGGATCTCGTTGACCATCAGGACGCGGAATGCTTCTTTTCCCGACTTGCCGCTGAAATCGACCGTCCTTTTGATCTGGATGCCGTCGGGCAGATTCACGTTTCCGCAAGCATTGGATTCGTCATTTTCCCCACCACCTGTGCGGATCAGACGGCACTCCTGAAATCCGCGGACGCGGCGCTGTATTGGGCAAAAAGTGTCAAAGGCGAAAAGACCAAATGGGTGTGCAATCAGGTCGGCGAGGATGTCCTGCCATCATAAATGTGGCAGATCACAAGCCATGCGGGTCCGCCGACAATCCAATGCGCCACAATCCGCATCTGGCCTTGCGTCGGCCGGATGCACGTTCGAGAGTCAACGCGCTGCCTCTGCCGCGCGCTGGACCGCCACGGGCGGGTGATCAGGATTTTTCGGCAAGACTGCGAACGGGGCGATTTGTGGAAAATCCGTGAGCGGCCGGAAGACTCGTCGAATGCAACCGATTCATTTTTACCTGTCGGCTCGCATTCGCCAATTCATTCGGTATCGGCTAAAATTCTTCCTTTGAAGTTTTCCGGAGTTGCCATGACGGTTATAGCATTGGACATAGGAAACACGCGAATTGGCGCCGGCTTGTTCAGCCAGGGCAAGGGTGTTGACCCGGCCAAACGCATCGTGCAATCGGATTGGCCGCAGGCTTTGCCCGTACTGCTTAAATCACTCTTGGAAGAAGCCACCGAAGAAATTGACGGGGTGGTGGTGGCCAGCGTGGCTCCGCAGTTGACTGCCCCGGTCAGCGAGGTTGTGCGCAACGTTACCGGAAAAGACGTGAAGATCGCCGGTTCCGACCTTTCCATTCCGCTGAAAACCGCTCTGACCGATGGCCGAACCGTTGGCGTCGACCGGTTGCTCGGAGCGCTGTCGGCGTATGTGAATACCGAACAGGCCTGTGTGATTGTCAGCGCGGGGACCGCACTGGTGGTGGACTGTGTCGATGATTCGGGTCTGTTTCTAGGCGGGACGATTGCTCCGGGGTTGGCGCTGGGGGCCAGGGCCCTGCATGAATGGACGGCCCAACTGCCGCAGGCTTCGCTGGATATGCCCACTGGCATTGTCGGACGCAATACCATGGACGCCCTGAATTGCGGCCTGTACGCCATGGCCCGTGGCGGCGTGCGTGAAATTATAGAACGCTGCGCCGACCAGCTTGGAAACTGGCCCCACGTGGTGGCGACAGGCGGAGACGCCCAGCGACTTTTCACTGAAAGCGGCCTGATCGATTCATTTATTCCGGATTTAGTGTTGCAAGGGGCGGCACTCGTGTGGGAACATCATAGTCGCGAAGATGCCCCCGAATAATGTCCTGAGCGGCGCCATTGCTTTTTATACGCGAATAGTCCAAACTTGCGGTTATGTCAGAGCGACTTGTCATAGTACTGCATTCGTTCCCCGACCCGGTCATTCAGGAGCGGCTGGAGGATATGGGCTTTTTTCGCGATCCGGACCGTCGCGACTGGTCGCGATTCTGTTCCCCGTCGGAAGTCGAATCCATTGCCAACTGGCTGAAGAATCATCGGCTGGATCACAGTGTGGGCAAAGCCCAGGGACGCGGCATGCGTAAGAAGTATCCACGTTTAAGTGATCTGCTGCTGCATAAGGATGGTGGCAATCCGACCACCTGCGCCCTGTGCGGGGCCAGCGAAGTCTTTTGCCGCAAATGGATTGAAGGCGATGACACCGACAGCATCGATTACCCGGCGCAGCATGGTTTTTATATGTGCGGCCGCTGTGTGCAGGACCGCATGGCACCGCATCCGCGGCTCTATGCACCAGCGGAAGACACATTGTAACCTGCTGGACCAGCGGTAAGCTGCCGCGCGATTATCCCCAAGATTGTCCGTCGTACCGGCCGCTGAATGCTTTTCAGGCGACAGGCCCCATTATCAATCCGCCAGTGCTGCAACGGTTATGCCCGATGCTCTGATTGCGTTTTGGCGGCCGCGTGATTGCTCTTTGCCGAGTGGGGCGTATCATAATCAGAAGTCTCATGCACTTGGCCGCGCGGCGGGGGGCATGGAACCAGCAACATGAATCCGGGGTACGCGGTGACGGCAAGAATCGGCATTATTGGAGGGTCAGGGCTGGGAGATCAGTTGCTGGCGACCGGGGATGGGCAGGCGGTGGAAATACAAACGCCGTTCGGTCCGCCAAGTGCCCCGGTCATTCTGGCGGAATGGCAGGGCGTTCCCGTGGCAATTCTTTCGCGGCATGGTCCGGGCCATTGCCTGAACCCGACGCAGGTGCCTTATCGGGCAAACATATTCGCTTTGAAACTGGCCGGTTGCCGCTGGATTTTGGCCAGTGGCGCGGTGGGCAGCCTGGACGAGGCGATTGCCCCACGTGACCTGGTCCTTGTGGATCAGGCCATAGATCGCACCGTTCACCGCGCTCGAACCTTTTACGAACATGCGGCGGTCCATGTGGATTTTGCGGATCCGATTTGCCCGGAACTTCACGCGATTGTGCTTGCGGCAGGGGCAGATTTAGCGGAGCGGATGGAGATTCATCCACAGGGAACGTACGTGTGCATGGAAGGCCCGGCGTTTTCCACGCGGGCCGAATCTCTGCTGCATAAAAGCTGGGGTGGAGACCTGATCGGCATGACCCTGATGCCGGAGGCGAAACTCGCCCGCGAAGCGGAAATTGCTTACGCCTCCATCGCACTGGTCACAGATTTTGACTGCTGGAAGCCGCACCCGCGGGGCATGCCTTTGGGGGAACTGTTAAAGGAAATTATGTCGCATCTGCAAGTTGCGTCAGAAAATGCGTTGGAACTTATGCGGGCCGCGATTCCCGCAATCTGGGCGACGCGTGATCGCGAATTCGCTTCCCAGCGGGCGCTGGCGCTGGGGATATGGTCGGATAAATCCCGGATACCAGCCAAGGACCGCCTTGAGCTTGCGCCATTATGGGGGCGATATTTCCAGAAATAACGCACCCCCACCCCAGCAGGATTTTATGGTATGGAACCATTCATGAAATTCAAACGCAGTCAAATGTCGGCGGGGCACCGCAACCCGTGGAAATGCCAGCCTATCGCGCGAGCCGGGTTCGGCGCGGCATTGGCGATTGCGATCGCCGTGGGTGTTCAAGCGCAACAGTTGCGGATTATGCGCGGGCCGATGATCGCCGTCCCGCCCCCGGCCGCAACCGGCGCGACGAAGGCCGGCCAGACTGCCACCTTTTCCCGTATTCAGGTCGATGATTCGTTTGGCGCTCGTGATATGCTGCGTACCGCCAATCATCTGGTAAAAAGCGGCCACGTCGCCAAGGCCGTCCGTCAATATCAGAAAATTGTCCAGCAGTTTGGCCGTAAGGTTATTGCCACCGGCCCTGATTCCTACGAATCCGTGGAGGCATATATCTGGCATCTGGTGGTGCGGCTGCCGGCGGTGCGCCAGGGAATGTACGATCAGCTTTATGGACTGCAGGCCAAGGACGCCGTGGCGCGTGCTGAAAAATTCGGGTCGATTCACAGCCTCATGTCTGTTGGCCGAAGCTTTTTTCCGGCCACCGCGGCGGCGGCCGCTTTGCGGCTTGCGGCGTCGCGGCTGTTTGAGCGCGGCTCATTTGCCGCCGCGGCCCGAATATGGCTGAGTCTGATGCACCATCCGGCGATGCGGACCCAGCGCCCGGAACTGCTGGATCATGCCGCGCTGGCGGCGTGGCTGGCCGGGCAGGACGCTCTGGCTCAGCGACTGGAAGGGGAACTTAAACAGAAATATCCCCAGGCGCTGGGCTTGGTGAATGGAGCGCCGGTGAATCTGGTGAAACATCTGGCTGCAGCGCTTGTCCCCACCGGATTGCGGGCAGGCGAAGTTCGCGGGCGAACGCGACGTTGGATGACATTTCAAGGCAACTACCGCCGGAATAAAATTCCGGATTTTGATACCGCGCCCAGCGCGGTCATGTGGCAGGCTCCGATCAGTTCGCTGAATTTTGTCGCCCCGTCTGGAGGGCCGGTGAATGTCGCCTGGCGGAATTCGCTGCAGCAGCGGCTGGCGCTTTTCGGTCTGCGGATGAACCATCGGATGCGAAGCCCGGCGGGAATCATGTTTTCATTTCCCACGCGCAATGGCTCAACGCTGTATCTGAATACCATGGGACGTGTGCGGGCCATGAGCATTGCATCCGGCTATGCGCAATGGCGTTATCCGCGCGGTCATCTGCCCGCTGCGCGGGCGAGCGGCAATCTCAATACGTTGCTGGACAGTCTTGATCATTTTTCGGTGGCGGTTCAGGGTCGCAATCTTTACGCGATTATCACCAATAACAGCGTCACCCCCACACCGTTCTATTATTCCCCCTATGGTCAGGCTGCGGCAACGCGGCTGGTTTGCCTGAATGCGCAAACCGGCCGTCCGAATTGGAGCCTCCCGGTGGCGACATTGCTGGGCGGCAGTTCCGTGGCCGAGGCAGTCTGTTCACCTATGGTCACGTCGCGCAGCGTTTACGTGATTGTGTCATCCATGCAGGCCGGTGCCGGCCAAACAAAATTATTCCTTGTTCGCATTGTTGCGGCAACGGGATTCGTGCGACACAGCCGTTATTTGTGCACGGTAACCGGCGCAACTTACAGCAGCAGCCCGCTGGATATTATCCCCGCCATGGCTGATGGTATGGTGTATATCGCCACGGGAAATGGCGCGGCGCTGGCGGTGCACGCCGCCAGCGGCAGAATTGCCTGGCTCACACTCACGTCACTGGCGCATACGGCCCAGGCAAATGTCGGCTGGGGTTCCGTGCCCCGCCAACTACCGTGGAAAATCAATCCCCCGATTGTTTACCGCAACAATCTGATTGTCGTGGATAACAACAATGGCGAACCGCCGAGCACCGGTGTAAGAATTTATGCATTTAACCGCTGGACGGGCCGGATATCGCGGCGGTGGCGGCCCTCCCGGCTTTCCGGAGCCTTTTTGACGCTGGGTGTCAGCCGTGGAAATTTGTTTACCGTGGGGCGCCGCGTGGATTCCGTGAATATTACGTCCGGCAAAGTGATATGGAAGAGCCAACCGCTAAGCCAGTATGGTGAACTTCGGGCCAGACCTTTCCTGACCCGGCGGGTGGTGTATCTGCCTCTGGATAAGGGATTGCTGAGAATCAGCACGCGAACAGGAAAAACCCGCGATTTTGTGAAATGGCCGATGGCTGGCGGCGGCCGACCGGGGGAACCGGGCAATTTGCTGGTAACCCGGCACCAGGTGATTGTGGCCAACGACCAGATTGTAATGGATTATTCCCGCTGGACCGATGCCCAGCGGTATCTGGTTCGGCGAATTGCCGCCGAGCCTGGAAATCCGCTTCCCAGATTAACCCTGGCGGAAGTGGCTTATCGCACAGGGCACATGTCGATTGCTCGTCATTCGCTGGCTGACGCGGTAACCGCGCTTGGGCCGGCCACGGCGGCATCGGCCATGTCATCGCGCATTTTCGCCGTCAGTATCAAGTTCGGCCGCAACGCGCGGAAGTGGACTGGAGCGGCGGGCGCGGATGCGGCGTTTTTTTTCAATCAGGCCCGGCTCTCGGCCCGGTCACCGCGTCAGCAGGCATTGTGGCGATACGATCTGGCTCGTTATGACATACAAGTACGCAAAATCCAAACTGCGCTTCATCTGTTGACAAATATTCTGTCGGATCCGGACCTTAGAAAATCGCCGCTGCGTGTCGGCAACAACACCATGCTGGCCGGCGCAGTGGCTCGCATGGCCATCGATCGGGATATTATCCGGCCGTTCGGCCGACCCGTGTATGCCGCATTTGATCAGGCTGCGCTAGCCCTGCTTGCACAGGCGCAAAGTGGAACGGGAACTGCTGGCCTGTTCAAGATTATTCATCGGTATCCCAACAGTGTGGCCAGCACGAACGCGGCGATTCTGCTGGCGGGGCGACTGCGGGCTGAAAAAAAGTTTGCCAGCGCAGGACGTGTGCTTCTGGCGATGCGCAGCGGTTTGTCCACACCTCAGCAGAAGGCTTGGTGGCTGGGTGCAATGGCCCGAAATACCGCAGCCCTGGGCCACTGGAATGCGGCACTTTCGCTGGCCAATTATGGCCTTATGAGCTACCCGGTGCCGGTGGCCGGTCCAATGACTTCGGTCATGGCGACCAATTTTGCCGGCATTGTGCGGCAACTATCCTCTGCAGCGCCGGCCGGGGCGTTGTTCCACCGGGCGAAGCTTAATTATGGAGCAAAGGCCGGTTTTGCGGTGGCCGACCCTATTCGCGGATCGCTTCTGATTCCGTTACAGCGGAATCCGGCATGGAACCGTTTTGATTTGTTTTTGGTGGCGCATATCAACAGTTCCGGCGTTCGCCTGCGGGCCTGCCGCAGCGCCACCGGAGATCGCCTGTGGACGCTGCGGCTGCCCCAGGAACAGCGCATCGCGCTGCTGGGTTTTCAAAACCATCTAGCTGTACTTCTGACGCCGAACCGCATTCTGGCGGTATCATGCAAAACGGGAAAAACAGTCTGGAGTCGCCGGACCGCAATTCCCTTGGTCCGGCCGAATATGCCACCACCGGGCGCGTTCGCAGCCCGTCAGATCATGATCGTAAACAACGGAATGCTGTTTAACGGACAGGTGATGATCGCCAACGGTTTCGGCGGTAATCCTATGGCTTCGTTTGCCATGCAAAGAAACTTGGCGCGGCGGCTGTTGCTCGCCTATGAGCGGGACCTTGGGCCGCATTCATTTCAATTTGTCAAAATGATGCGGGGCGGATTGCTGCTTGAACAGGCCAATACACTGATGCTTTTTTCGATCAGCACCGGACGGCCTTTGTGGAAGGCACCGGCCGCGGCCGGCGGCATCGGCGAACTCATTAATTGCAATCGCATCGGCGACCAGGTCGCACTGGCGTTTAATACGCCGATTAACACGGTAAAACTGCTGGATTATGCAAGTGGTGCGGCGGCGGGACTGATGCGATTTCCCAACCATGATTATCTTTTGTGGATGGGTGTCGGGCCGGCCGGAACGCTTTACCTTTCGGGCATTAAAGCCGCCATGGCCTGCAACCCGCAGGGAGACTTAAGCGCCCGGGTCTGGGAACTGCACAAACTGGGCGATCCATTTCCCATGTCCACATTGCTGACCACTCGCGGGATAGTGCTGCCGACTCTGCATGGCATTGAAGCCATTGACCGGGCCACGGGTGTGCGCTTGTGGCGGCGGGCAAGTCTGCCCGGATCTACCGCGAACCTGCCGTTTTTGGGTACCGCCATTAACCGCGGCACACTGGTCCTGATGACGCCCGCGAGTCTCCTGGCACTATCTGTGCGTCATGGCCACGTGCTGTGGAAAGCGGAATTTATTGCTCAGCGCACACCGCCGCTCGTCAATGCCCATATCGGAAATCCGGATATTGCGGTACTGGCGCACGGCCCGCTGGGCGATTCGCCCGCCGCCACTGTGTTGTTCCTGGTGAATCAGGCCGACAGCCACGGAAGGCTGGATAATGGGTCTCTGGTGCTTTCCAAACGGCTGGTCCGTTCCGCCAATGATCCCAACGGACCGAATATCGCCAACTGGGAAATTGTGGACAACGGAATTGTGTTTGAGGTTGATTCAGACGTATTCCTGTATCATAAGACCCGTTAATACGCCACGGCGGCCATTGTTGGGCCGGGGCGCTCTTTTGGTTTGGAGTTTTCCGGCATGTGCGCAGATTCTGCAACGTCTACCCCGGCGGTAAATGATTCCCACCTGACCGGCAACTTCATGCTGGCGGGATTTATTCGTCAGGCAAGACTGCTGATCGCCATGGGGTTTTGCGCGGTATTATTCCTGTATGTCGGTCACTGGCTTATTCCCGGCCCGCAAGTGGATGGGACGCAGGCGCTGGCTGTGGGCCCCGCAGTTTCACTGGCGGCCGAAGGGGCGACGCTGGTTGCGGTGGTGATAGCCGTGGCTGTAAGCACTCTTATCACCTGGCCTGATGCGCCGCACACCGGGCTTTTTTGCGCCTGCGTGGGCCTGCTGGCGCTGGCTGTTCATTGGGGCGGAATCACTCTGCTTCTGGTTCATCGGTATACCAATTTGTCCGCGGTATATGCGGACCTTGGCATGCAATGTTTTTTCTGGATTATTTTTATAGCGCTGGCGGAAGGTATTGGCTACGGTCTGTACCGGTATTCGCCGCGGAAGTGGCCACTGGCCCTGGGGCTGCCTTGGCCGGCGCCCTGGACCAAAAGTGACGTTCCCCTGGCCTATCCGTTTTATGCCACAGTGGTGCCACCGGTGCGGGATAATTCTCCTAAGGCGCGGTTGCAGGCGGCGCTCGATCAACTTACCGGCCTGCTGGCGGGCATGATAATTGCCAGCCTTGTGCTGGCGATCCTTATGAAGTCAGGGAATCCGGGACAGGTGATTTTCGCCTGCTTTTTTTCCTTTTTTATCAGCGGGCTGGTGGTTGGAATGTTTCTGCCCAGATCATCGGTGCTGATCATCTGGCTTTCAGTACCACTGACCGCGGCTTTCGGGTATCTGCTGGCGGGGCATGGGGCTGTGTCGCTGCCGGGGCAGGTTCCCGAATTTTCGACCGGGGGCGCGGCCATATTCTGGGGCCGTGCGGCCCCTATTTTTTATGTCGGTGCCGGACTGCCGGGTGCCATTACCGGATTCTACGCGGCCCTGCGGACACACTACCGGCAGGCCCTGGATATGGGATTGGATATGGAATCCGATACAACTCCAGCCGGACAGCAACAGCCATTAGCCAAGTCTTAACTGCGACGCTGCACAGCGCATTGACCGGCAATTCAGAGCGATACTTTTGCCACGTTGACACAACGGCATGAGGCCCAAAAAGGCAATTGTGCGGTTGGCCGTCGGCTTTTTGGCGCCCACTGCTTTCAGGGGTGATCGCAGTCATATTCATCAACATCTATATTACAAAAGTATAAAAACAAGTGGTTTTGGCCTGCGGTGCTGCGTGCGGCCGCGGATGTTTGTGGCGTATTCATCGGGAAAGATCGATATATCAGGATTTCCTGATGTGCTTTCAACTGGTTACAAAAGTACCATAGAATTTTCCTTGACAAAGGTTTCGGGGGGGGTATCGTTGGCTTATCAAGATGCGGCAAGCATTCTGTGTGATTTACACTGGGGTTGGTACTGGAACCTGAACAGGGATATGTTCCGGAACCTGTTCTGGTATCCACTCTGATATTCGTCCTGGGGCATTTGTTTTCGCGGGGTTGTGGCCATGGGAAGGCAGACATTTGGAACTGCGGATATCGCAATAGCCAGTGGCCTGGCTGTGGGTTTGGCCGGGGCGGCGCTTCTGGCATTTGGCATGTGGAGACTGTCCGCCCCGCATGTGACCATGCGTCGGGTGCCCGTTTCCGCCGGGCGACATGGTATTTCAAACGGTGCTCCATCAAATTTCTCATCCGGTGTGCCATTTGGTGTCCCAAAGCGAATATATGATATTCCGAATACGACATCGGCGAAAGGCCGCGCCCTGGCCGCAGGCCATGCGACGGGGCGGGTAACGGTGACGGCTGCGGGCAATTCCTCTGCCCGGCAATATGCCCACACCACCCACGGTTACAGCATTTTTCATCCGCCACCGGTTGCTTCATCACATTTAAGCGGCCTGCTGAATCGGCGGCTTTCATTTCCGGCACGGTTCGTCATGTCCATGGCGGCTTCACCCGGCGGGCAGACTGTCGCCCTGGCCACCGAGGGGCAGGGGCTGGTTATGTTTCGGCCCGCGGCTTCACCGCCGCACCGGTGGGTGACGTTTCATCCCAGCAAGCAGGGGACTGGATTTCCCAGTTGGAATAACTATGCCGTCTGCTTTGATTCCAACAACAGGTTATGGGTTGGAACCCTTCGCAAAGGCGTGGTGGTGGGAATGCTGGGCCGCCATGGCTGGCAATGGCGGCATTACGATGAAATTGCCCGCCCTGCCCGGGCCATAAACCCCAACCTGCCCCATGAGGGCAATATGACCTTTAATGGTCCCATTGGCTGCCATGTTTTTGCCATGGCGGAAAATCCAGTGGATAAAAGCCTCTGTATTTCAACGGAAGCGGGCCTATCCGTTTATTACCCGCGTGGGGCCGGCATTCATCATGCCATTGCCGCTGGTTCCTTACAGCCCCAGCAACAATTGATGCAGGCGGCAACCGGCAAGGCGATGCTGTTTGGCCGCTGGCGGTACGTGACGCAAGCCAACGGCCTGCCTTCCAGCCCGGTGGACTGTATGGCACTTGATTCCACCGGCAACCTGTTTGCTGGCACACAATGCAACGGCATTGCCATGGCCCGTCCGATGGATGGCTATCAGCATTGGCGCATCATAAAAGGCGCAAAGCATGTCACTGCCACGCCAACAGGCACCGGGCTGCCATCCAATTTAATCAACGCAATTCTGGTAACGCCGGACCAACATATTTATGCAGCCACGGACTGGGGTCTGGGCATCAGTGATGACGACGGCTCAACTTGGCATTATATCAGGGGGCAGGATTACGCAGCCAAGGTGGCACAATTGTGGCACGTGCCTAAAAACTGGCAGGCTCCCGACCCGGAAAGCCTGAAGACTTTGTTACCCGGTGATCATATCACCTGTCTGGCACAAGACCCAAAGGGCAGAATCTGGATTGGCACCTGGCGGAACGGCTATGCCATTTACCAGCCAGGGCACGGTGTGGTGTACGCCAGCAAACTTAAACCCGGCGCCTGGCGGCACGGCGGAGATTACGTCAACGCCTTTCTGCCGGTTCAACTCGACAGCCTGGACTCCGTAGGCCTGGGCAGTCAGCCACGGGTGATGCTGGTGGGAAGATATGGCGGAAGGCCAACCGTGGGCTGGGCCGGCGGCAAAAACACGGCGCGAACTGTAAGGCAAACACCCGCAATCGCACGATTCCCCGCAGCGGCACAACCGCCGACACAAATGCAATTGGCGCAAATGCTGCAGCATTTGGAAAAAGCGGTAATAAAGCCAACTGCAAAGCAAGCCGCAGCGGAACCCACGATAATTCCGCTGCCGGATGACTGGCGCACGCAGGGAAGCTGGCTGGGGCGGTACGGGAGGTATTGGGCATGCCTGTATGCCTGTCTCGCACGATCAGATTATGTATGGGCGCCATCGTCCGGTGAATTAAGCCACCACGAAATACTTGGCCCTCATAACCAACAGAGCGACGCGACGCGATACTGGATGCAATGGCTAGCCACGACACAAAACCGGTCGATGGAACTTCCACAGATTTACCTCCAACAGGCTGCCATCGGAGAGATCAAAACTGATCGTCGCGAAAGCGAGGTAGACGACCACGGGGAGGTATACCCGGTGACTTGGCAAGGACCGGACTTATTCCTTGGATTCCGAATCCCAGAAGGCATTTTTCGGCTTTCACTATACATTGTCAGCCCTAACGGTCATACCTCAAGGGCTCGCCAACGAGATATTGTTATATCTTCGATTCTGAAGAATGATAGCTTCCATTTCGTCAAGGGGTCACGGTATAACTTGGCGTCGGTCGCCAAGGCGAGCGGCGTGGCCCGCGTACGCGTTGCCGATTTTTATAATGGAGTGTGGAAACGATTCCTCGTCCGCGGGCCGATGAAATTGGCGATACACCTTTCCCGAAACTATTCTATCAATGCCCTTGTTTCCGGTGTCGCACTGGACGCGCTGGCGGAATTCCCCGCACCTTATTATTCCGGCTATTCCGGGCGGCGGCACGAGGAACGCGACCTATCCAAGCCTCGTGAACAGCGTTTCGTCGCTTCGGCGAGCGGACCCAAATTGGCCTCGGTCCATCTGTCCGAGGGCGGGTCCACCCCTGCCACCGACCGGGCCGTGGCGAGGTCGCCGCGGCTGCTCTCCGCAATTGATCGCAGTAATCCCTTCCTCTGGTCGCCCGAAGGCCAATTGGTCTGCGTCTCAACCTTGCGGGGCTTATTGGCAGCGCACCGCGCGTCGGCTGCCTACACAGATGCCGGACCAGCTGCAGAAACGTGCTACTACCAGTTGGGCCTCTATCGTCGCTGGGAATATCTGGAGCGATCACGCGGCTTGATGACGTCGCGGCAGATTGAAAAGGGGTTGCGATGGAATGGCGTCAACAGCTCATATAGCGGCTTGGAATTCCGCACGATTCGCCAATCTCTGCGCAAGAGTCATGAGGCCGTGGGCCTCCGGCAGGACTCTATCTTGGCGGGAGGACATCGGCATTAGATTCGGAACGCCTGGATCAGTTTTCCCGTCCGTCTTTTTTTAGGAGAAATACAATGTTCAAATCAAAGGTCGGCATTTTTCAATCCCTTCGTCGGGTCACCAGGGGCGCAACCATCTGGGCCGCCGCTTCTGCTGGCCTGCTGATTATAGTCGGAGCGACCACGCTACTAGCCCAAGACGCGCCGCCTGATAATATGCAGTGTATTGATGCGCAGTCAAAGTGTCAGGGACCGCCAACCGGACTTCCTGGTGGCGTCATTTATACCTGCAACCTCGACACAACTCCAATGGAATACGGGGACGCGTGCTTTTTCAAGCTAGTCTCACAGCCTAAAGAAAATTATGTATGCGGTGGGACGTATCCGGGCAAGAACTGCACGGACACCACCGGCGTCGTGCCTTGCTACACCTACGAGCAGGGCACCTGTAATCTCGTGGACGTCGCTGGCCAAACGGTACTGCAATGCGATGACAATCCTCAGTTACCCAAATTTATGGCGACACGCGCCAGTAATTCATTTCTTGAAACATGCGTTAATCATTGAATTTTGCGAAAGGGTGCCTCGCCGGGCTTGCGCGACCCAGAAATCTAAAAGTTCACCCGCAAAAAGGAAATGAAAATGTTTACGCAAAAACTCATTTTTGTCGTCATATCAATGTGTGCCGCAGGCGTGGTCTGTGGCGCCAGCTACGGCGTGCCAGCGGCATGGAACGCTCCGCCGCCAAGCGCGGACAGAGATCGGCTGCTTAAGCAGGTTCGGTCATCCCTCCGTCGGACAGAAGACGCGGTTCGGGTCATCCAAATCCAGGCGTATGCCAGGTATTACGGTGAGTCCTATGACGCCGTGGCAAAAAAAGCCGTATGGCATCGCAGGCCCGTTGATATTGCCCGTCTGGTGGCGACGTACGACGGTTTGCCGCGGGGGAAGTTCCGCGCCAACGTTCCGTATGACCACACGCTGTGGGTCGGCGGCCCGACGCCTATTGCTGCGGACCGCTATCTGGTCGCATATAACGGCCGATTCGGAACATACCTTGAAACTTACGCAGGCGAGCCAAAAAATGAACAGCCATTCGATCATGGAAAGGTCACAACGGGCATGCCAAGGATACGCCGCAGTGTCGACGCCTTCTCGGGATGGAATATGTCGGTCTACGGGCTGACTGCGGACCTTGTCGCAAAATACCGGGTTCGGTTCTCCGCGTATATAAAGCCAAATCAAAAATGGGCTTGGGTGCGGGCGAAAAAGGAGGAACGGCATGGCCGGCAATATGTGCAGGTGACGCGCGTCGGTGATCCGTGGGGAAAGGAGGTGTTTTTGCTGGATCCTCGCCATGGATATTCGATTGCCCGGGAGACATCCTATGGCTGGCTGGCGAAGCGGACGCCGACAGGGGGCATCTTTCTTGTTCCGGGCACGCAGGTCAGCGGCTATTTTGTGGCGACAAATTTCACTGAGCCGGCCCCCGGCGTGTTCTACCCGGGACGTCTTGTGATTAAAACATTTGACCGACGTGTCAAACGGTTTCGCAGGAAGGCGATCATTGAGGTGCTGAAGGTAACGGCCAACAATCTCAATTTCAGCGAAAGCAGATATGTCATTCGATTTCCTCGTGGCTCCATTGTAACCGACGAGGCGACCGGAAAGAGGGTGCAAATCGGGGGCACGCCCAAGCAGCAATTGAGGGAGATTGAGAGGGACGTGCGCAAGGCTCGAAAGGCGCTCGACGGGGCGGCTTCCACACCGCCGAAAAGATGAATTTGGCCACCAGCAGACCAAGGGACCATATGTTATGAGATACACGAAATCAATTTCTGGCACGGCCGGAATATTCTTCGTCATGACCACGGGCCTGCTTTCCGGCCAGCCGACTCAGTCGGGAATATCTACGCCATTCACCGAAATGCACGGTAAGGAAATGGCGAAAAGCAGCGCAATTAACGTCGCGATGTTCTGTTTGCGATATCTTCACAAACCCGTGAAGGTCGGTTCGATCGCAAGGGTGTTGCATGCCGGTGCGGCTTGGAATAACGCGGTCGCGCCGCGTGCGATCGGCCGGCTCATGCGTAGCGAGCAATTGCGAGTGGAGGCCGTCCGGAGAAGCACTTTCTCCCATTTCGCAGAAATTCTCTCAGGGCAGGCCGGAAAGAGAATAATAATCACGAGCCTGAAACACCTGGGCCTCGCGGGTGATCGGTCGCGCCACTATATCGCGCTTCTCAGTTCAGGTCGGGATGGGCTTTACGTCGTGGACCCAGGGACACACATTGGCTGGGTTAGCATGGCCTATCTTCATGACCACCTCAGACAGTTTCTGGCCAGCAATGGGATGATCGTTGAGCCTAATGGCGCGCAAAGGAATCTAAAAACGTACTCACCCGCAGCTCGCGGCAGCATCGTGCTGAACGTCGGTACGATTGCTTCCGGCCCCGGCACCGTTGCGGTCCGGTTTAGAGTGCGCAATCCACTAGGCTCGCCAATTTCCATCAATTTCGCCAAGGGGACGTGCTTCTGCTTCAAACGGGCGACTATTGCGACACCCAACCACCGAATCATGCCTTGAAAGGCTGCGGATGTTGCGCTGACCTTCGACCGAAGCGAGCTTGGGTCTGGCAATATTGTCCGCGAGGTGCTGTTGTCCTTTACAGGATTTCGCGGCCATTTGCTGCGAGTCATGGTAAGGGGCCATATCGCAATAGCGCCAAGCCCCGCTCGATTGACATGGTACCCGCAGGCGATCTGCCTGGGTTTAGTGCATACCGGTGGCACCATCCGCGCCGAGGAATTCACGGTGTTGACGCCGCGCGGTATCTCCCTGAAATTCCCAACAGTATCCTCCAATTTCCTTCGCGTGGCTCGGCTTAAAGGGGAGGGCGGTAAGCCCGTGATTGACGAGCTTGGGCGCACGGCGCACGTGTTTGTCGTCGAGTTTTCAAAGCCTCCAGCCGGGATGGTGCGCGAGAAAATCACAATCGGCGTGACCGACAAATATGTTCCCGAAATAGTTATACCGATTACAGGGCGCATCGAGCGGCCGGCCTCCCTCGTCCATAAGGCGACGCAATAGCACTCATTTTTCTTGGACGAGGAATACGGATAATGTGCGGAACCGAGCCAGACCGGAAAACGGGATGGGAGTCAGGAATATTCATGGAAAACAAGGTGCCGTTTCTCGTGGGCACCATGCTTCTAGTCGCGGCGGCATTGAAAATATGGCATTTTTTGCGGCTAACGACCGCCTCAGCGGTCCTTCATGAGCCACAGGGGGCGACGCCAGGCTTGATCGCCTGGGAGACCTTTCTGGGGCTTTGGCCGCTCTTCGGGGTCTATATGAATGCGGCTCTACGAGTCGCAATCCTCTGTTTTTCCGTCTTCGCGTGCGATGCGTTTTATGAGGCCGTCGGCGGAAAGGCTGATTGCGGCTGCTTCGGTCAAGTCCGGGTCAATCCGTGGTTAACAACGGCATTTGACCTGTTGGTAATCTGCTCGCTCTTTTTCGGCGCTGGACCAGCCGGGCCAAGCGCCGCCGTCAGGCGGAGGCCGAGCAGCGGAACGCTGTTTGCCGTGTTTGTCGTTGTTGGTTTGGCGGTCGGAACCTCCAGTTATTTCCTGCATCCGATTTTCAAGGCTACGCGGGAGGGCCTGCGTGTTGCCGACGGTGGACGTTTGGTCATTCTGGAACCCGGAAAATGGATCGGCCTGCGATTCCCGCTTTTTGGTGACTTGAAGATCTCGCCCAAGTTGCGAAAAGGTAAATGGGTGCTGCTGTTTTACCACGCCAATTGCACCGAATGTCAACAGACCATTCCAATCTATGAGCGACTGGCGCAGGATGAGTTACTTTCAGGAAATTCCATCCATATCGCATTTATACGTGTCCCATCAGAACCACGCACGCCGGTACCGGCAAATCTGTTTCGGCCCACACCGGCGTTGCGCACAACGCTGGATTCGCAACACCAGTGGATTGCCACCACTCCCATCGCCGTGGAATTACGCAACGGTTTGGTAATTGCGACTGTTTCAGGCCCAACTGCAATGAATACACTGTGGATTCGCTAATCCCGTCGGACCACCGAGCCGGGTTTAGATGCGGTTGTTCACGGGCATCACGGCAACGGTTCAAGTGCGACAAGGTGTGGTTGAATTTGCGAACCAGCATTGCAATAAGAACGGTCAATGATGGCAATGAAACGGCGACTGGATTCTAAAATAAATTCCGCATTCGGGTCATGCTGGTTCATGGTCAGACTGTCGCGCGTAGCGGTGCGGCCGGGGGTAATCCCCTGATTCGCGTTGTACCAGTCCACCGGAGCGTACGCGGTTGTCGCGGACCGTGCCATTGTGACATACGCCGGATTCAGCCGCAGCGCTTGAATCAGTCCGTATACGGCAAACGTATCGGAACGAACGGATATGAAATTTTCAATATCCGCCCAAGCAGCGTCACGCTGTTGAATTGTGGCGGGCATGTATGTTCCGCCCGTGGGAAAAGTCCCGGATTCAACGGTGGGAATAAAAGCCACAAGCAGATCGGCTGTGCTGTGATATCCGATTCCGGAAAAGCCGTTGTACGCTGGCGTTGCAATGGATTGTGAAGCGGAAAAAATCGCGAGATTTGCGCTGCCCAAACGGTCGCGCATGGCAATTGCATCAGCGGCGAGCTGTCGGACGCTGGCGGCCGCGGGGGGCGCGTTTCCGTTCCACAGTGCGCCGTCATTGGACAGGGTGGAATATAAAACCGCGGGATTGGCCGTGTTAATGTTGATTCTGCCCGGCAGGCGTACAAGGTCCGTTGCGCCGCGCGGCAGCCCCTTGGCGGCGGGGTTGGGCATATTCCTGCCAAGCAGCGTGGTCAGGGCCAGAACGGTGGGCGGCATTTCATTGCGGCCTGCGGAATTCGGTGTTGCGGTAGGGGAAATTCCATCAGGTGTCAGGACGGGATCTGGAAAAGACTGATCCGCAACGGTAAATGCCGCCCGCGGATCGTAGGCGAAGTCGAAATAAAGCGCCGCCTGAAACGCTTCGTTGCTGATGTTTCCCGCCGAAGCGTCCACCGGCAGTACCGGGGCGTGGAAAGGAGCGCCGGCCGCGGTTGCGACGTAATACATGCCGTTGTTGCAGTCCAGTGTGGCGGCGGGGGAGTAGTTTGTGGTGGGTGCCGTCGGGGCGACATTAAAGGCGATCTGTGCGGAAAGTGTTCGCGCGCCCGTGTCCGGGCCAATGGTGATGCGGTAATTTGATTCACGCGCAATGCAGTTAAAATCATCAATGTTAAACAGGTCGGAGTTTGCATCCAAGGGCGAACCGGGGGCAATCTCGGACTCGCCGGCCGCGATTCTATCAAACAATGGCACGCCTGGATTTCCCGTCACGATGGCGTTGTTTGCCAGGCCGAGATTTTGAAATGGCGTGGTGGACGGTTCCGGAACTGCGGCACCCCGCGGTGTGGCCAGTGTCTGGGCGGCGCAGTCGCAGCCCCATTCCGGCTGGCGAATATTGTCGCGCTGCAGGTCAGCATACCAGATGGCAATATCCGGCTGGTAACGCAATCGGGAAAAATCATATCGCATGGAATCCACGACTGCATACTGCATGGCCCCGCCGGTAACCGCAATCGGCCGGCGCAATTCAACGGTTCCGCGCAACGCGACGGGATAGCTCACAGTGCTAATTAGAAATGGCGTATTGATGCCGACGGATTTTGGTGCCCCGACGCCGGAATAAATAACGGCAAACGGCCCTCCCTGTCGAGTAGGATTCTGATACGACCCGATTGTTCCGGGCGGAGTGCCGCCGCCGGCCAATGCGCCCAGGTTCGGCACCACGATCGCCCCATTCATGACAATCTGCCAACCTCTTAGGTTCAGTGGTCCTGCCGTGGGGAATGGATTCATCAATTCCAACGACCATGCGGAAATGACTGCCCCGGCATTAAATGCGCTGCCGCCATTGCCGTTGGTTGTCAAACGCACCTCCAATTCATTAAGAAATGGTTGAGCGGTCATGCCGCAATACGTATTTTGGTCGTTGGTCATGGCGGAAAGAAAAATACCGGGTGTGGTGGATGTGGCATAGATTCCCAAAGCGGGAATGGAAAGATATTCGCCCGGCGGACTGGGCCATCCATTGGCGGCGTTTGCCGGCGCGGCAAAATATCGGATGGTGGGAGGCGCCATTGCCATTGATCCGAATTGTCCAGGCAACGGACCATTGCCGAAACGGTAGGCGGCGTAGTTGGCGACGAAAGCCGCGGCGTGTGGTTCGGTATAACCGCACAGCCGCAGCGTTTCATATAATTGATTGGCAACCGCGGCCATATCCGCAACTGGCGCGTTAAGATCGACTTTTGCCGGACCGACAGCCATTAAACCGGGGGCGTTTTGCGTAGCCACGGCGACACCGGGAATCCTGACCGGTGCCAAGGTCCGGGTCCATGAATCAGTCGTATATAAGGACCTGTATCCCGCCCCGTACCCATTGGCGCACAAGCCAAAGGTGGCGGGCATCAGACGAGCGATGCGGGATATTAGCGGATTTCCAAAGGGCATGCCGCCGGTGCCGCCGGCAGTCAACAGGTCCAGTTCCGAGGCGCTTGAATACAGGCAGAGGCTTCGAGTGCCGCCGGCGCGGATTGTCGGATAGCCGATTTCCGCTTGGTTCATCGCGGCTTGCCAGAATGGAAGCGTGTAACTGCCTGCGGCATAGGTTCCCATGCGTCCTGGAATATTTCCAAAGGCCCTGCCACTGCCGGTCTGCACGGGCGTTCCGGTACTGGTGGCGGCAGCGTCATCGGAAGGCGCAATGTTAAAGCCCGGCAGATTCAGGATGGGGGCGGATGTGGCGAACGTGCCGAAACGGGCATAGTCATTCGGTTGCTGGCCGGCATTTTTCGCGGTATTTGTGTAAGGGTATCGGATATACCCGGTGTTCACATTCAGCCGGCTTGACAGGTCAATAATACGAACCGCGAACCGGTATCGCGTGCCGTTCGGATCGCTGTATGGCAGCAGATTCCAGATGGCGTCCGGGCCGCAGGTCAGCGCGGCATTGGTGGTGCCCGGCGGCTTGACCAGCAACGGACCGTCCCGGCCCGGCGCCGCCGCAAAATCAGGCAGCCAGCGCGGTGCGGTTACGCTGGCATTCGGAACGATGACATTGCCACCGGTGCCAGCCAACGGGACTCGCGTCGAGCGGCCATCTGAATAACCTATATCCATATTGCCGGAATTGGGGTCAAACAGATAAGGCGAAAGCATGCTGACCATCGGAACCAGGCCGCCATTATTTGTGGTGCCGGACGCGGCGAATGGAACGCTGGTGTCGACGGGAAGCGGTGCGTGGGGCAGTGGGGCCGGCGTCCAGAATGTTGTGCCGATGGCATCTGGCGCGCCGGGGTTCACTGCATTTACAGGACCTGTATAGACATAAAGATGCATAGTACGATTGGCGACCGGCACCGGCGAGGCCAACGGAGTGTCCGGATTTGGATCGCAGAAAAACACTTCCTGGCCCGGCGTGTATCGCGCCAGCGGTTCATAGGCCGGATCGCTCACAAGCCACGGTTCACTGGCGGTCCATTGCACCGCACCGGACGCCAAAGATTCGCCGACAACAAGCGTTGACCTGTAAAATTGCTGCATCGCGGTCGGGGATGTTTCCGGGGGGCCGCTGGCGGTGCGGACGCCACCGATTTCCGGAAAGTCCCAAAGGCGTGATATCCGGCCTGTAATTGTGCCGCCGGCAGTGGCCCAAATCGTACTTTGATCTGGAATAAACCCCGCGCCATAGTCTGGGTCCGGTGTGCCGGTCGCTGTGTTGAACTGGCCAATAGACAACGCTCGATTGTTCTGATCCAGCGTTTGATCCAGCATAATGCCGCAAACAATATTCATCATGCCCTGCTGCGCGAAGTGCAGACTCAGGGATGTGTTGCTTGCACCAAGTGATTGCCGATCTGCGTTAGCCACCACCAGATAGACCGTGCCCATAAGGGCCAGGAGTACCAAAATAGCCACAACCAGAATGAGCGCCATACCGCGGCCCGCCGGGGTACTGTGCGGGCCAGGGCGGCCAACACCAGGCGTGTCAATTGGCGTTAAGCCAATGTGTTCGGATATATGTGGCGTAGCGTTCGTTGCCATCCTCCCTGCTATTAAGATCGTGGAACCGGGCGGAGGGCGACGAAGCGCCGTCCGCCCGGAAGCGAGTTAGCAGCCGGTTTAACTCTAGCGATCAGTTCTGGCCCAGTGAATCGTTGGGCATTTCATCGGTGTTACCATACAGATATTCATAGTCATGCCAGCCGGTAACGGCCGGGTCCGCGGATGTGTTGGTGATTTCCAGCCGCAGGGCATCGTACATGACCCCCCAGGTATGATTCACCCCAAGGGTGATGACATTGTCCTGGCCGGGAGGATTCAGGTCAGTGGTGGGGAATTGGAGGGCCGCCCAGCCATAATACCCCGCATCGCCACTGCGAATCATCGGATCGCTGGAGCGAATATAGTAGGGGTCTTTCATGATCAACTGATGGCCATTGAGATTTACAATAAGGTCTGATTCCGCGGCGGCCAGCGCGATGGAAAGCACCACATATTGCCCCTGGGCCTGCTGGGCGGCGGTGGTGGTAAAATGAATTTGCCAGGGCTGGCCGGTGTACGTGGCCGGATTACCCACGTAAGATGGAGCAATATATTTATACCCATCTGTTGTTTGATCGCTTGAATTGTAAACGCCGGCGTAAAGGCCAGGATCAAAATACTGCCACTGATTCGCCGGCCAGACATTGAGATTGTTGGTCGCCGGAGTGCTTCCCACCGCAGTGGCATAGTACACCACCTTGCCGGAATTTGCGGAAAGTTCCTGCCAGAAATTGTATGCCCCGGAATACTGGCGATCGTCCTGGCCGCTGGAATTGTGGCCATTTTCGAATTCGTTGGCGGAATGGTCCGGCGTGCCAATGGTCCAGATGGGCGCGGCGGTTCCAAAGTTTTCCGGCTTGAACGTCAGGCCATGCAGCGCGTTGGTCTGCCCGGCGGTGATCGTGACATTGTCCAACCGCATTTGACCCCACTGGCCTGGCTGATAGGCGGTCAGTCGATAGGTGCCGGGCACCACGTTGTACAGCGTGGTATTCCCAGCGGAACTTAAATATCCCCAGTATTGATAGCCATTGGCCGACTGCTGGAAATCTTTGCCCGGATCGGACAACACAACGACATTGTTATTGACATTGCCGCTCCAGCCCAGTGTGTCGGTGATGAAGGGCTGCAGGTTGCCGCGTTTGGAATCGGGCACATAGCCATTGGAAAGCAGAATGCCTTCGTAATTGAAGAAAGAAAGGTCGTTGGCCGCGCTGTTTACCGCGTCCTGATACATGGATGCAAGGGTCGGTGTAGTCGGATCCACGGCATTAAAATGCAGCGCAAAAGGCCCGAAAATGCGCGTTGAATTTACCCCCTGCGGCGGAACATAATCTCCTCCACCGTAATGGGCGGATAGAAATTCATCCAGAAGCTGCGGAATGACCGGGCTGCCGGAAACAATGCTCTGTTTAGTGGGGCCGTTGGTCAGGGTTTCCGGGCTGGGATTCACGAACCACGCGGCAACCGAATTGGCACCCAGTGATCCGGTGTATTCCCCGGTGACGGCGTGGTACTGCTCATAGGTGGAAAAGTCATATTTGCCAATAAAATGCGGGTCATTGGGATTCCCTGGTGAAGGAAGACCGGTGTAATCAATGACTTCGGGTAGAACCTGCCGGCCCGGTGTTCCAGCCACGAGTTGCCCCTGGGCATATTCCGTGGGCAGCGTATAGTTGAAAGTGGCCAGGTTTCGCGGTCCTGTATTGGCCTGATAAATTGAATTAAAAACAGTATCACCGGCCTTGAAGATAAACTGTCCTTGGCCGAGGTTTGTGGCCGGGGCGGAAGCCGAATGCGTGAAGACCACGTACATATATAGATCGGGGCTATTGGGCGTCAACACCCAGTGGGTCTGAATACCGAAATTGTCGCTGGTGCTGGAAGGGGCGACAGTCGTCCAGATATCAAGATAATGACCGGAAACGAAGTGATAACTCGCCGTGGTGCTGCCGTACATGATGCCGGTAGGCCCGTCGTATTCGCCGTAAAGCTGCAGGCCGGAACTGTCGGTGGTATTGAAAATATTGGTGGTGGCTCCATTGATCGTGACGCTAAGTTGGTTAATGGCGCCACCGGAGGTGGTCATACCCAGAGTGATCACGCCGTTGGTGGCGGTCCATTCACTGGAATTGGACGTGTTGATCGACAGTGTCGCCATTGCCGTACCCGCAGTTTGTAACACCAGAGCTGCGGTGGCAAGAAATACCGGAAAGCGCAATTTCATGAAATACCCCCGTGAAAAAAGAAAAAACCCGCGAAGGCGACCGCCGCCCACGCTTATGTCCGCCAGTGGTAAAGACTCTTTGCCGGAATAGATTGTCGTTAAACGACATCGCTTTCGCTGGTCATCTACGAACGGAATGACGACCGAAGCGTACATATTTTATTTCTACGTCGATTTCGCATTATAAAATGAAGCGAATTTATTGTCAACCGACAAAAAGAAATTTAGATATGTGGTCTGCCGATGGTTCGGCTTTGGTGATATCGGTGTAAAAAAAGGAAAATCATTATTCCGAAAGCGACAGCCGTTCCACCCGCGTACGACGTCTGATGGGCCCGCCAAACGGCATATTCACGGGCCACGGATAGCGGATTGCCATGGCTGCGGGCGGTGTGGAATGCCCAAATTCCCGCCAGCGTGGCGGAGAATCCCATTGCGCAAAGTCCCAGAATCAACGGCATCAGAAGCTCGCGCCAACTCGCTTTTGGCCATGAACCGAAGCGGGCCGCACAGGCCACTCCAATTCCAAGGATAGTCGCCAGTGGAGCGGTTGCCACCACGCCCCAAGCCAGGCCAAGCACCGTGGGGTTTGGATTATGGAACAACCCCGGCAGCCCGAGCGATGGATGGTCCAGCGTGAAATAGGCTGGGCAGATACGGGCGGTAATCTGGTCATGCAATATTCCATACACACCGCCCAGAGCCACGCAAAGCAGGACAATCGCGGCAATCGGGCGCGATTCGTCGTGTGCCACTGGCTTACCGCGTGACGAAGATGTGTCCGCTTCTTTCAATCGGGCGGCCTCCAGATGTGTCGGTTTCCATGATCAGTGGAATCCTGTTAAGACGCGCTGGTAACGTTCAGCGTTCCTTTTTCCACCAGTGCGACAATCGGTTTGGCATCCAGTTCCGCGCACAGGTCAATATCATCTTCAAAGCCGTTTTCAATCAAATGAACGCCACCGGCACCAAGGCGTAAAGCCGGTTTCAAACGGCTGCGCACCGCGGAAAAAGCGTGATACGCCATCCAGGCGGTATCGGTAAATGGCAGGTTCGGACGAAGTGTACCGCCCAAAATATGCCACAATACCGCCCCGGCACCCAGAAGGTCTTCCAGGGCGGGCTTTCCGTCCGTTCCCGCCAGAACCAGCAGGGTGTCAAGTTCATCAATCCGGGGCAGCAGCGCCTGGGCTGTGGCACCGGCGTTTAACAATCCACAAATAAACATCTGCTCCGCGGCCATCGCGGCGGCCGCGGCCCGCGTGCCGTTGGTGGTACTCATCAGCACTGTTGATCCGCCAATCTGATGCGTTTCAAATTCAGCCGGAGAGTTGCCCAGGTCAAAGCTTGGTATTTTAACGCAACTGCGCTCGCCAGCTGTTTTAACCGGGCCGACAAACCCTTGGCGCGCCTTCAGAACCTGTTCTGGTGTATCAAACAACCGCACTTGTGTGGCCCCATTGGCCAAGGCAGTGACCACCGAACTGCTGGCCCGCAGCACATCCAGAACCGCCACCTGTGCACGGGGCAGAACAAACGGGTCTATATTCGCGGGAAGCAATACGACATCAATCATGAATTCAAGCCTTTCTGGTATCCAACGCATCTCAATCCAGCCTCTGATTGTATAGCTTTTCAGGTTTTGCGCCACCGGATTCCGGAAAGACCATCCGGCTCGGTGAAAGATGCCCGTGGCCATCTATCGCTTATCCGCTTTTTCGGCATGGACTGCGCCCCATTCCGACTGTTGGCGGTCGGTCAAATAGCCGATTTTTCCGGAATTGCGCTTAAACGCCCGTTCTATGTTATAATAAGAACTATGAGTGATGCAGTATCATATTTGCCCGGCATTACGCTGGGGCCGGGCGTCTGGGTCGACAAGGCCCACCTGAATTTCGGCTTCTCCCGGTCCAGCGGACCCGGTGGGCAGAATGTCAACAAGGTCAATACCAAAACCGAATTGCGAGTGCGCCCCGAGGACCTCCACGGTCTTTCCGGACGGGCGATGCAGCGCCTGCTGGCTTTGGCGGGTCGGCGAATCGACGCGCTGGGCCATCTTCTGCTGGTCAGCGGGAATCAGCGGACGCAGGAGGCGAATCGTCGCGCGTGCGTGGAAAAGCTGCGCGAACTGATTGCCGAAGCTCTTGTGGAACCGAAAATCCGACGCAAAACCAAGCCCAGCCGTGCCAGCAAGACCCGCCGTGTAGAATCTAAACGGATCAATTCCCAGCGAAAATCTCAACGCCGCGCAGTGGCTGAAGCTTAAGGGTCGTACCGGCCGAGGCGTTTCCGGTGCAAACTGTTCGGTTTACCGAATTTGGCCGCTTGCTGTCAGATCGGATCGCCTGCGGCGCGTGCCCGAAACCGATATCCAATTCAATTCCAATGTCTCGCGGATTGAGCGTGCGGGCAATTGCCTTTATAATCTAGACAATTAAATGGCGGTATATTTGTCGGTCGGCGGTGCGATGCCGCGCATTCAATTGATTGCGATTGAAATGGGCCACAGCAATGGATGTATGCAAGTCAGTTATGGCAGGTTCGCAGCCGCTGGTGTCGGTGCTGATGTCAGCATTCCAGCAGCCGGCGTTTCTGAATGAAGCTTTGCAAAGTGTGCAGGCCCAGACCTGGAAGAATCTGGAAATTATCGTGGTCGACGATGCATCCGGCCCGGAATTTACCTGTCAATATCAACTGCCGGTAAAGGCAAAACTGCTGGTGCATCCCCATCGGCGGGCGATCGCGGCAGTGAACCGTAATGTTGCGATTGCTGCGGCGAGCGGAAAATACCTCGCATTTCTGGATCAGGATGATATTTGGATTCCGGAAAAGCTGGCATGGCAGGTGGCGATTCTGGAAGACAATCCGGATGCGGTATTAACTTTTGGTCACTATCAGTTGGTGGATGCCGGGAGGAGGCCTCTGGAACGTCAGCACGCCCCATGGGTCACGGGCCGCGATCCGCTGAAACAGCTGATATATCGCAATATTATACATTGTCCCTCGCAGGTGATGATGCGCCGCTCCGCACTTGATCAGACCGGAGGCTTCGACGAGACCATTCGCGGCGCCGCGGACTGGGATATGTGGATTCGCGCCGCGGCCGCGGGGCCGATTCTATCCGATACACGAGTCATGACGCTGTATCGTAAACATGCCAGCCAATGGTCGCGCCAAAGCCTGATGATGGTCAATGGTTCGCTACGGGTAATGGAAAAAACGGCATGTTGGGCGGCGTCGCTTCGGCCGGACCTTCGCGGCCTTCTGCGGCGCCGGCAGGCCCGATGGCTCCGTGAGACTGCTCGCCTTCAGATGATGACGGCGGAACAAGCGCCGTTGGCCTATTCGACGCTGCTTGGCGCGATTCGCCTTTGGCCTGGCGACCCGCGAGCATATTGCATGCTGCTGCAAGCGCGGCGCGCCGGGAAAGGTTAGGGCTGTGCCGATGGTTAACGGGAACGGTGTTGAGTCCACGGTCCGCATGGGCTGCCCGCCGCCACATGGCCGGTTTGAGTTTTTGCTGTTTTCGACATGTACGGATATGGTCCGGCGGGCGGCAGACGCCGGAGTTGACGGCGTTGTAGTGGACTGGGAATTCCGCGGCAAGCCGGAGCGTCAGCGCGGCGCGAACACCCAAATTAACAACGATTCGCTTGCCGATCTTGTGCGGATACGCAAGGTCACAACGGCGCGGATTATTGTAAGAATCAACGGATTTAATTCCAGCACGGCCTTGGAAATTGAACAGGCTATTCATGCTGGCGCAGATGAAATTCTGTTGCCGATGGTGAATTCCGTTGATCAGGTAAAGGCGACGATAGACTTGGTTAATGGTCGGGCGGCACTTGGAATTCTGGTCGAAACGCTCAGCGCTGTTGCACGGGCGGCTGAATTAAGTCAGTTGCCGTTGCGCCGCGTGTATGTGGGATTAAATGACCTGGCTATTCAGCGGAAGTCTCGTAATATTTTTGAGCCGCTGATTGATGGTCTGCTGGATCAGGTAAGAGAAAAGTTCAATTGTGCCTTTGGGTTTGGCGGCCTGACGTTGCCGGATCTTGGCTGTCCGATTCCCTGTCGTCTGCTGATGGCGGAAATGGCCCGTCTTCACACGTCTTTCTGCTTTCTTCGCCGCAGTTTTCTGGCGGACGTCGCCGGAAAATCTGTGTCCGCTGCGATTGCGGATATGCGGCAGGCAATTCTGGAAAGTCGTCTGCGACCGCAGGACCGAATTGCCTCCGACCGCGCTCAACTGGTTCGCGCGGTGGAAACGGCAATTCGCGCATCCGATTGCGGACTCCAATCGTCGCTGGCATGTCGCGTCCCGGTTGAATAACCCAGAGTGCCTTGCCCCTGGCTTTTCCGTTGGTAAAGCGCCGGCAGGCTCAGCCCGGTTTAACCGCAAAAACCTTCACACTGGCGGCATATTCATTTAGGTCATATTTTTTCGCCAGCGTGGCCAGATCATCATGTACGCCAGTTTCCTCCGAAGTGGCTTGTCCACAGCAGTTGGTTTCCAGAACATTTAGTGCGCCGACGGTCGTGGCCCTTATCGGGGCGGTGTGGTCTTCGGCATTTTCCATCGCCGGAGAACAGCAGACCGATTGTTTTCCCACCGCACCATAGGCGTTCAGATCGGTCTGACTGTCTACAATTTCCACTTGGGAAAAGCCGGCTGCCCGAAGTCCCTGGCGATAATCTTCAATCGCAATTGCTCCGGAAATACAGCCTACCCATGCGGAAATATTGCGGGCAAGCTCATCCGGCAACGGCTTTTTCAGGGCAATATCGCTGACCGCCACCCGTCCGCCCGGCTTTAGCACGCGGGCGATTTCACGAAAAACAGTCGGTTTATCTGGAGCGAGGTTGATGACGCAATTAGAAATCACACAGTCCACGCTATTGGCGGGCAGCGGCAGTGCGTCAATATGTGCCAGATGAAACGCTACATTGGTAAATGGCTTGCCGTCTGCGCCGCTGGCGGCGTTTGCGTTGGCCCGGTCGATCATGGCGGGTGTCATATCTATCCCGATTGCTTTTCCCGCGGGGCCCACTTTTTGTGCCGCCAAAAACACATCCAGACCGCCGCCACAGCCGAGGTCCACGACTGTTTCGCCCGGCCGGAGGCTGGCCATGGCTGTCGGGTTTCCGCAGGAAAGCCCCATGTTGGCTTCGGCAGGAATTGAATGTAACTCTTCCTCCGAATAGCTAAAAGCTTGTGCGACCGATGCCACCCCGGCATGGTGGCTGGAAAGCGTGCTGCGCGCCACCTGGGCGTAGCGGTCTTGAATGGTTTGTTCAATAGGCTGGTTTCCGGTCATCAGGAGGCTCCTTTGCAATATAACGCGGCAATCCCAAGCGACTTAGCATTTGTGGCGCGAAGCCACCGCGGGGCAGCCGATTTCGCCGATTTCTGCTGGCAAAGTGCTTCTTTTGGCGGTTTCCGCCGGAAAATAGCGCCTTTGCATAAAAAGTGCGACATTCACCAGTCCAATCATGACGGGGACTTCCACCAGCGGGCCGATGACCGCGGTAAACGCCACGGGACTGGCCACGCCGAAAAGCGCCACGGCAACGGCAATGGCCAGTTCAAAATTATTGCTTGCGGCGGTAAAAGAGATTGTGACCGTCTGTGAATAATCCGCTCCGATTTTCCTCCCCATCCAGAAACTCACTAGAAACATGACCACAAAATAAATCAGCAGCGGAATGGCTACGAACAGGACCGATCCGGGTGCGGCGATAATCTGCCGACCTTGCAGGGCGAACATAACCACAATGGTCAGCAGCAGGGCAACAAGTGTCAGCGGGCTTATGCGTGGAATAAAATTGTGTTCGTACCAGTTCCGGCCGCGGATTTTTAAAAGAATATAACGCGTGGCCATCCCGGCCAGAAACGGAATCCCCAGATACATCAGCACGCTGCGGGCAATACTTAAAATAGAAATGGCCGCCAAGTCCACATTTCCAAGATGCAGGCCCAGCAGCGGCGGCAATATTTTGATAAACACCCACGCATACAAACTGTAAAATACAACCTGAAAAATACTGTTAAAGGCCACCAGACCCGCGGCATAATCCGTATTTCCGTTGGCCAGATCATTCCATACAATCACCATCGCAATACAGCGGGCCAGACCAATCAGAATCAGACCCACCATAAAAAGCGGATGGGCGCGAAGAAACAGAATCGCCAGTCCAAACATCAGCAGCGGGCCAATGACCCAGTTCTGAAAAAGGGAAAGCCCCAGCACGCGGGTGTTGCGAAACACTTTACCAAGCTCTTCGTAGCGGACTTTTGCCAGTGGCGGATACATCATCAGAATCAGGCCGATTGCGATCGGCAGATTGGTGGTGCCGAATTCAAAATGGGCCATGGTCGCCGGCAGACTATGCCAGGCGTAACCCAATCCAAGGCCCGCACCCATTGCCAGGAAAATCCAAAGGGTTAAATAACGGTCCAGGAACGATAATCTTCTGGTTGTATCGCTCATGTTTCGGCTCCCGCCGACAATATCCGCTTGGAAGAATCACTGGAAAATGCGGGAGTGAATTCTTCGCTGGAAGGTTGCAGCGAATGCGGCAGCGATTCCACAAAGGCCTTGATTTGATCCCGCACTCGCCGATAATGCTCAAGTGCCTCTTCCGGGGTTTTGGCGGTTTTTGCCAGTTTGGGTGGATCATCAAAACCTACGTGCACCACTTTGGCTTTCGAGCCGAGCCACGCCGGGCAGGTTTCATTGGCATGGCCGCAGACGGTAACCACAAAATCAAATGGAACGTCACGCAGATCCCCGGCGGTTTTGGACTTATGCCCGGATATATCGACTCCCGCTTCGGCCATGACCTTGACCGCATTGGGATTCAGTCCATGGGTTTCAATGCCGGCGGAATATGCGATCAATACGTCAGCCTTGAGCTTTCGCGCCCAGCCTTCAGCCATCTGGCTGCGGCATGAATTGCCGGTGCACAGGAAAAGTACGTTCAGTTTGCCGTTCATGGTGATGTTCTCCGTTCAAGTCGTTGCGGTCCCGTCCGGTATCTGGCTGCGACAGAATATAAATATGGAATGCCGTATATTAACAAAGGCGTATATATTGCTGAAAAAAATGGATGTCATTTGCATCGTTCCTTTGTCCCGTTGCAACATCCGCGCTGATCAAGCGTGGCACGGTCGCGTGAAAGTTCCGGCACATCCGTAAAGCAGCAGTCCAGGCAATGGAGAAGATTCTTATGAAATGCATGGTTTGCCGGGGCCAGATAATAGTGCATCCACAGGCCTTCGCGCCGCGCCCGCACCAGCCCGGCGCGCCGCAGATAGGCAAGGTGGCGGGAGACTTTGGGCTGGGATTGGTCCAGGATGGCGGTAATATCACACACGCAAAGCTCACCCTGCGCAAGTAAATTGAGTATTCGCAGGCGGGTATGATCGGAAAAAGCGCGAAACATCAGGTTGACCGCTTTAACGTTCATCCCGGGTGGAGTGACAGTAGCTGTTTCCCGCGTCTTCATATTCTCACTATATACGCGCAATCAAATATAGTCAAATACAGGGCAAGTTCATTCTGGCTCCAGGGCCTGTGACAGTTTCTGCAACCGGATAAGTGTGGGTAAGATAGGAAGGAACCAGACCACAGGACGTGGTTTGGGAGTTGTCTAAACTGTTCAAGGAGGAACAATCATGGCGGCGACCAGCACCCGTAAAGAGGCTCTGG
>DAIDJN010000050.1:0-3622 GCA_027451365.1 Phycisphaerales bacterium | reverse complement strand
GTCAGAATGAATTTTTAGACGGGTCGGTGAATCTGGCTTCCCAGATGGCGCATGGTGTCGGAAACCGATTCACGCCTCATGCCTGCGGCGGTCTGCCAGTCAATCACTTCTCCAGCAGCCATCTGGGCTTCAATCCGGCGGCAGGCACCGATGACGGTGGAGTGATTGCGCTTTCCCATGGCCCGACCAATATCCGGAAAACTCATTCCGCTGTGCTGGCGGGCCAACTGCATGGCTATGCCGCGGGCCTGGGTCATTAACCTGCGGCGGTCCTGTCCGAGAATATCTTGCGGTGTCAGGTTAAAATATTCCGCGACGGCACGCACAATTGTATCTGAAGAGACCGGGGCGACCGGCTTATAGCGGTCACAGATTTCGCGCACTATTTGGTCGGATGCCGGCGCGGTGCCGGAATCCGGGCCTGAACTGGAACTGCGGGGCCATTCATTCCGCGCAATCATTCGGTGTGCCAGCCCTTCTAAGTCCCGTACTGTGGCCACAGGTTCCTGCGCCAGTCTGACCAGCGTCGCATCGGGAAGGTTCCATTTGCGGCGTACGGCCATTTTTCGCAGAATGGCAAGGCGGGTGGCCATATCCGGCGCATCGACCCGAATGACCATGCCGCTGACAAACCGGCTGGTCAGGGATTCGATCATGGATTCAATTTCCCGCGGCGGACAATCGCTGGCCAGAATAATCTGACGACTGTGTGAATCTACCTGAATAAATGTGTGAAGAAATTCCTCCTGTGTGCGGAGTTTGCGGGCCAGAAAATGAATGTCATCCAGAGCCAGCAGGTCCGCCTGTCGCAGCCGCCGGCGGAACTGTTCCATGCGATTGTGTTTAATGGCTTCCAGAAATTCATTGGTGAACTGTTCGCCGGTCATGTACAGCCAGCGTTTGGCCGGATAAAGCCGCGCGAATCGGTGACAGATTCCCTGAAGCAGATGGGTTTTTCCCAAGCCACAATGGCCATGTATAAACAGAGGATTAAATTTACGCTCCGGTTCTTCCGCCGCGCTGCACGCGGCATGATAAGCCAGTTGGTTTCCAGTGCCGGGGATAAAGTCTTCCAGCACAAACCGCGGATTCAGTGCAGTCCCCGCTGCCGTTGGCAAAACCGCTGGCGCTGCGCCGGTGGCTTTTAACACAGCGGGCAGGGTACCGGCAGGCAAGTGTTGAGTTGCGGATAAATCGGAACGGATTTCAATTTCAACCGGTGTGCCGCAGCCTAGAATATGGTCCGTTACGGCCGTTATGTCCTGAATAAATTTTTGGCGAATCCATTTGGCGATAAATCCGTTGGCCACGCCAAGATAGACGGCTGTGTTATCGCGCCGCCAGCGAATTTTGCCGTCAAACCATTGCGCCCAATGGGCTTGCCCGATGCGCGACTCCAAGGCGCATTCCATGGCACGGGTGTCCAGCGGCGGCGTTTCCACCGGATGGTGAACCTCATTGATTTGCGGATGCTCAATATCTTCCCTGACTGGTGCTGTGACAATCACCGGCGACTCCTTTCCACGCAGTATCCTGTTGACCGGTTGGCTGCAACCCGTGGGTAAATACCGTCGGGTTGGGAACCATCCTGGTTCTACAAGAAGCGCGGCGATCCATCGCTGGCGTATGGGCTGTTTCATTCTGACGCGCCGTCGGATACCTGTGTCGTATCCGCGTGTCGCGAGTAAAATTAATTTCACCTGTTTATAATCGCGGGACGGCGCGACTTTATACCTTTATTTCCTCTTGGCCTCAGGCCGACGCCTGATGTCGGTTGCGCCCTGGAAAAACGCGGCGGGACAAATCCGTCCGCCCGCCGCAATTTCGCCCCTGTCGCTGATTCGCCAGCACACAAACAGCCCATGCCATCCGAGGCTGGTCCATTTGCGCCGCGTGCGAATGCCACAAGAAACCGCTTCGGCCTCATAGTAATAACATTTCATAAGGAAGCTCTCAATGGCAATTTTTCCATTTTCTTTTCCACAGTGCTTCATCTGGCGAAGGCAGACGACAAAGGATGATTGAAAAAAAACTTTATCAACTGGATTTACACACCAGGAATATTTTGATTGTGTATACTCGGTGCAATCGCACCTAACTGCTTGCAGGCCCGGCAGTTGCATCCAGAAAGCCGCGGGAAACTCTGTTTTGCGGTGCCATTCTATATCACCGCGCAGATGGTCGGCGCTCGCCAAATGACAAAAAAATGCCTCCATCATTGAACCGCGGTTCAAGCGCTGCTATAAAACAGTTGTGTGCCGGCGCGAAGACAGGTCTTTGCCCAGCCCGTTGGACTGTTATAAGTGCGGCCATCGCGAGAATTAACTGCCTTTTAATTTGGAGTTGACAAATGAAGTTGCAGAACAAAGTCGCTATTGTCACAGGCTCTGCCTCAGGAATTGGTCAGGCGATAGCCACAATATTTGCCCAGCAGGGTGCGGCGGTGGTGGTGGACTACGTGGGTAAACCGGGCACTGCCGATGCAACACTGGCCAAAATTAAAGCCGTCGGTGGACGCGCCATCGCCGTGTCCGCGGATGTATCGGACCCCGAACAGGTGCAGGCGATGATCGACCAGACTGTAAAAACGTTTGGTGGTCTGGATATTTTTGTGAACAATGCTGGAATTGAATTTAAGCATCCGTTTCTGGAATTTCCGCTGGCGCAATTTCAAAAGATTGTCACGGTGAATCTGCAGGGGCCTTTTGTCTGCTGCCAATTGGCGGCAAAGCAGATGGTGAAGCAGGGGCGGGGTGGTCGCCTGATTAATATTTCCTCCATTCATGAAGATTTGCCCATGCCGACCAATGCACCGTATTGCGCCACCAAGGGCGGCCTTCGCATGTTGACACGCACTATTGCGGTAGAACTGGCTCCGCACAAAATTACTGTTAACAACATCGGTCCGGGTGCAATTTTCACACCGATTGATGCGGATGTGGAAGCCAACAAAGCGCTGGAAGACGCGCTGATGGCGGAAATTCCGCTCGGCCGCTGGGGCAAGCCGGAAGAAGTCGCCAATCTGGCTGTTTTTCTAGCGTCAGACGATGCTGGTTATATGACGGGTTCCACCTGTTTTATTGATGGCGGAATGATTCGTCAGGCCGGCGCTTTGTAATTGCCTGGCGTCCGCTGGCCGTGGAGTAATGGATTTAATCCCGGTGGCTGGCCGGGTGCAGACGACGTACATCTCGTAAAAGCTTTGGGATGCCATAGCGAATTGTTCCTGATCGCCCTGGGTAAGCAATTGCAGTGCGTCAACGTCGATCCTCCGATGCGGATGGTCAATCTGGGCGAGGTGCATGGGGATGTTGGTATCAACGAGGATCATCAATTATCCCAGAGTAAATACTCTCGCGGCTGTCATCTACTCTATTGCCCCGGGGATTGTGGCTATCGGCCCAGGTGCCCAGGTTCGCAGGCTTTCTGATTCATTGATTTTCATAGCCTTGCTGATCCACCGCAATGAAGCGGACCGTGGGGCGCTGCTGCGCGGGCGGGAATCCGTTGCGCGTGAGGCGCTGGCGAACCAGCGGAGAGACTGCTGCCCGGGCAGGCGGCTTTCGGGGTGAGGCGACGGGCGGCCGTCGTCCGAAAATAAATCGGACGCGGCGAGTGCAAT
>DAIDJN010000049.1:0-33014 GCA_027451365.1 Phycisphaerales bacterium | reverse complement strand
ATTGCACTCGCCGCGTCCGATTTATTTTCGGACGACGGCCGCCCGTCGCCTCACCCCGAAAGCCGCCTGCCCGGGCAGCAGTCTCTCCGCTGGTTCGCCAGCGCCTCACGCGCAACGGATTCCCGCCCGCGCAGCAGCGCCGCACGGGCACCTGTCGGAGCCCCGACAGATTCACTCTCACGATCATTACCTGTATTTTGTTGAGTTGTCCGAGGTTGAACTGGACCGCGCCCAAGGCCCCAGCCGGCCCGCGCCGGCTGCAAATCAGCGGAAGCGGATAACGCCGCCATGGCTGGAAATGCCCCGGCAGAAGGCGCTCTGAACGACGCGTTGATGCGGCTCAGCATTGCGCCCCCCCCCCCCGATTTGCGCATAATCAGCCGGGCACGGAATGGCTTCCCGTGTCAAGCTGGTTGCCGTCGCGTGGTCGTCGCGACCCGATGCGCGATCTGAGGCGCCACCCGATGCGTTGTGCAGCTTCATCGCCATTGCTACCACCCTTGCAGATAACGGCAGCGGAAAAAGAGTGGACCGTTCAGATAGCCCTTCTCGCCAACAACGGGCTTGAAACGCCCCCGCGAAACACCGACGATTTTTCCTCTGTCATTAACCTTGAGTCGAAATTTACCAGCGCGCAAAAATCCTGTCAAGAAAAAAAAGGAAAAATATTATTTTGCAACAGAATCCGCCGGGCTGCTATTTTTCTGGCGGGTCTAGGATTGTCCTGGGAGCGCGGCTGTCCTCAGCCGCTTTGGGCCATTCGCGACAGTATTCCGGCACCGAGCTTACGCCTCAATGCGAGTGTTTCGGCCGCCGCCAG
Organism: Phycisphaerales bacterium; assembly: GCA_027451365.1. Lineage (GTDB taxonomy): Bacteria > Planctomycetota > Phycisphaerae > WQYP01 > WQYP01 > JAJYPG01. Next base: position 32,194 of record DAIDJN010000049.1, on the reverse strand, counting down.
GAAAATTGGCAGACCCAAATCCGCCGCGTCCTGCACCGCGCGCTGGCTTTTCCAACGCGGCCAAGTTACATTCCCTGCTGTCGCAAAAAAAGCATCAGATAACCCAACGCTCGGACCCCTGGCCGGAGAATCCCATGCCGCAATACGATTACCTCATCGTGGGAACAGGCTTCTTCGGCGCTGTATTCGCCCGCCAACTGACCGATGCCGGCCGCAAATGCCTGGTCATTGATAAACGCACCCATATCGGCGGAAACTGCTTCACCCAAACCCTCGGCGGAATTGATGTCCACCGTTACGGCCCGCATATCTTCCACACCAACAGCCAACGTATCTGGAATTACATCCAACAATTCGCGGACTTTTACCCCTATCGCCACAAGGTCAAGGCCCGTTGCGGCCCCAATGGCGAAGGCGGCCTTTATTCCCTGCCCATAAACCTATATACGCTTCACCACCTATGGGGTGTCAACACGCCGCAGCAAGCACGCGACAAATTAGATTCCGTGCGGCAGAACATTCCCGAACCGGCCAACCTTGAGGAATGGGCACTTTCCCAGATCGGCCGGCAGCTTTACGAACTGTTCATCCGTGGCTACACCACCAAGCAATGGGGCAAAGACCCATGCGAATTACCGGCATCCATTCTCAAACGATTACCCATTCGGTTAAATTTCAATGACGATTATTTTGAAGACACATTCCAAGGCATCCCAATCGGCGGATACACCCCAATTTTTGAAAAACTGCTGGACGGCATCGACCTGCGACTCGACACTGATTTTTTCGCGGACCGCCGGGCATTGGAAGGTTGCGCTGCCAAAATTGTCTACACCGGCATGATTGACCGCTATTTTGATTACCGCCATGGGCCGTTGGATTGGCGAAGCCTGCGTTTCGAAACCGCCGACCTGCCGATTGAAGATTTCCAGGGCGGACCCATTGTCAATTATTGTGATGCAAGCGTCCCGTTCACCCGCATCACCGAATTCAAACATTTTCAGCCCATCACGTCACGACAGGGTGGCCATACCATCATCACCCGCGAATACCCGCAGGCCTGGTCAACCAACGCCGAACCCTATTACCCCATCAATTCCGCCGCCAACGAGGCACGCCTGGCTGAATACCGGCGTATAGCGCCCGCCAACGTCATATTCGGCGGCCGCCTTGGCGATTACAAATATTATGACATGCACCAGGTCATCGGGTCGGCACTGGCTAAGGCCCAGGGCGAATTGGAAATGCACACAAGCATCCCAGCCAACGCCCGCGCCGACCTGACACCCATGCGTTGGCGATCCGATACAAGCCCCAACCAAAACCATTGGCAAGGAGAACAGACCGTGTACCCGAACAGTCCCATCCTGACCGCCCCGAAGGCCAACAGCGCCCCCTCGGAATTCCCCGGTTGTTCCAACTTTTGCCTCGTCACCCCGGATGGCCGCCGGTTGGCAAATAACGTCATCCTGCACGCCGATGGACGGATTTTCACCGATCACGCAAACCTGAATACGCGAAGTTGGACCCCATTGGCGAGGCTTCCCGGCACAATCCTCTGCGGAGGAATTACGTGGAACCGGTCCGAAGAAGATTTTGTAACCGCTAATTTCGGCGCATTATCCGTACAAAGATTCCGCCGTCAGGTGGTCCGCCTCCGCCAATCACCCGGCCGCAGCGACGCCTCCTGGCGCGGCCAGGCCCGCCTGACGCCGCAACGGAAGGTGCCCAATGCCCGCGAAAAATTTGAAATTGTCGTCGCCAAATACAAGGAAGATGTCGCCTGGGCCCAATGCTTCCCGAATAATGCCACCATCTATTGCAAAGACCCCGACGACCAGCGATTTATCCCGCTGCCCAACATCGGTCGCGAATATGGCACCTACCTCCACCATATCGTGAGCCGCTACGACTCCCTGGCGGAAAAGACCCTCTTTGTACAAGGCGACCCGTTCTTCCATCGGCTGTTGCCCATTGAGGATTTTGCGTCCTCAGAAGAAGAATTTAAATTCACGCCGAATATGCACCACAGTATGGCCCAATTGGTCAACTGGGGCTGGCCCGACCAGACGGTCGATGGAGCCGTCAAAGCCGAGTTCCTGACGCTGCTGGAGCGGCGGACGGATATTCAGAGGTTCAGTTTCACCTGGGGTGCGCAATTCGCCGTCAGCCGCAGCCTCATTCGGCGGCATCCAAGGAGCTATTACCAGAAACTCTACGAAATCTCCCTGGCGCCGGAAATTCGGCTCTGTGGCAGGCGATTCGACAACCTCCACATCGGATTCCTGTTTGAATTCTTCTGGCAAATTATATTCTGCCCAGAAAGGGCCGAACGCAGCATGAACCGGAACAACAAGCCCGAACCTGTGGCACCTTTGGCCCATACCACTGAACGCTGAAATTATCCGGGAGTACAAGCGATGGATGAGTTGGCAATACTGTTCCTACATGCCGGCCAGCCGAAAGCCGCGACCATGGACCATTTCCGGCGCCTCGTCCGGCTTCACCCGCGTGATCTGGTCATTCCGATTGCATACCAGATGAATCACTCCGCCATACCAGGAACCGTGGACGTGGCGGGTTTTAGCTCTGATTACGGCTGGCCCATCGCCGACCCTTACTCGGAATGCGATAAAATATATTACCGCTGGTTCCTGAACCCCAATCGCCCCAGCGCCCGGCGATACATCTTTTTTGAATACGATATCCATCCCAATTGCTCTGCGCAAAACTTCTATCGCGACGCCTGGCACGCCGACGTTGCGGCCGCCGACATCGTGGATATTAAAATCGAACCGGATTGGTGGCCGGCCCGATGGCATGGCGAGACGCATGATGGGCTGTGGGATTTCGGAATGGGTCTTAGACCTCTGGCCGGAATACTTTGGTCCCACGCGGCACTCGGCCGTGTGGCCCAAACCAGGCGTATGCCAAACGCCTGGTGCGAATTCCGCGCCGGCACCTTGGCCAATTATTTGGGCTTTAAGCCTATGGTCATACCTGGAGCACTGCGAACTCTGCATTGGCCACCCACCGTCCACCGCGATACCTCCGCCCCGACCTGGTTTCATCCGGTTAAGGAAATGCGCAACCAGTCGCGAAGGCTCCGCCAACCGCTGCGCAGGCCTATTTCCACTTCCCCATAACCAGCCAGAACACCGCAGGCACCATCAGGCAGCCGAACCACACCCAGGGCTGGCGATACATAAACCACCACGGAACGGACAAAAGCAATCCAGCCCAGAACCCGAAACAGACGTAACAATCCAGCAAACCTCGCGCGAACTTCGGCAGCAATTTACGCAGGAGCTTTTCCCGGAAAAACGCACCCGGGCCGCCCTGCGGCCAAACAACCAGAACCGTCAGCCCCATGGCGGCCAGCAGAAAAGACAAAAGTTGGGCAAGCCCGCTCATAACTACCCCGAATGCGGATGTCAGGAAATTGAAAGGCAGGGCGCCTCGGCCCGCGATAAACCCATCAAACCGCGAACCCGGCATACCCATTTGCAATGGCCTGTTTATACCCCTCCAACATCCCCAACACAAGAAAAACGCATCGCCCGCGACCCTTCTTCCGGTCAGGAGTTTTTATTGTTCCTTGAAACCAGTTGTCCCGCCATGGTGCTTGTTGCCGGTTAAAAAAAACTTTGCGCCTTCGCGTCATCGTGGTTAAAACCCTCGTTGCGCTCACGGCGGTCATGCCGCCGTGGTGACATTGTTTATTCGGTGCGATCAAGATTAAACTTTCGGCAACTGGACTGACACTGGCATCTTGCTGTCATGCGGCGAATGCCGGGCTACGGCGGATCAATGACCATGTGCCCCTGCGACCCTGTCTGTTTATCAGCGGTCTTTGAGACTCATCGCAGTTGGCATTATAATTCAAGATACCAATGGCCCGGAATCAGAAAATAATCTGTTTATCCGGATGATACTGGAAATCTGCTTTCTGGAGAATTGCGTGAGTCAGGATAAAGCCCCTATACCATATACGACCATCACCCGTCATGGCCGAGTCACCGTCAGTACCGGCAGCGTGTGGGAACCCAAGCTCGGTTACAGCCGCGCGGTAAAAAAGGGCAACCAGATTTTTGTCAGCGGCAGTGTCGGCATTGAAGCGGATAAAACCTTTTCACCAGACCCCGGCGCACAGGCCCGGCGGTCCCTGGCCATCATTCAGTCCGCCATAGAGGCTTTGGGCGGCCGGATGCAAGATGTCATGATGACCCGCATATATCTGACCCGCATTGCCGATTGGGAAATGGTGGCCGCCGCCCACGGCGATATTTTTGGTGATATTCGCCCGGCGACGGTTTTGATTCAGGTGGCCAAGCTGATTGATGACGCCGCACTTGTCGAAATTGAAGCCACCGCCATCATCGGTTAACCGGTGCCGGTAACCGTGCTGTCGCGGCGGTTTGCGGGCCGTCCGGTCTGGCAACGCGGTACTTGTTTAAATCAGGATGGACTCGTCATGAAAATCACATGTCCTTCAATTCTGGTCTTGTGTCTGCTGGTTGCCTGTGGCGTAAACTCAGCGACGCGCTGCGGGGCCGCGGCACCATCCGCGACCGCCGCGCGGGCTGCGAATCCCGGCGAGCCGGCCCGAGTCGCCAAATCGGCCATTTCGCCCGTCAAGGCTGTTAAAAAGCCGCCCGGACTGACGCAGGATATGCTTATTTCACAGGTTGCAGGCCGGATAAGCCGCAAACCTATTGGCGGTTATTATCGGTTTGTCTGGCGGAATCCCGGCAAAGGCTGGCCTGAATCCGTGCGAATTCTTCCCAATGTCGCGCTGGCCACCCTTCAGAACGCGGATAAGCCGAACAAGCACGCCAAACATGGAAAGCTCTTTTTAATCAGCGGAATCGTGACGCTTTACAAAGGTAAGCCATATCTCCTGATTTCGCAAAACATTCAGGTTCTTGCCAGGCGACCGGGAAAATTGCCGCCAAAACCGGTCGGTAAAACAATCAATCGGGTGAGTGCCAGCGGCGAATCGCCGGCGGAAATTTTGGCCGCGTTGCTTAAGCATCATATCGCGCGCCCTTTGCAGGCGCCGCCAGCGGCCAAAGGCAAGCTGGCCGTTCGTTCGCAACTTGCCTCACCTGAATTCACGGTTGACCAAAAATGGCGGCCATGGCCGGAGGGGGCTTATTTATGGAATCGTCGCGCACGGCTGCTGCACAATCCGGAAACGAACCATTGGTTTCTCGCCTTGGACTCAAATGGGTCCAGGCGCTACAGCCCTACTATTGGTGTGATGCCCGGGCCGCTGCTGGAAAAAATGCGCACCATCGCCGCTCGCCAGGGCACGCGCGTAGCCTTCCGCGTCAGCGGCCGCGTAACGGAATATCATGGCTTGAATTACATCTACCTTACCTATGTCCAGGAATTCCATTTTCTCGGGCGGGACTAAATGGGCGATACGCACGTCAATTTCGGCGGCTCAGGCCTGCCGCATGCGGCAACATCAACCGACAGCTTTGCGGTTGCCCTAAAGGAATGGTCGCTGCTGTGCGATATCCTGGCACAGGGCCAGCAGGCCATTCTGCTTCGCAAAGGGGGCGTGTATGAAAGCGCGGGCGAATTTGAACTTGAGCACCGCCGCTTTCTGCTCTATCCGACGGTTGTTCATCAGAATCCGGATATGCTGAAGCCCGAATATGCCCCGCGGGTAACACCCGCCACGCGCGAACCGGAAAAAATTGTTATTCACTCATGGGCCAATGTTTTCTGGATTACTCCGGTTCCCGACCGCATGCGGATGGATCGTCTGAATCACCTGCATATCTGGAATGAAAAGCTGTTGGATATGCGTTTCAATTATCGGCCGAATTATCCGCTCTATCTGGTCCTGCTGGATGTTCGTCGACTGGCCCAGCCCGTTGAATTGCCGATGCACGATGACTATATCGGCTGCAGAAGCTGGGTGGAACTGAAAGAACCGCTGACTGTCGGTACTTCGGAGGCGGTGCATGCCCCCGCGGCGCTTCGCGAAATTCAGGATTGCATTATGCGACTGTTCGCATAGACTTTGCCTGGTGCCTTCGGTGCGCGTATGATGTTGCGTCGTTTGGAAATGGATTGTCTTTTTTTTTTTTGAGTGCCAGAATCATGACTTTGTTTAATTCCCGCGGAAATCCCATATCGCCCGTACCTCTACAGAGCACAACCGACGCGACAAGCCCGGCTGGCGTTCAACCGTTCCGTCGGGATATGAATCCGCGCATTGCCGGCGATTATCAGCGCTGGCGCCAAATGACTGTGGATGAAATGCTGCTGGAAAACCGCGTGGTATTTCTGGTAGGGGAAATTGACCACGTTTCGGCCACCAACGTCATCATGCGGCTGCTTTATCTGCAATCTGTGCGTAAAGATCAGGAAATTAATCTGTATATCAATTCGCCCGGCGGATCCGTGGATGACACACTGGCCATTTATGACACTATGCGATTCCTGACCTGCGAAGTCGCCACGTTTTGTGTCGGCAAGGCTATGAGCGGCGGAGCCGTGGTGCTCGCCGCAGGTGCCAAAGGCAAGCGGTTTGCACTGCCTCATGCCAAAGTCATGATTCACCAGCCCTTCGGAGGCATTTACGGCCAGACCGCGGACATCGCCATTCAAGCTGAAGAGATTCTTAAAACCAAGGAACTGCTGACCGATCTGCTGGCTAAATTAACTGGCCAGCCGCGGGAAAAAGTCGCCGAAGACCAGGAACGTGATAAATATTTCGATGCGCAGGCCGCAAAAAAATATGGTCTGGTCGATGAAGTCCTTTCCGAGCCGCCAACCGCCGTCATCGCACAACCACCCGCATCATAAGCTACCGTGCGGCAACGCTACTCCTGCAATGCCCGCGGTGCGGGCATCCGGCTCGCATTGTCACAGTCGCGGCGTGATTGAATAACGGCATAATCCCCGGACAGCCCGCGCAAAGACGGCTTTTCCGTGGCCAAGGGATTGAATCTTTTGTCCTATCGTCTAAGGGTGAAAACGATCGCGCCGGGAATCGGTCCGGATACTGTCGGACCGCTTGCAGTAATCACGGTTTGCCGCGGAATTTTGGTTTCCCGCGTTTTGCGTTGACAACCGCCAGCCATCAGAACCTCGCCGCAGAAATGCCTGCCTACAATATCCCAACGGCGTGCCGCATCCCGTCCGAAAGTTTGGACAGACTGATGGCCACCCCGACGCAACAGGAGAAACGCCATGACGCGGGCGGAATCTGATTTTTCTAATTTACCAGCGCACCCCACAACGGTATTTCAATCCACGCATTCGGTCGAAGATGACGAACTTCTGGATGCCTATTCCCGTGCCGTTTCGCAGGCTGTGCAGGCCGTTGCGCCCAGCGTGGTTAATATTGAAGTGATTCATCAAAAACGCAAGACTAGCCGCGCAGGCAGCGGTGGAACAGGTTCGGGCTTTATTTTTACGCCCGACGGCTTTTTGCTTACCAACAGCCATGTGGTGCAGAATGCCGCGGAATTCAAAGTGACCGCCGCGGACGGCCGACGGCATTCCGCCGCACTAATTGGTGATGACCCGCACACCGATCTGGCCGTTTTGCGGATGGACGCATCCGACATGCCGATTGCTGAATTCGGCGATTCATCACGTCTGAAGGTCGGCCAACTGGTCATCGCCATCGGCAGCCCGCTGGGCTTTCAATCCACCGTTACGGCCGGGGTGGTCAGTGCGCTGGCTCGCAGTTTTCGCAGCGGATCCGGCCGCCTTATTGACGGCGTCATTCAAACTGATGCGGCGTTGAATCCCGGTAATTCCGGCGGCCCGCTGGTGAATTCTTCAGGCCGGGTGGTGGGCGTGAACACGGCCGTCATTCTTCCGGCGCAGGGAATCTGCTTTGCCATTTCGGCCAATACAGCACAATTTGTGGCTTCCCGGCTGATTCGGTTTGGCCGTGTGCAGCGAAGCTGCATTGGTGTCGCGGCTCGCAATGTGGCCTTACCCCGGCGGATAGCGCAGTTTTACAAGCTGGATATTTCGACCGGCATAGCGGTGGAAGCTGTTGAACCCGGCGGCCCGGCCGATCGAGCCGGCGTGCTGCCTGGCGATATGATTCTTGGGCTGGACCAAAAAGACTTAAACGGCCTGGATGATCTGCATCGCCTGTTAACCGAAGAACTGATCGGCAAACATACGGCGGTCAAACTGTTGCGACAGAATGATTTGGCTTATCTGCTGATTACACCCGAAGCCGCGAGCCAATAACAGCGCGCTATATTGTCGGCTGTGGCACTACCTCTCATTTTGTGCGGGCGGGTCAATCGGACCACGCGAATTCGCCCAGCAGTGGAACAAAGCGGCATGCCAGCAGGGGGGTCTGCCTTATGCCGTGGTCCTCTTTCTCCACCAGTACAAGGTTCTGGCTGCTTCGGTCTCCCAGCGGCAGAATCATCCGGCCGCCGGGGGCCAGTTGGTCCAGCAGCGGAGCCGCCACGGCCGGCGCGGCGGCTGTGATAATGATTCGGTCAAACGGGCCTTGTTCGGGCCAGCCGCCACTTCCATCGGCAAGCCGAAAAAATATATTGGAAAATCCCATATCCAGCAGAAGCCGGCTGGACAGCCGGTGAAGAGATTCGATCCTTTCAATGGTGTAGACTTTTTCGGCGAGCATCGCCAGAAGTGCGGTCTGGTAGCCCGTTCCCGTGCCGATTTCCAGTACGCGACTGGTGGGTCGCGGGGCGAGTTGCGCAGTCATAAATGCCACGATATAGGGTTGACTGATGGTTTGACCCTCGCCAATTGCCACCGCCTTATCACCATAGGCCTCGGTCCGGATTGGTACCGGCAGGAATTCATGACGGGGCAGTCGGGCCATCGCACAAAGTACTTTTGCATCGCATATTCCGCGCGGGCGAAGTTGCTGGCGAACCATGTCTGCGCGGGCGGCCCGTAGTGCGACGGTGTCCGACGGACTTCCGACCGGCGCTGTGAAATTCGGCAATTCTTCCTTCCGGAGGCGCCCAAAAAAAGAAGATGCGAAGTCACGAAAAGCCATAGCGCATATTATACTGGCATCCCGGCGCGGACCAACGCGGAACGGCGGCATTGCACACATGGCTGCCGCCAGTTCCTGCCGTAGATCCGCGACTATTTGCAACAGACTCTCTATTGGAAGGTCAGGCATGGTAAACAAGCGGCGAACCACACAGGAATTGCTGGACATGGATCGGCAATACGTCTGGCATCCTTTTACCCCAATGAAGGCCTGGATGGATAAAAAGGACCCGCTGATTATTGCCCGCGGACAGGGTGAATTTTTATTTGATACCCATGGCCGTAAATATATTGATGCGGTGTCCTCACTCTGGTGCAATGTTCACGGCCATCACGTGCCAGAACTGGATCAGGCAGTGCGCGACCAGCTTGACCAGGTGGCGCACAGCACGCTGCTGGGCTTGTGCAATATTCCCAGCATTGAACTCGCCGCCCGGTTGATTGATATTGCACCTGCCGGATTGCGAAAAGTCTTCTTCAGTGATGACGGCAGCACGGCCGTGGAAGTGGCCTGCAAAATGGCCTATCAGTTCTGGGCCAACCAGGGGCAGCCGGAAAAAAGCCGATTTCTGGCTTTCGGCGAGGCGTATCATGGTGATACTCTGGGCGCGGTTTCGGTGGGGGGCATACCGGCATTTCACCAGGTGTACGCTCCGCTCTGTTTCCCGGTTGATCGGGTAACTCCGCCGCAACTCGCCCCATTTGCCGGCCTGAACGCCGCCACTGAATCTTTGGCCGCTTCTGGCGCGGCAATGCCGTGGGAACGGGCAATGGAATCCCTGATTCTGGCCAATACCGGCCGATATGCCGGAATTATAATTGAACCGGTGGTGCAGGGAGCCGGCGGCATGATCATGCATCCGTCCGGAACTCTGAAGCGATTGCGCCATATGGCCGACCGCCACAATCTTCTGCTGATCTGCGATGAGGTCATGACCGGCTTCGGTCGCACGGGGCGAATGTTCGCCTCCGACCATGAACAGGTTTGCCCGGACCTTTTATGCCTTTCCAAGGGGCTGACCGCGGGTTACATGCCGCTGGGGGCGACATTAACCACGGCCCGCGTTTTTGACGCTTTTTATGACGATCCGAACGTGGGCAAAACATTTTATCATGGACATACCTACACAGGTAATCCACTGGCCTGTGCGGTCGGAATTGCATCGTTGGATTTGTTCGCCAGCCGCCGATTGCTTGAACATTCGCGGGCCATGGGGCAATTGCTGTGGGAGGAAATTTCCGTTTTGCGGAATCATGACCATGTCGGTGATGTGCGCCAGGTCGGATTGACCGCCGCGGTGGAAATTATAAAAAGCCGTCACACCGGCGAACGTTACCCGTGGCAATGGCGCGTGGGCGGGGCACTTTGCAACCGTATGCGCGGGGCCGGCATTTTAATGCGTCCACTCGGCGATGTGCTGGTGATCATGCCGCCGTTGGCGATAGGACCCGATAGTATCAAAACGATCGCCCGTATTGTGATAGAATGTATTGACAAAGAACTTGACGAAGCCGTGCGCGGCCAGGAGAAAAAATCATGAAGAATGTTGCGGCCGCCACCGCCGAAGTTCCAGTGGAAATGGACCCGTGGAAAATTCTTAAGGCCTTTGGCGGGCCGGGTCTGTTTATAACCGGCACCAGCACGGATATCGGTAAAACAACGGTGACGGCGGCTCTGGCAGGCGCGTTTGCGTCATTGGGCATCAGGGTCGGTATATGCAAAGCGATTGCCAGCGGCTGTCCAAAGCATCCGCAACGCGGATCAGCCGGTGCCTTGCGAAATGACGACTTGCTTTCGCCCGACGCGGCGATTAGTTCCCGAATGGCGGGGCTGGACCCATCGGACGATCAGGTATTACGCTTTGCCAGCCCGATTCGCTATGCCGCGCCGGTCTCTCCGCACATTGCCGCCAGAATTGAAGATCGCTCGCCCGACTGGACCGCCCTGGCCAGAGCCATGGAATACTGGCGAACGCACTGCGATTTTTTGTTGGTGGAGGGTGCCGGTGGCTGGCTGGTTCCGCTTGATAACCGCCTGTTTACTGTCGCGGACATGGCATCTATTTTCGCTTTGCCCGTGGTATTGGTGACGGCGGCCTACCTTGGAACGCTCAACCACACATGGCTTACCGCCGAGTGTATTCGGCATCGGAATCTGCCGCTGGTGGGTCTGGTGGCAAACCATGTTCCAGACCCGCCCGATATGGCCGCTACAACCAGCCTGGAGGAATTGCCGCATATTATTCACGCGCCTATGCTGGCACAATTGCCACAGGTGCCGCAGGATTGCTCGGCCTCCATTCCCGAATCATTTGTTGCCGCACTTCAACCCTTTGCCCGACAATGGTGGGAAACGGTAAAACTCCGCCGCCGGTAGGTTAGTCATACTCAAGATTTGCCGTCGTTGGCTGGTTACCTGCGCATGGAAACCGGGGGGCAGAAGTAGTCCCACCCATTACCGGTACAACTGGCGGCGCATCTACCCTGGCGATTTTCAGGGACAACCGTCCGGATGCGTCTGGTATGAGGTAAATTAATTACCCATTTGGGAAAATCGTTGTCTCATAACGCCCAAACCGGTTATTTGCTCAATGTTGCCGGATGTCGCAATTGGACACTTGGCAGACGGTATTGTTTTGCCCTAAACTGTCCGGTTTGGGACTCTGTTCCGGGCCGGAAATCCTTTTATCGGCTGGACGCAGTTCGGATTTTTGTTTTTGAAAGGTTAACACCATGCCTCTTATGACCACCAAAGCGATGTTTGATCTTGCTTATACCGGCGGATTTGCGATTGGCGCGTTCAATGTGAACAATATGGAACTCGCCCAGTCCATCATTGAAGCCTGCGCGAAAGAGAAAAGTCCATGCATTCTGCAAATTTCCAAGGGGGCCCGGAAGTACGCCAATATCCGTTACCTTAAGGCTATTATTGATGCGGCCGTAGCCGACCATCCGGAAATTCCGGTCGCAATCCACTGTGACCACGGCGACACGGTGGATCTGATCAAAACCTGCGTCAATGACGGTTACACCAGCGTGATGATTGATGGCAGCCACCATCCTTATGAGGAAAACGTGCATCTGACCGCCGAAGCGGTAAAAATCGCCCATGCCAGCGGCGTCGTCGTGGAGGCCGAACTTGGCATGTTGGGCGGGATTGAAGAAGACGTGGTCGGTCTGGATGCCGCGGAATATGAAAAAAATGTGGAAAAATTCCTGACCGACCCGGTGCAGGCGGCCGATTTCTGCAAGCGGACCGGCCTTGATTCCCTGGCTGTGGCCATTGGTACCAGTCATGGTGCTTTCAAGTTCAAGCATGAGGCTAAACTGGCCTTCGGCCGCATTGAAGAAATTATGAAAACCTGCCCTGGTATTCCCTTGGTTATGCACGGTTCCAGCAGTGTGCCGCAGGAATTTATTGACCTGGTGAACAAATATGGCGGTGCAATGCCCAATGCCAAAGGCGTTCCGGAAGATCAGATTCACATGGCCGTCAGTAAATACGGCGTATGCAAGGTGAATATTGATACCGATCTTCGCCTGGCCATGACCGCAAAAATTCGGGAGGTATTCGCGACCAAGCCAGCGGAATTCGACCCGCGTAATTATCTTGGCCCGGCGCGCGAGGCTATTATTTCCATGGTGCAGCGCAAACTGCATGTGCTTAACAGCGCGGGCAAATCTGAAGCGATTATCGCCCATTGGAAAAAGCTTGGCAGTCCAATGCCCGGCTATTATACGCACAAAAAAGCCGGCTGATCGCCGGTTTCCAGAGGCGGGCGGGCCAGCGCTGGCTCGTATAATTTACAGACGTCTGTCCAGAGGCTAACTTGCTCATGGCTGTGCGGGACTTTTTAAGTCGTCTGTTGCGGCTGAAAAAAAGCCGCTCGCCAACTACCGCCCAAGCACTGGGCACGCGCGGCGAGGCCCTGGTCGTCGTCCACGCCCGCCGGAAACTGGGCATGAAAATTGTCGCGCGGAACCAGCGGTTTGTCGGTGGCGAACTGGATATTATTGCGATAGACGGTGCGGATATTGTCTTTATAGAAGTCCGCACCCGCCGGTCAGAGTTGTCCGGTTCACCAGAGCGGACTATTGGGGACGGCAAGCGCCATTTTCTGCGCAGAGCCGCACGGCAGTTCATGGGTCAACGGGGTCTTAAATCTTTTACCCCGCGATTCGATGTTGCCGCGGTGATCTGGCCGATCGACGGCGAGCCGGTGGTGCGCTATCATAAAAACGCATTTTCTCCAAAATAAATCGATTAATCAGAACGCGGCGGCACCTTTTTTAGAGGATGTTTGCCGATCGCTGATAGGAGATGAACCTCACCGGCGTAACGCCGCCGAAAATTGGCGGTCGCTATGGCCGCAGAGGCTTTCCTGGAATTATTGGCCTGTTATTTTTATTTATAGGCATAAGAGGTATAATCCGTTTGACCTGTACAGGAGGTTCACCTGTGAAACACGCACAATTCATCCAGTGTCGTTTGTTCCCGCAGTCTGCGCGCTTCGCTATGCTGTGCGGCGGCGGATGGCTGGTGTCCTTCGCCATGGGGGGAACGCTGCATGCGCAGACTCCGGCATGGGAACAACAAATGCTGGCCTGGCCACTGGTGGCCCATCATGCGGTTGTACCAGTCGATCCTCGTCAGGAAGCTGCAAAATGCCTGAAAAGCGTATTGAAAAATATGGCGGCCAGTGAAAGCGGCCTGCTGGCCCGGAACGCCGGAGAACCGACGCAGGCGGCCCAGAAGCGGGTTGTGCTATCCCTGGATGAACTGATTAAACTGGCGGAAAAAATGTCACAGGGGAGTGGAAAGGGAAAACAGCATCACCAGAAACAGCAGGGAAGCATGGGGATGCAGGCAAGCCAGGGGCAAAGCCCCGGACATGGGCCCACAATGTCTCCAAGCCAGTCAGCGACTCAATCCTACCTGCCAGGTGGCGGAGCATCGCCGGTGCAGACTGGTAAGCCCTTTGAATCGCAGCAAAAGCAATGGGGTAATTTGCCACCACGGGCGCGTAATCTGATCATCAACGCAATGCGCAATGAATCGCTGCCCCGCTACAAAGGCCTGGTCAACGCCTATTACCGGGCACTCGGCCGCATGAATGAAAAACAGTGACTTGACGTTAAGACGCTATTAGTGCGGAATCGCACCATCCAGACCATGATGCGGACTCGGCGGTGGCAGCGCAGTGGAGATGGCTTTGTATTTCCCGCTCTCGTGTACGCGAATGCCGCCCAGTGCGGGCAGGTATTGCCACGGATTCTGAATATTCTCCGCGGGGCCGCGCCAGCGCGTCATTACCTTTCCCATATTGTTCATTTTGGTCCAGCCGCTGTAATACCGTTGGAAATACCAGACGGCCACGCGGAAAATAATTGACCCCTTGTGGCCGGTCACATAAGACTTTGTATCGAGCTGTTCGACCACCATGGTGGCGTGGTTATGGTCGCCGTTGATCCAGATGGGACGGTTGTAATTGGTGAAGCGCTCAATTTTTTCGATAAAATCCACAAGCTGGGCCACATCGCCGCGCGTCATGGGCGGCCCGGCATTCACCGGTTTGAAATAACGCATATTGACGCCTTCCCATCGCCCGTCTGAATTAAAACAGATAATGTCATACGTATGGCCGGCCGGAACATCGGGAATCGCGAACTTACCGCTTTTATGCCATTTTCCAGGAAATACCCAGGCGGTGGGCTGGTTTTTGCTTAATGCCAGTACATCGGCCCGATTGCGCTCCACGGCTTCAATTTCTGTAATGGGTGTTTTAGATTTAATTACTCCCCGCAGGGTCACGCGTTGGCCGGTCCCGGCCTGCCGGCTTGCCGCGCCCATCAGCCGGCCAGGTATCGCACCTGTGGTGATGCCCGTTGCCACCAGCAACGCAAAAATCATCCCAATTCGCTGGTGATCCACTAAAAAAAAAGCCCAGTCGCGGCACCGCCATCCGCGCATGACAGCCGTTAACAGGTCAGTGGCGGCAACTTTACGTTTCATCAAATGACTCCGGAAACGCCCGGCGCGGTGAAATTATTTAGCCCGCGTGCGTTCAATCCATCCCGTATCCACCCGGCTGTTCTGGAAGTCGGGATCGCGCATAATCTGCCGATGCAGCGGAATGGTGGTTTTAACTGGTCCTGCACGGAATTCGTCCAATGCGCGGCGCATGGTTGCGATGGTTTCTTCGCGCGTCGGCCGGTGCACAATCAGCTTGCCGATCATGCTGTCATAATTCGGCCCGATCCGATACCCCTGATACGCGTGGGAATCAAACCGGACGCCCGGACCGCCAGGGGGACAGAATTCCTCCAGCAGACCAGGAGACGGCGCGAAGTTTCGGTCCGGGTCTTCGGCATTGATGCGGCATTCCATGGCGCAGCCGCGATGCACAATGTCCTTCTGATTAAACGACAGCGGCTCCCCGGAGGCGATTTTCAATTGCCATTGAATCAGATCCAGGCCGGTGACAAGTTCGGTAACCGGGTGTTCAACCTGAATGCGAGTGTTGACCTCCAGAAAATAAAATTTCTTTTCCTTGTCCATCACAAATTCCACAGTGGCCGCGGAATAGTAGCCCGCGGCTTTGGCCAGCCGGACCGCGGCCTGACAGAGTTCCTGGCGAGTCGCTTCATCAATGACCGGACACGGAGATTCTTCAATCAGCTTCTGATGACGACGCTGGACGGAGCAGTCGCGTTCAAACAGATGCACTACTTTTCCTTGTTTGTCCCCCAGAATTTGTACTTCCACATGGCGCGGTTCAACATGATATTTTTCAATAAATACAGTCGAATCCTTGAATGCGGCCTCTGCCTCTGCCTGGGCCGCCTTCAGCGAACCCTTGAGCGAAATATCATTATGGGCCACGCGCATGCCGCGGCCACCACCGCCGGCGGAGGCCTTAATAATAACCGGATAGCCAATTTTGCGAGCCACCTCCATCGCTTCCCTTTCGGAGGTAACCGGCCCGTCGCTGCCGGGGGTCAGCGGAACTTTGCATTCCTTTGCCAGGGTTTTGGATGCCAGCTTTGAGCCTAACTGCTTCATGGATTCCACGGACGGGCCAATAAATTCAATTTTGCAGCTTCGGCATATTTCAGCAAAGTGAGCGTTTTCGGAAAGAAAGCCGAATCCGGGATGGATCGCCTGTACATCCGCAACTTCCGCCGCGGAAATAATGCGTGGAATATTCAGATAGCTTTCCCCGGCGGGCCCCGGACCAATGCAGATGGCCGCGTCCGCGAGCTTTAAATAGGCGGCGCCGCGATCTGCCTCGGAATAAACGGCCACGACCTCCACACCAAGTTCCCGGCAGGCGCGAATGATGCGCAGGGCAATTTCACCACGGTTGGCGACTAATATTCTGGAAAACATGCCAGTCCTTTTTCTATACACAGTGGCTGATAGAGCGGGCCGGTCGGCTTTAATCCGGCGTGACCAGGAACAGGGGCTGATTAAATTCCACGGCCTGTCCGTTCTGAACCAGAACTTTGGCTATCGTCCCGCTGACTTCCGCATGAATTTCGTTGAAAACCTTCATGGCTTCAATAATGCAGACCACCGATTCTTTCCCAATGCGCGTGCCGATTTTTACAAATGGGTCCGAGTCCGGATTGGCCGCGCCATAAAACGTGCCGACCATCGGAGATTTCACCGGCAGCAGATTGTCGGGAGTTGCGGCTGTTGTACCAGCGGCCGCAGCCTGACCTGTGGCGACCGAATGCGCGAATGGCTGGGCGATGGCCGGAGCTGGCATCACAGGGACTGTCATGGCCGGGGGACACAGGTCCCGCTTCAGGCGGATTTTAGCTTTGTCTTCCACAAGTTCAATTTCTGTCAGGCCGTGGTCGGCCATCAGTTTTATCAGATCGCGAACGCGCTTGTTATCTGTGAACGTTTCCTTCGCCATTTTTGGCTCCATAATTAGGTTCCATCTTTAGAACATCACCCGGCCTATAGCCGGGCCGATTCAATATCTTTCGGAAGACTGCTAAGCACTCGGCAGCCTCCTGCGGTTACCAGAACGTCGTCCTCTATGCGGACGCCGCCGATGCCGGGAAGGTAAATGCCCGGTTCCACGGTGATAATCATACCGGGTTTAAGGACAGTTTTCCCACGTTTGGAAAGAGAAATCTGTTCATGAATATCCCTTCCGATGCCGTGGCCAAGACCATGTCCGAAGTGATTGCCATAACCGGCGCGGGCAATTATTTTTCGGGCGATCTGGTCCACTTTGGCCCCAGTTATACCGGGTTTGATGGCGTCAATGGCGGCGAGCTGCGCATCAAGCACCACGCGGTATATTTCCTTTATTTTTACATCGACATTTCCCACCAGAATCATTCGCGTCAGGTCTGACCGGTAGCCCTTGAATATTGCGCCCCAGTCCACAAGCAGAGCGGAATGATCGGATAATTTGGTTGGACCCGGATGGTAATGCGGAAGACTTCCATTCGGGCCGGCGGCCACAATCGGATCGAAAGCGGAATTCGATGCGCCGCGTTTGCGCATCTCATAAGTCAGCAGGCCGGCGATATCATTTTCTGTCATGCCCACACGCAGACGGGCCTTTAACGTGCCATATGCATGTTCCGCAATTGCAATAGCCTGTTCGATCAGGCCAGTTTCATGATCATCTTTTATATTGCGAAGTTCAATGACCATGTCAGCGACCGGAACAAGCCGAACGCGTGGCTTTTTCGCCAGCCCGGAAAGCCAACCCATCTGGCGAATCGAAATATTTTCCGATTGAACGCCGATGCTGGAAATGCCTTCCTTTTTCAGGATGCGGAAAATTTCTTCCGCCAGGCCCTTGCGGCGAATGACCGGCTTTACCCAAGGGCATTGTTGGGCGATCTGTTCCTGATAACGAAAATCGCTGATCAGCCATACCTGGTCGGATGTGATGATTGCCCAGGAATCGTCGCCTTCAAATCCCGTCAGATAACTGACATCCGGATAATAGCTCACCAGCAATGCCGGAATCCGTTTGAGTTTCATGGCAGCCCCCAGCGCGGCCCAGCGAGCTTGAATATAAGCGGGGGGAACCGGTTGTAATACTGCCATCCGTTGAATCCTTTAATGTTTGCTACCGGCAAGAGTATAACCGGCTTATGCCCGGCGAAAAGGGGTGATCGGCAGGGCCGAACCGATTCAGCCAACCGCGGACGCAAGGAATCTGCCCGCTGGGGAAAGTTGACTGACCATCAGGCCGGAAACCGCGGCGGCCGCACAGCTTCCAAACACTTTTGTATCGCCTGAACGCGGTAAACCATGCGCCGACAGAGGGCCGCTTAGCAGCGTATCAACGCCGGGCCGCTTCAGTCCGACTGGCTTCCGGATGCGGCAATGGATACTGGTGGGTAAATTCCCGCACCTCGCCGCGAATTCGGGCCAGAACAGACTCTTCCCCAGCGCTGGATGCGGCGCGGTCGAACCATTCAGCCACCTTGACCATCTGCGCTTCGCGCAAGCCGCGCGTGGTCAGGGCGGGCGTGCCCACGCGAATGCCGGACGTTTCCATGGCTTTGCGGGTGTCGAACGGTACCATGTTTTTGTTGACTATAATGCCAGCGCTTTGCAACCAGTTTTCCACAGCGGCACCGGTAAGCGCGGAATCTTTGGCCCGCAGATCCACCAGCATCAGGTGGTTATCGGTTCCTCCGGAGACCAGCCGGTAACCGCGGCGAACAAGCTCCTCGGCCAAGGTCTGGGCGTTGGCGATAATCTGCTGGCAGTAGGTTTTAAAATCGGGTTGCAGTGCTTCGCCGAAAGCGGCGGCTTTGGCCGCAATAATATGCATAAGCGGGCCGCCTTGCAGCCCCGGAAAAACGGCGGAGTCTATTTTCTTGGCCCATTCTGCCTTGCACAACACCATCCCGCCGCGCGGCCCGCGAAGGGTTTTATGCGTGGTCGTGGTCACAAATTCGGCGCAGGGAACGGGCGAAGGATGCAGGCCGGTTGCCACCAGCCCGGCGATATGGGCGATATCCGCCATTTGAACCGCGCCGACCTCGTGGGCTATTTCGGCGAATGCTGGAAAATCCCAGATTCGCGAATAGGCGCTTGCCCCGGTGATTATTAATTTGGGTTTGTGTTCATGGGCCAGCTTTCGGACTTCCGCCATGTCAATGCGTTCGGTTTTCGGGTCCAGCGTGTAATGAACGGCTTTAAACCATTTTCCGGACTGATTGACAGATTTTCCATGCGTCAGATGCCCGCCGTGGTCCAGGTGTAGGCCCAGAATGGTGTCTCCCGGATTCAGGGAAGCCATAAAGACTGCCTGATTGGCTTGAGAACCGGAGTGCGGTTGGACATTTACATGATCCGATCCGAATAGTTTAGAAGCCCGGTCGCGCGCCAGGTTTTCCACCACATCCACAAGCTGGCAGCCGCCGTAATAGCGTTTGCCGGGGTAACCTTCGGCATATTTGTTGGTCAGGGGGCTGCCGGCCGCGGCCATGACCGCCGGCGATACATGATTTTCGCTCGCAATGAGTTCCAGTGTCGATTCTTGGCGATGCTGTTCATTGCATATAGCCTGCCACAACTCGGGGTCTTGGTGGTCAATTGGGTTCATCGCTCTTTTCCTGATTCGGGTTCATAATTCAGGGCCGACTTCGGCTCTGCACTGCCGCCGGTATTATAGACAATGCTTGAATGGACTGCGACTGTCGCATAAAACGCAACCAGCCTGCGGAAAACGACAAATGCCTGTGGGCAGTTCGCCGCCTTTTTAACCTTCAAGATCACGCCCTGTTTGCCCACAAGGCACATAGCCGCAGGCCGCTGTGGTGCGGTCGGCGGCTATGCTTTTTTTAGTCGTGGCCAGTTGTTATTTGGCTGCGGCGTACAACTCGGCAACCTTGGTCCAGTTGACCACATTCCACCACGCCCCCAAGTATTCCGGACGCCGATTCTGATATTTCAGATAATACGCATGTTCCCACACGTCCACACCAAGGACAGGCTTCCCGCCCAAGCCGCAAACGCTTTCACCCATAATCGGGTTGTCCTGATTGGCAGTTGAACCGATGGCCAGCTTGCCATCTTTTACCACCAGCCACGCCCAACCGGAACCAAAGCGCTTGGTGGCGGCTTCGTTCAATTTCGCCTGGAAATTGGCGAAGGAACCGAACGTGGAATTGATGGCGGCGGCCAATTCCCCCATCGGTTCGCCACCGCCTCCTTTGCCCTTTGGGGCCATCAGTTGCCAGAACATGGAATGATTGGCGTGGCCGCCGCCATTATTTCGCACCACGGTGCGAATATCTTCAGGAACGGCGGCCAGATCAGAAATGAGCGCTTGGACCGTTTTGGCTTCCATGGCCGGCTTTCCGGCAATTGCATTGTTCAAATTAGTGACATACGCGCCATGATGTTTCCCATGGTGAATTTGCATGGTAAGGGTGTCAATGACCGGTTCGAGCGCGGAGAAATCGTACGGTAAATCAGGCAATGTAAAAGCCATGATGCAGCCTCCAAAAAAAAAGTGCCTTATCGCCCGGCCACTCGGTGCGGCCAGCGGACGAAAATCAGCTATTCATTATATAGGGCGAAACAGGACAAAAGGCCAGCGCGGCGAATTGTCATTATTTCGACAAGTTATAATGCACCTGCAGGTCTGTTGCGCCAAGCACTGCGGAAGTGCTGGTTCCCGCTTTCACTTCCGCGCTGGTCAGCCAAACCTTCATTTTCGCAGCGCCGGCCCGCCAGGCAATAATCACATACGACCCCGGTGCGATATGGATCGTCTGTGCCGCTGATCCGTTGAGTGACAAATTCGCCACACGGTCCTGTTTAATCAAAGGAAGCAGCGTTTCGTTCAAATATGTCTTGATACGGGAAAGCGAGTCGGACGTGGTTTTTCCAACCTGCGAATTCAGAAAAATCGGAATCATGAGATCATAGTTTTCCGGTTCAGAATCAGGATCAGGCATTCGCATGTTAGCCATATTCCGGTAACTGACTGCCGCGCCGGGCGTCGGGGCCCCTTTAACTTTGGCCTCCGCTTCGGTCCAACCCGCATTATTGGCCCTAATTGCCCGTGAGATAATCCCCAAGCGATGATACGCGTTCTGTAAGGCGTCACCAATGTGGTGTTTGGGTGTCGTTGCCCGCACGATCCAGGCGTGAACCAGATGTTTACTTTCCCCTGGCGACAGCGACACGGCCAGTGTGGAATTGGCATAAGGATGTTGCGGATAATCGTCCACCGGCAGAGCGGCCAGCGCTTTTGGAAGGGTGAGCGCCGTCATATCCACCCTGGCAGTCCCCTTTATTTCAAAATATTTTGGTTTTTGATCCCGATTTATTTCAAATATCCAGTTTTGAATGACCACTTGATGTCCCTTGACCCGGCGGAAATCATCCACGATGGGGGTGTTCAGGGTTAGTGGGCGAAATTGTGCACCATCCTTCAGGTAACCGATCGGATAATATTGTGAACCCTCCGCAGTGACCAGTCGCACTTCCGTGGGAGTCAGCCGAAGGAAGCCGGCGTCGGAACTGATGTCCGGTGGTTTGGTGCCGTGTCTTACCTGGCTGCGAATAAGAATAATTTTGTGATCCGCACCAGGTTCAGGAATTCCCAGCAGCCGCAACACGTGGGTGGGTTCGCCTTCACCCAGAACCGACAGGAGCTGCGGGGCCAAAGCATGGTGGCCGCTGAATTGAACGGTGTGCCGAAGCCCATAAAGCTCCCGGGAGAGGTCCGGGTGTACTTCAGCAAAACTTGTTGACCCGCCAAATGCGCCGCCGCTAAGGGAATCCCAGATGGCGATAGTGAAAGAATCCGGTGCCAGCCATAGACCGCTGCTGTTGCCGGCCTTCTGGAAAATTCCATCTGGGTACCGGTTGAATCCTAGAATGGTGGTCGGCAACGGCAGCATTTCTACGCCAATGACAACGCTGCCAATGATAATCATGCCCACGAAAAATCCGACCACACCGGCGGTAATTCGTGCTGGCCAAAGGGGTAGGTCAATTTCCCCGCGAACAAGGAAATCAAAAAGCGAACGGATAATGGAAAAACCGACAAAAAAAATCAGCAAAAAACTTGCGCCGCGGGCAAAACCGGGCTGCCAGCCCATCAGATAATGCGAGGCCGGCTCATATACGCCCATTGCCAGGCCCGACGCGAATATAGCGCTGGCTAATACCAGAATGGAGGTAAGCGGCCCTTCAGTGGCCAGAAACATCGCCACCAGAAGGATAAACAATAGTACAATACATTGCAGAATCATAACAACCTTTGTCTTCGCTTAACGGGCTGTTGGCGGCCCGCGGAGTTTTCGGCGGTGGTTCGGGTTTTCCACCCTGGACTTATGCCATTGGAATCGGTCCAGTACCGTCGCCGTCGCTTTTGCCCGTGCCCGGTGCCGTTGAACCGGACTTTGATCCACCCGCCGTTGAGCCGCCAGACCGCGATCCGCCTGCGGTTGAACCGCCGGGGCGTGAACCGCTCGATGATCCGGGCGTTCGCGATCTGGTGGCGGTTTTTTCCGCAGTGCAAACGCGAATGACCTCCTGAATTGAGGTAATGCCCATGGCGAACTTCCGGATGCCATGCTCGACAAGCATGACCATTCCGGCCTTGCGGGCCAGCGTGGTAATTTCCTCGGCGGTCTTTCCTTCGCGGATGGCTGTGCGAATATCATCATTGACGACCAGAACTTCAAAAATTCCGGTTTGACCGCGATATCCCAATCCACCGCAATCCGGACATTTGATCAGATTTCCGCGCTGGTCGCGCACCGCCTGTGTGTTGGCCTTGAACGATTGAAGTTCGCGGCCAACCGGTAAATTCAGTTTGCTGATCGTCGCGCTGTCCGGCTGGTAGGACACTTTGCAGGTTGGGCAAAGCAGGCGGACCAGGCGCTGGGACACGATCGCCCGCAGCGACGCTGCCGCTGCATTGCGGTCTGTGACCAGCTTCCGCCACAGTTCAAGAACCGCGCGGGAGTCAGCGGCCTTAAGTCCCATGTAAACCTGATGTTCCGTCGCGCCATATTTGGCCACAAGCTCCGCCGTAGCCGCATCCGGGCATTGGGCCACCATAAGTACATGGGGATCCTTGAGCATAAGGCTTTGCAGGACTTTAGAATGAATCGCGTCGGTGGCCTGTGGATCAAAGCGGGTGATGGTGATGGATTCAAATTCCACACGTGGATTAATTTCCATGGTCTGAATGCTGGTGGTAAAAGCGTCCAGTCCGGCAATGAATGAATAGAGTGTGGTGGTGCGCCCCATGTGAGGCGGTGCGGCGACAATCACCAGACCGTCCGGTTGTTTCATAATTGCTTTAAGCGCTGTGAGCTGGTCACTGGAGAAGCCCAGGTGATCCATCGGCAGACGCCAGGAATCTTTTTCGTTCGCCTGAATAACCAGTTTTTCACCGGCTGTGGTGCCGCTGGTGTGGGCCGTCCATGAAATTGTATTTCGTTCGGGATCTCGTGCCATGAACACACCGCGTTGCGGACGCCGCCGTTCTTCCAACGAAAGGCCGGCCAGTGTTTTCACCGCCTGAATCACCATTTCCGCGGTGTTCCGCTGGACGCCCGATTGTGGATAGGCTACGCCATCAACAGTGAATTGAACGTCGTAGGCCTGCTGCGATGGAATCAGTTCAATTTTTTGCGAGCGGCTTTCGGTGGCCTGAATCAGAAGTTGGTCGGCCGCCAGCATGCTGGCCCAGGATGGGTCATCTGTTCGCGGCAGCGGTATGGGATTGCCGCTGGCTTTCAGGTAGGTCAAGATAAGCTGTTGTGCGGATTTTTGCGCCTGGCGGCCTTCCGCAATTTGACCGAATTTGCCGGTCAGCGCGCCAACCAGACCGCTTCCAGCGGACCCCAGTTGGCCTGTGCGGACCTTCCAGTACCAGCCGAAGATTCCGCCAGCAATCAGAAGATTAAGCGGAAATGCCACATAAAACAGCGGCACCAATACCCAGACCAGCGTCATGACGAAAAGCGAGCCGAGCAAAACGGATTTCCAGACCAGCACCGGTTGATCGGTAAGATTCGCCATATCCACATGGATCCAGACCGCCATGCGCGCCCAGAACAGCATCAGGGCCAGGGCCAGAACCAGGAACAGAACATTAATATATAGCAGTGCGACCATCATTCGTTACAACCGCGCTCCGCCAAATCCCGGACTCACTTTTTCATCAGCAAACTCGAACATACCCTTGACACCCTTTCACTTTTCCGTCCCCGGCTCCATTGCGATTCAGAAGACCCCCGAACCATATTCGGAAAAAGTACCATGAGAATGCCGCCAACGCCAGTCCCGCCATCCTTCAACCGAAATTCGGGAACCGTATTTATATTCCGTGCCCATCTGCCGATGGCCTGTCGGGGGCCGGAAAGGGCGGTGCGCCCCCCGGTGCTCGGGTGGTTCCAATGCCGGTTAGCCGATGGTTTTAATCCCCTTCATCCGCATGCGAAGTTCCTCTGGATTGGGCGAGGCGGCATAGGCGTCCTTGTGGTTAACCATTTCCTGAGCGACCAGTTCGGCCAGCATATCATTAAAATCTATCATGCCGGTACCTTTTTCTCCGCGAATGACGGACTGGAGTTCATTTTCCCGTCCTTCCAGAATGTATTTGCGTACCGACGGGCTGGTAATCATGACCTCCAGAACCGGCACGCGGCCCACGCCAGGCTTGATCGACGGTACCAGTTTCTGAAAAATAATCGCCTTCATGTTGGTGGCCAGGGCCTGACGCATGTTCACGTGCATGTCCGGAGGGAATAGTTCCAATACACGTGTAATGGCACCCGGAGCACTGCTGGCGTGAATGGTCGAAAACACCATGTGGCCGGTTTCCGCCGCCTGTACCGCCGCCTGAAATGTCAGCCGGTCGCGCATTTCACCGATCAGGATGACATCCGGGTCTTCACGCATCAGATACCGGATAGCCAGCTCAAAGCTTTCCACATCAAGGCCGACCTCGCGCTGGTTGATGAACGCTTTTTTGTCCACATACAGATATTCAATGGGGTCTTCAATGGTGACAATATGACAACTGCGCTTGGTATTTACCTGCTCAAGCATGGACGCAATCGTCGTGCTTTTGCCGCTGCCTGTGATTCCGGCAAGGATGACCAGGCCCTGTTCGTTGTCCGCGATTTTTTCAAAGATCGGCGGCAGATTCAATTGGGCAAAATTTGGAATCTTTGGATTTATGCGCCGCGCCGCTATGCTGGTCAGTCCGCGTTGCCGGAAAATATTCATCCGGAATCGTTCGGTCGGAGTCATGGCATAGGCAATGTCCAGCGATCCGCGGTGATGGTAGTCGGCAAGCTGTTCGGCGGTAAGTATTTCAGTAATCATGCCTTCAATGTCCGCGTTGGCCAGCGGGCCGCTGTTGGTCTGCATAAGCTTGCCGCTTTTACGGATTCGAGGCACCGCGTCGGCCTTCACGTGCAGATCGCTTCCTTCCACTTTGGCCACAGCTTCAAGAAACCGGTGCAGACGCGGTGCGGTCGCCGAAACCGATACGTCCTGGCTGGCGGGTTGAGTGACGGAGGTATCTTTTGACATCGGATGCATTCTCCTTAAGAAAACCAACCTGTTTGCGACGGTGAAACGTCTTGGCGGCTACCGAACCACCGCATCCAGATTATCCAGGCCGAGGGTTTCCACAACATAAAACGGCTCGGCAAACTCTTTGCGGATTGTACCGCCAAAGTAGCGGTTTATGTTCTGAACATAGGATACCATATTCCATTGTTCCGCGGCGGACCGCCCTTTGGCGAACTGCGATTCGTAACATCGCAACGCGGCAATCTTCTTTTCCATAAACGGCGTTATATTCAGACAGAAGGTTGCTGGAAATGCGAACCGCAAGTGCGAACAGAAATAGTAAATCACCCGGGGTGGATACCACGGTTCGCCGGGAATGCTGGTTTTGGTGAGTTTGGCATCGAATCGTGCATCTTCGGCAATGCGCGTCACCTGGCCATGATCCGGGTGGGCATCCTGACCGTAGGGAATAAACAGCAAATCTGGCCGCAGTTGCCGATAGACCGCCGCGACCCGATGGCGCGCCTCCAGGTTGTACAATACTTCACGATTGGGTAGTCCGAGTTCCAGGCGCGAGGCCCCCAGAATTTTTGCCGCCTCGGCGGATTCCCGCGCCCGCGTCTTCTGATCCCCGTATGGGGTCGGCTCGCCGTTGGTCATGTCCAGAAGTATGACGGTGTGTCCCTGGTCAGCCAGCAGCGCTATGGTGCCGCCCATTGCCAATTCCTGATCATCCGGATGTGGACCAACCACCAGTGCATTCATGCGATATTATTGCCTTGTAAGACTTCCTGTTCGTTCCGTCGACGTCTGGTCGCGGTGCTTTTTATCCGCAAACGACCGGTTCAGCGTTTATTCATTGGAATCCAATGACAGTCGCGCGGGCCGATGTATTCGGCACGCGGGCGAATCAGCTTGTTGTTGGCGTATTGTTCCAGAATATGGGCTACCCAGCCGCTGGTCCGGCTGATTGCGAAAATGGGCGTAAACAGATCTGAAGGAATATTCAGATAGTGATAAACCGATGCGCTGTAGAAATCGACATTCGGCTTCAGCGCCTTGCTGCGTTCGACAATCTCTTCAATTTTCACCGACATTTCGTACCATTGTTCCCGGCCCGTCAGTTTGCCCAGTTGTCGCGACATTTCCTTGAGATGCTTGGCGCGCGGATCGCCATTTTTATAAACGGCATGGCCGAAGCCCATGATCTTTTCATGGTGATCAAGTTTGTTGCGGATGCTGGCATCCACCCGGCCGGGCGATCCAATTTCATTCAGCATTTTCATAACCTGTTCGTTGGCACCGCCGTGGAGGGGGCCTTTTAGTGCGCAAATGGCCGCAATTACCGCCGAGTGCATGTCCGTCAGCGTGGCCGCGGCAACGCGAGCCGTGAATGTGCTGGCATTCAGTTCGTGGTCCGCGTGAAGAATGTAAGCCTTGTCCAAAGCCCGTACCGCCAGCGGCTCAGGTGCGATGCCCGTGAGCATATAAAGAAAATTGCCCGCCAGTGTAAGATCCCTTCGTGGGGCGACCGGTTCACGGTCATTGCGGATACGGTCGTATGCCGCGACGATGCTGGCCATCTGGGCCAGAATCCGCACCGCTTTCCGTTGATTCGCCGCCTCGGACATATCTTCGGATTCTGGATCAAACATGGCCATTGCGCTGGCCGCTGTTCGCAGGGCTTCCATTGCGCGGGTGCGGCGGGGGAAGCTTTTCATCATCTCGATTAGTGCATCGGGAAGCTGCGCCTGTTCGGCCAGAGCCGCGCGTAGATCGTTTAACTCAGCAGCGCTCGGTAACTTCCGGTACCAGAGCAGGTGAACAATTTCCTCGAACGTTCCGTTTTCCGCCAGTTCGTCAATTGTAATGCCGCGATAGGTCAGTACACCGTTTTCAATGGAGCAGATATCTGAACTTAGTGCTACAACATCCCGCAGGCCGGCCGGTTGTGTTGGTTGACTCGCTGTTGTCTGTGTCATGCAATTCTCCTGTCACAGCGCGATCGCCGCGTCGATGAACAAAGCATCTGGTGTCCCGGCCAATTTCCGGCATCTGGCGGTCCGAACTTTTCCCGTTCGCTGGTTGCGGCAGCCGCTTATATCAATTCAACGCAACGCGGGCTGGCGTTTTCATCGGCGGCATGGTGCCGAATATCGCCCAGGCGATGGTGAACCCGGCCAGTCGCGGTTCGCCTCCGAATAATACCCACAGACGTTGAAATCGTATAGTTCACTGGTCGCGGTTGGGGGGGAAAAAATTTACGCTTTTAGCCTCAAATTTTGCAATTTCGTTCGTCCGGTAGCCATTTTACAGAAAATTGCGAAAAATATTAAAGAATTACGCGCAATGAGCCGAACTAACCAAATGTCGTTTGATGTTGTATCAACGTATTGCCGGTCGACTGGGTCAGTTCCGGCAGGGCCGCCGATCTGGATGACAATATTCCCCGGCGGGGGGTGCATGGAAGCACTTTGCAAGGCTGCGAAAGGATTCGCTTATGAGCAAGTCAGACCTTATTACTGCCATTCACAGGTTGAATCAAACCGCGGGCACCGATTTTCTTAACCGCTTTGGCGAAAAAGACTTGGCGGCCTACCTCGCTAGAATTCAGCAGGTCAGGCTGATTGTCAGCGCGCCGTATGCGATCCAGCCTCGATTACCCATTTCCGCCCGCTGGATGTAACTGCCTCTGGCGCCGCCGTGAATGTCTGGCGGTCGGAAATCGCGTTCATCAGCGAAATTACTTCTGGAATTTTCCAAGTGTTTGCCATTTGGCCTTGGCAGATTCGTGCCGGGCCGCGTTTTAGCAGGCGGCTTGGCCGCGGCGGATCATTCCAACCCGTCACACTGGCGATCAATATTTTCTTTGTTGTGACTCGGGTTTTTGCGGCGCTGGTCTTGCCCGTGATTTTGGTGTATTGTATTTGGCCCGCGGCAGCATGTGCCCATGGGAATTAACCGCAGCGGTAAACCCGGGTGCGGCCCAAGCGCTCGTAGCTCAATTGGATAGAGCGTCGGACTACGAATCCGAAGGTTGCAGGTTCGACTCCTGCCGGGCGCAATTTATAAAAACCAACTGTCGAATCGGGGGCATTGGGGTTCTCTAAATTCAACGTCAGGTCTGGCTATCTTCCGTTTGCTCCCTATATTATTGTTTGACGGCTCGTCATGTTTCAGCCGGTAATGGAGATATCTGGTGAATACCGGCTTTGTGCAATGTGCATGGGGGGCATCGACTTGCAGTCGACGCAATTTTCTGCAAACCTCCGCGGGAGTGCTGCTGGCCACACAGACCGCCGCGTGGGGCGGCAAATCAGCAACTTTGCCGCTCCGGCCGCAGGGTGCAATATATATTCCGGCACGGGCGTATAACGCCTACCAGGCTTGGCAGCATTACAACCACGACACTACTCAGCGTGATGTGCGGTTTGCCCGCAGCCTGAATCTGAATGCATTACGCGTGTGGCTCAGCTACGAATTCTGGCTGCATGATCCGCATGAATTGCAGCGGCGATTCATGGACCTGCTAACCATTTGTTCGGCCGCTGAGATAAGACTCATGCCGGTGCTTTTTGAGGGTGACGGTGTGGAACCGACCGCCTTGAATATCGCGGATACCAGCCCGCTGCGAGCATCAGATATTCTGTCTCCATCTACGGACGTCGTCGGGAACCGCCGGTTGTGGAAGAAGCCGCTGCGATTTGTGGATTGGTTTATGCGGCATTTTCGCGATGACCGTCGCCTGCTGGCCATTGAAATTAATAATGAACCATTCGGCCATGCCCGCCATTTATTTGCCTATTCCATGATGTCGCATGCGGCAAAAGAACGCGGGGCTGTTCCGCTGTCAATTGGCGGGACTAATCTGGCGCAAAGCAGGGAATTTATTGATGCGGGTGCCGACATCCTGCAAACCCATCCGGATTTTCCCGCATCGCGCCGGCAGATGGACATGGTGATTCAGCATATTTTAGCCGCCGAAAAATCCCTCAAGCATCCAGTTTGGATAAGCGAGTGGCAGCGGGTTCGCTCCGGTGCCAGTGGCTGGGGCCGCAAGGCGCTGGGCATTAATCAGTGGCAGCCCGATTATGCGTCGCTGGCACCGACCATTCGCAGGGCCCGTGTGGGGAATTTCTTCTGGAGTCTTATGCTTAAGCCGGCGTGGCTGTTGGCGCAGCGCCGCAAGGGCACTTTGAACGGCGTATTCCATGAGGACGGTGCGGTCTGGAGTCTTGCTGACGCACGAGCCATATCAGGAAATGCGGATTTCCATGCGGTGGAACGCAAGGCGTGGCCGCACTGGGCGCGATCAATTCCCAAGTCATTGGGTTTGCCGGAAATCATATCCAGCTGAATTTGTCAGGTGGACAGGGCAATCGCATGTAGTATTCCAACAAATAATTTGCGACCGCGAAATGCGCGATTTTTAAAATGATTGGATAAATAGGCGATCTGTCAGGCGGTATTGCAAAGTCATGTGGCGGGGACCGGTGACACGGTGACGCCGCTGCTGGCACCGGAAAAGACCAAAAAAGCCCGGATGTGGATTTACCGGGGAGATGAAGAACATCCTTACAACGTCTTTGACTTTACCGAAAGCCGCAGCCGGGATGGACCGGCGGAGTTTTTGAAGGGCTTTAAAGAGATTCTTCTGGCCGATGCGTATGGAGGGTGTGACGGCATCTGCGTGAAAGGGGTATGACCAAGGCTGGATGCTGCGCCCATGCCCGCAGAATATTTGTGAATACCCAGCCCACCGCGCCAATGGACCAGCTTACCACCTGGCTGCCGGACGCCTGGAAAAAAAAGCAACTGGCGAAAACCAAAAGCGTCCTGCTGACAGGGCAGAAATAACAGCGTGCTTCTCATGCACGCCTATTATCCCGATCCAGAAAAAACTGGGTATTTATAGTTCGTTATATTGACACATAGAGATTAGATGAAATTATTAGCAGGGTCTGCATGAGCCTGGCCACCCGTTCTTTTTTCCGCGGAACAGTCAGGTGGGAGACATTCGCAACAGTCCCAGTTGCCTCCAGATGTCAATCACTTTTGGTGAATCTTCGGCTGTGAAACCGATACGCCGGTGGCTGTAGCGTAAGTGTGCGAGGAATATACAGTCGCGGCTTGGCCTGCGCCAGTCCAATGGCCACCATGTCCGGAAATCTCCCGATCCCCAGATTCGCCACTTCCCGCAACGAATAGTTGGGCATTGAGCCCAAATGCCCTCGATCTGGCTCATCGGAATCTGCTTGTCACCGGCGAATGGAAAATAATAATGATGAAATAGAATGTGTTGATCAGTTACTTCAATGAGACGGTCTTTATAGAGAACGCTACCCACGCTTCTACTCCAAAAATGGAGGACCTGGCAACTTCAATTACCTTTTGTATCCATGCGATGAAGCATATCCACGGGACGGACTTTCCTCAACAGGGAATTCGATGATGTGTCCTGTTACAAGCAATTCATTCGGATGAGAGTTCGGTTGGAGGGATCATCCCTTGGATGCGCAGCCCACCGTTGTGGGTGGGGGGTGTCCAGCCCCCATTTATGACTCCACTTGCACGTATAGGTTTCGAATACATAGACATTCATCCATCAAATAACATCTGACGGTTAATTGCTCCCGCAGGCATCAGGGATCGTCTCTTTGGTCCGGCATCGCGGCCAGCGGGAAGCGAGTTGCAAGGCCGGGTGGGGTTCGGGGGCGGTGCAAAAAACCGTCCTCGAAGCGCGGGCCGCAACCTCAGTCGGATTCTGATAGCCAAGGCTTCGTTACTCCCGTCGCCGCACCACTTGGCAAAGTTCCCCAATAGACTGGCAGGTCGTTTTAGAATGCCAACTGGGATATTATACCTCGCATGAAAACAGCCGGGTCGAATGCGGATGCCAGAAATATTCTTATTTCACGTCGACAATTGACGCGACGAATCGCGACGCTTGCCCATGAAGTTGCGGCAGCCTATGGAAAAAATGAAATTATGATTGTACCGGTTCTAACCGGATCGTTTATTTTTCTGGCGGATCTGATCCGCCGGCTTCCTATGAAAATGCAGGTCGATATTGTGGCGGTATCCAGTTATCCGGGCCGGGCCACCCGCAGCCGCGGCATTAAGATTCTGCTTCCAGGATCGCTGCCTGTAGCCGGGCGGCATGTGCTTATTCTGGATGACATTCTGGAAAGCGGGCAAAGTATTGCCGCGGTCGGCGACCTTCTTCGCCGCCGCCGGGCCGCGAGTGTGCGAACCTGCGTACTGCTTCGCAAACAATGTGCCCGCCAGCGCGGATTACACGCGGATTTTATCGGTTTTGACATTCCCGACGATTTTGTGGTCGGTTATGGCATGGATTTCAATCATTATTACCGGAATTTGCCCGATATTCGGCGGCTCACGCCTGAATTGCGCCGGTGAAAGAACCGCTGGCACGCTTTCAGAATGGCGGCTTATCCGACCACGTTGTTCGCCACCGGTGCTGTGGATTTTCCGGCCACCAGGGAAACATCAAACAGAATATTTCTGCGCGGTTCATCCGGATTGGTCAGTCGATGGTTCAATCGTTGCAGTGCCGCTGCGCCAATCAGCGATAGCGATACGCCCACGGAGGTCAGTTCAATG
>DAIDJN010000048.1:0-29763 GCA_027451365.1 Phycisphaerales bacterium | reverse complement strand
TTCACCGTCATCAGCGATGCAACGCCCCTACAGGAGCGAGCCTTGAAACTGCTGGGGTTGTACCCAGTACGGTGAATGGCGAAAACAACGGAAACCCCTGTATTTGCAGGGGTTTTCTGCTTTTCGTGCGGGGAACTACGGTCTATAAGTTCTTCAGGATGCAGAACGCGGTCATGCGGGTTGACTGTTACCGTCCCGTGTTTTGACAACAGGTCGATCGCCTGGTGCGGTATTGCGCGCGTGATCAGAAATTGATGCGCCATGGGTGCCTCCAATACATTTTATTTGCGGCTTATCTGCATGGCCTATTCGACCACCCGGCGCAGCCGTCGGCCCAGTCCGGTGGCCAATTCATAACCTATGGTGCCGCAGAGTGATGCCAGCGCATCCATGCACAACGGTGACGCCGGATCGGAACTGACCAGCGTGACCTGGTCGCCGATGGTGGCCTGTGCATCGGTTACATCCAGAAGGGTCTGATCCATACTGACCCGGCCAATCACCGGAACCGGTATGCGGTTGATTTCCGCGTGCGCCCGATTGGACAGGGCGCGCGGATAGCCATCTGCATATCCCACGGGAACGACGGCCACGCGGCTGTCGCGCTTTAGAATATGGGTGTGGCCATAACCAATTCCCGTTCCAGGCGCACGGGAATGAATGGCGGTAATCGGCGCTTGCAGACAGGCCACAGGTGCCAGTGCGGGAATAGGATGTTCAACGGCCGGTTGCAGGCCATACAGGCCAATTCCCAATCGCACCATGTCCAGTGGTTCGCCGGGCCAGTGCCATGCACCACCGGTGTTCTGGGCATGAAGCAGGATGTGCGGCGCAAAAAGCCTGATTCTTTCCGCCAGTCCGGCAAAGGCGCGAAGTTGTGCGGGTGAATCGGGGGCCGCCGGGATATCGCCATGGGAGAGATGCGCAAAAAGTCCTTCGAGCCGCAGCGCGGGTTGTGCGGCCACGGTGCGGCATAGCATTTCAACTTCATTCATGGCCGCACCCTGGCGCGTCAGGCCGGTGTCCACCTGAATATGCACGGGCAATGGCGCGGCCGGTTGCAGGTGGCTGACCAGGGTTGCCAGGTGTCGCGCGGATTGCTCATCTGTCAGTGTTATTCTTATATTCGTGCGGTGAAGCAGTTGGTTAAATGCTCGCAGTAATTCAGGGTGGGGGGCGGTTCCCGCCGGCAGCACCAAAGGAGCCAGGACCAGAATTGGTTTGCCCGCGACGAGATTGGCAATTTCCAGAGCCTCGGCGATGGAATAAACGCAAAACCAGTCTATTCCCGCGGTTGCCAGCAGTGGAGTCATTTCCATGACACCATGGCCATACGCATTGGCTTTCACAGTGGCGCACAATTGAGTGGAAGCGGGCAGCCTGTTGCGGAACAGATGAATATTGTGAACCGTGCGTTCACGCGAGAGCCGCAATGTGCCAGCTTGTTCAAGCATATGATGCAAGCTCCCGGGTGGCGCGTGTCATGCGGTCAATAATGGCCGCCCAGACACCCGTTTGCAATTCGGGCATTTCCAGAAGAATGGTGTCAAAGTGGCCCTCATCGGCTTTTCTAAGCATGGCGTACAACTGCCGGGCGCAGGCGGCCCCGCCCGCGGGCAGTACCATCTGTTCGGCGATTCCCTCAAATATCGGGCCGCCGGGAAACGCCAGAAGCGCTATCCGGGACTGGCGCGGCTGCTGTTGCAGCCAATGAATGACCCGGTCGGCATCGGTGCGGGCAAATCGGAATGCTGGAGTGCGCGGGGCGTAATGGCGCGCCAGCAGGCCGGGGCTGGCCATGGCGTCTCCACGGTCGGCCGATGTCATAGGGGATTCAAGGACAACGCGGGAGTTGAATCCGGCGTTAAGAAGTTCGCGTTGAATCATTTCCGCGGTAATTGCGCCGGGCCGCAGGACCACCGGTGATGGACCGGTCAGGTCCACCACGGTCGATTCCAGTCCGACGGTACAGCTTCCGCCGTCGACAATCAGCGGAATTAAGCCGTCAAGTTCAGTCAGGACATGCGCCGCCGAGGTTGGCGAAGTCTGTCCACTTAAATTGGCGCTGGGCGCGCAAACCGGATGGCCGAAGCGCCCCAATATTTCCAGCGCAATCGGATGGTTGGGCAGACGAATGGCCATGGTATTTAATCCGGCGCAGGCGGCGGGGCAGATTGCCGGTCCGCGCGGCAGCACCATGGTCAGCGGGCCGGGCCAGAAGGCCGAGGCCAGAATTTCGGCGGCTGGTGGAAAGGCCCCAGCGCATTGCCGGGCGGTCTGAATATCCGCCACGTGGACAATCAGCGGATTATTGGCGGGTCGGCCCTTCACCCGATAGACCAATTCAATGGCGGCCGTCTGTCGGGCATCGGCACCAAGGCCGTAAACGGTTTCGGTGGGAAACGCCACGAGGTTTCCGCCCACCAGCAGGTCCACCGCCAGCGCAATTGCGGTGGGCGGAGTCTGAATGCTGGTTTTCATGAATTACCACCCGACGATGTTATAGCCACCGTCCACGTAAATGGTTTCACCGGTTACGCCTGAAGACAGATCGCTGGCCAGATACAATCCGGTGCGGCCAACATGGGCGGCCGCGGTGTCGACTTCCCATGGAAGCGGCGATTTTTCCGTATAATGGGTCATCATTTTATCAATATCGCCGATGCCGCGTGCTGCCATGGTTTTGACCGCTCCGGCGCTGATGGCATTGACGCGAATGTGCTTTTCATGTCGGCCCATTTCTGCGGCCAGATATCGAACGGAACATTCCAGCGCGGCTTTGGCAACGGCCATTACGTTGTACATGGGAATGTATTTTTCGGCCCCCAGATAGCTGAGTGTAAGGATAGAGCCATTGGCATTCATGATGGGTTGCGAAGCGCGCGCCAGCGCCACCAGCGAATAGGCACTGATATCCAAGGCTGTTTTCCATGCTTCACGTGTGGTTTGCAGGAACGGATTGTGCAGGGCTTCGGCCGGTGCAAAGGCCAGCGAATGAACCAGAATGTCAAAGGTGCCGAATTTTGCGGCGGCGGTTTCCATGGTCCGTGCAATGTCGGCATCGTTACTCACATCACAGGGGGCCAGAAACGCCGGCTTGAACGGCTCAACCGCCTTGACGACGCGGCGCTCAATTTTTTCGCCCGGAAGGTGGGAAAAAGCGAGTTGGCAGCCCGCCTCATGCAATGCGTGGGAAATATGCCAGCCAATCGAATACTCATTGAGCACGCCGAAAACCAGTGCTTTTTTACCCGCCAGAATGGACATACCCGAATCCTTTTTCAAAATAAGATCAGTTGAACGTATTTGCCGGGCTTCATCCGCGGCCGCCGTGCCAGGTTGCTACCGCGGGTAGTCTCCGCGCAGCAGTTGAATGGTGCCGGACCGCTGCGAAGCACGGAATATTGCCGCACCGGCGACCAGAACATCGGCACCGGCCTCCAAGGCGTCGTGGGCGGAACGAATTCCGATGCCGCCATCTATTTCCAGCCGTTGTTTAGGCGTCAGGCGGTGGCGGAACCAGGAGACTTTTTCCAGTGTTTCGGGCATGAAGCTTTGGCCGGTAAAGCCGGGATGAACGCTCATGACCAGCACCAGGTCCAGCACATTGATTACAGGTTCCAGCAGTTCAGGTGGTGTTTCAGGGTTAAGGGCGACGCCCGCGGTGGCACCAAGGTCATGAATGCGGCGAATAAGATTCTCCGCGCCAAACTGTTTAAGTCCGGGCGCTTCAATGTGAAACGTCAGGTGGCTGGCACCGGCGTCAATAAACGGCTTTATAAAATCCTGCGGATCGGTCACCATCAGGTGAATATCCTGCATTAACTGGCATGAGCGTGCCAGGGCCTGAACCATATCCGGACCCATTGTCAGGTTGGGCACAAAGTGCCCGTCCATAATGTCCACATGCAGCAAATCCGCGCCCGCCCGCTGGGCGTCCATGGCTTCCTCGGCGATTCGGCCGAAATCCGCCGCCAGAATGGAGGGCGCGATCAGCGGCAGGTGGGGCGGCCGTAGAAAAATGTTGCTGCTCATGAATCACTTCCAAACTATGGAATGACCGGGGATGGGCCGGGGAACGACCGGAAAACGATTGCGTTCCACCGGCATCAAGCGTTGTCCAGAATATCCAGGCACGCAAACCCCTTGCCTTCCATAAATTCCAGACTCGCGCCGCCGCCCGTCGAAACGTGCGACACTTTTTCCGCCAGATGGAACTGTTCAATGGCGGCGGCTGAATCTCCGCCGCCGATAATTGTCGTCGCACCCTTGCTGGTAATGGAAGCCAGTGCTTCAGCAACCACGCGGGTTCCGTTCTGGAACGGTTTTTTCTCAAACACGCCCATCGGGCCATTCCAGACCACGGTTTTGGCGGCAGCGATTTTAGCGCGGTAAAGTTCGGCGGTTGCCGGGCCGATGTCCAAGCCTTCTTTGTCGTCTGGAATATTTCCGGCCACGACCTGGGTTTGTGCCGTATCGCTGATCTGGTCGCTGATAACGGTATCTACTGGCAGAATCAGTTTGCCGCCGGCTTTTGCAAGCAGCTCTGCCGCCAGTCCGACTTTATCCTTTTCACACAGTGATTTGCCGATTTTCTTTCCCTGAGCCAGGAAAAAGGTATAGGCCATCGCACCACCTATCAGCACGGTATCCGCCTTGGAAAGCAGATTCTCGATCACCGCAATTTTGTCGGAAACCTTCGCCCCGCCCAGAATAGCGACAAACGGCCGCACCGGATGTTCCAGTGCCTGACCAAGAAATTTGAGTTCTTTTTCAATAAGGAAGCCGATGGCGCAATTGCCCTGGCCAAGCGCCGCCGGCACACCGAACGTGGAGGCATGTTTGCGATGGGCGGTGCCGAACGCATCGTTGACATACAGGGACCCAAGTTTTGCCAGTTCCGTGGCCAGGGCGGGGTCGTTCTTTTCCTCGCCCTTGTGAAAGCGGGTGTTTTCCAGAACCAGAATTTCCCCCGGCTGCATCGCGCTGGTCAAGGCCGTCACCGCGGGTCCAATGCAGTCATCGGCCATTTTGACCGGTTTTTTCAGCAGTTCAGACAGGCAGATGGCGGTCGGCTTGAGTGAATATTTCGCTTCCGGTCCACCCTTCGGGCGGCCAAGATGGCTCATGAGAATGGCTTTGCCGCCCCGTTCGACAATGCTTTTAATGGTGGGGAGTGCCGCGACGATACGTCGGTTATCGGTAATTTGGCCCTGTTCGTTGAGGGGCACGTTAAAGTCAACGCGAACCAGAACATTGCGATTTTTAACATCTAATTGGGCAACTGTCTTTTTTGTCATAACGAAGAACTCTTTCACTGTTACGCACCGCAGCGGGGCAAGGCTGGCCGGCAGGCA
The DNA here is from genome assembly GCA_027451365.1 of Phycisphaerales bacterium. Taxonomy (GTDB): domain Bacteria; phylum Planctomycetota; class Phycisphaerae; order WQYP01; family WQYP01; genus JAJYPG01. The sequence continues at coordinate 24,406 of DAIDJN010000048.1, read as the reverse complement.
GTCCCTATGCCTTCTTACGTTTGGTGTTATGCTATGGAATAGGGCACAAGTGGTCAAGGCGGGTGTAATGATGCGGCCTCTGTGCCACTATTAAACGAACCGGCGGAACGTCGCGCGACTCAATTGAACCGCTTCCTCTCCAGACGCCACGTGGGCACAATCGCCCGGAGCAGTCAATCGTAGATCGGGAATAGCGCGCCAATACCCATCAATTTGCGATGGCGGCCGGTGCGCTTTGCGAATGCCCATCAAAAAATCCCCTCACAACTCCGTCGGAGTCGCGGTCGAATAGCCGAATTCCGTGGCAAGGCAGCGGGTAAACCGCACGATTTCCGGAGCGGTGTGATCGGCCATGGATCGCGCAAATAATTCGGGATAGGCGTTAATCGCCATGCCGCCAATCCAGATCGAACGGCTGAAACCTGTGGCGCGAAGCGTGCGAATAATCCGCCGCGCTATTGCGGCCTGCCGCGGAATAGAACAGGATATCGCCAGCAGGTCTGGATGGTGCTCCTTGACGGTTTGAATAATCACGCGTTCGGTCGAATCAATGGGTGGGATTATCACGTCCCAGCCGTCGCGCCAAAGCCAGTCGCCAATCAGTTCCAAGCCGGCTCCGTGCATTTCGCCGGGCAGATTGCTCGCCACAACTTTTAATCCCAACGGAGGTTGCCGCCTTAGTTGCAAACGGATTCTGGCCAGGACCTTGCGGATGTCGGCAAAAGTTCTTTGACTTTCTTCGTGGGTCAGTTCTCCGCGTGTCGCCCAGGCTCCAGCCAGACCGATGACCGGCAGCATGATATTCAAGTGTACGGCCTCGGCAGTTGACCTTTCCAGATATCGGTCAATAAGACCGGCGGCGCGGGAATAATGCCCGCGCCGCAGCAGCGTGAACAGACGCAAAGCTTCAGGTGAAAAATTGGCCTCCGGCATACAGAATATCCAATATTGGGGATCAAAAGCTGGGCGGATGGCCGGTCGGTGTTCCGCCCGTGATAGTTCACGGCCCCGGTCCGTTCAATACAGCTGAATTGTATACCGATCCGGCCGGTTGATAAATCCGGCGCAAAAGTTTTACCCTTGTTGTCTGGCGGCGTAAGTATTTTCATTCCGGTGGGGTGTCAGTCAGAATACGGGTGATTTGCGGGTCGGGCACTGGTTTGTCGGGGGCGAACGACTGATCTATGATATTTCAAAGGAAATGGAACCAGAATGAACAACATGCGTGGGAATAATTGGATCACACCCGGGCACTTGCGGCTTATAGGGTATTTGTATATCTGTTTGCTATTCCCGGCCATGTTTCTGTGCCTTTCATCGGCCATGGTTCAGGCTGCGCCCGCAATCGGTGGGCTGGTTCCAGTGGAGGCCAGATCGCACAATCATGCGGCGATTATTACCGTGCGCGGTCCGGTAGATCAGATCACCTTCACCAGCGTGCAGCGCCGCGTGCTGGCGGCGAAAAAGGCGGGAGCTTCACTGTTGATTCTTCGCATCAACAGTGTCGGTGGCGTGACCAAGCCGGCACTGGCCACCGCCAGACTGTTACGGTCTGCGGGAATTCCGACTGTGGCCTTTGTGTCTGGTTCGGCACTCGGCCCATCACTGCTTATTGCCGCCGCGTGCGACAAAATTGTCATGGCCCCTGGTGCGATGCTGGGTGATGGCGATTCGCTGCGGATTCGCGGATCGGCCGGAAAAGCTCTGGCCAGCGATCTTCACGCCAAGGTGGCCAGTCCGATAGCCGCCTCTCTGGAAAAAGATTCCGCAAAAGGCTATCCGCTGCTGATTCTTCTGGGAATGGTGGATCGGGCGATACAGATTGATGAAGTGGAAAACGGTACGAATGGCTCAAGAAAATTCCTTACGCCCGCCGCCCGCCGCGCATTATTTGCGGTTCCGGCCGGCAAGGCGGCTGCCGGCGCGCCGGTTCCGCTGGCGGACCAATGGCGATTTTTGCGGCGCGCCAAAAAGGCCGGCACCCTGCTGACGGTGGACGCCCGCGATGCGGCTCGCATGGGCCTTAGTTCCGCGACAGTACGCGGGCATTTGCAGTTGCGCACCGCACTGCGGATTACAGGCGCAAAAATTGATGTCCTGCATCTGGACTTTCTGGAGAATCTTTCACGCTGGCTGTCAACGCCGACAGTCCGGTTCTTTCTTTTCGTTATCATGCTGGTGTGCGGATATATGGAATTTGCCCACCCGGGAATTACTATTCCCGGCGGCGTCGCGGTGCTGGCGCTGATTCTTTTGCTGGGCGGACCGCTGATTACCGGCTTGGCCAACTGGGGTGTGCTGGCAGTTGTGGCGCTGGGCGTCATCATTATTCTTTTTGATATCATTCACTTTGGTGGTATCGGCGTATTGGCTGTTCCCGGATTGCTGCTGGTGGCTGCGGGCATTGTCGCTTCGTTTATACCGCCGGATACCGGTTCATTTGATTCCAATGCGAGTTTAAGCGCTTTGAGAACCGGTATGACGGTTACAACTCTCGGTTTGCTTACCGGCGGAGCGATTATTCTGGCGCTCATGCGGTATTTAAAAGTAACGCCTGGCCTGCGACGTTTTGCGATCGCAGCCGGCAAGGCACCCGATGTGGAGGCTTTGTACGCCAAAACCGCGCCCCGGCGCGATGTGGTGTTTCCCGGCGCCGTCGGCCGGGCGGTAACAGATCTTCGCCCTGCCGGAAAGGCCCGTTTTGGCGACGATCTGGTGGATGTCATGGCGGAAAATGAATACATCAATGCCGGCTCAGTTGTGACGGTGGCACACCAGACGGAGAATCGCACTTGGGTTCGGCCGGTAAATACCGGATAATAAGCGTTCAATCCGGCAGAGGTGTCCGGATTCTGAAATTTTGCAACCGGAACAGTTCTCATGCCCATTGAACTTATTCTGACCGCAGCGGTCCTGTTTATTGCCGCAATTGTCATGTTAATGGCCGAGCTTTTTGTTCCGGCTCACGGGTTGCTGCTGGTGTTTTCCTGCGCCCTGGCCATAGCGGGCGTAGCCGCCTGTTTCATGGTTTCGCCCCTGGCTGGCATCGTCGGCGTCGTCCTGGTTTTATGTGCCGCACCGGTGGCGCTTTATTTGACCGTGCGTTATTACCCGCAAAGCCCCGTGGGCCGGCGGATCGTGTTGCGCCAGCCGCCGCCAGGAAGTATTAAGGGATTAGAGAAGGAAACCAGCGAACTGGCGGCCATGCTGGGTCATACGGGCGTGGCCGTTTCCACCCTGCGGCCTGCCGGCACGTGCGATTTTTCAGGCAAACGGATGGCCTGCGTCAGTGAGGGGGCGGTCATCAATTCCGGCAGTCCGGTGGTGGTAATTGGTACATCGGGCATGCAATTGCTGGTGCGACAGGCCACTGCATAACGGCTTTTTGCCCGTAATACAGGTGGGGCCGTCAATTGAAAATAGGACTATATCACATGAACGATTGTCTATTTCCCGTTGAATGTCGTCAGATATTTCGTTAAACAGGCCCGCTGGGCAGTAAGTCCGGCGAGTTGTGCGTCAATCATTTTACATTCAAATTCGCGCTCCGGGCCTGATTCCGGAGCCGTTGCGCCCGGTGGCTCGGTAGATCGCAAAGGGCCTTTCATCGCCGCAAGCTCATGGCGAACGGCGGTTAAATTTTTAATATCTGCGTTAAGCAGGGCAATTTGCCGCACCAAGTTCAGGCGTTCACGTTCCATAACCGTCATTTTTTTTACTGGTTGGCGCATCCGAACCGCCCTGTTAAACAGTTGCAACCGCGGGATGGCTACGGCGGGTGCCGGCAATGCATTCTGATGCAGGCGGTCGAATATTCTGGCCAGCGTTGCTATTTGCGGCGGCAGTTTTTCCAGATGTGCCATATCCACGTCGTATATTTTTCCCTGGGTGGCAATTTGCATGGTTTGCAGTTGGCCATTTTTTTGCGTCCATCGTGTAACGGAAAAAAAGCGCGGCAAAGCTTCGCCAGGTACCGCGTTGTTCTGCAAATGCACCAGGATTCCTGGCCCCGGAACCATGCGGCTAAGATTAGCCGGGCCAGCCGACCGAAATGCGGGTTTCGGAGTCGCGACGGCACCGGTCAATTTGCTGGCCGACTGAATAACGCTTAAAGCGGGGCGCGGTTGCGGGCTTATCACGACGGTGGCTCGCTTACCCCGCCGAATGAAGGTCAGTTTGCAAGGTGCGGCCTTCTTTCCGTGATGGGCGTTGGCTGCTTGAATTAATTGGCTGGGCAATATCAGCGGATGCCCGTTAAGTTCATACAGCAAGTCCCCGGGTTGCAAGCCAGCTTGACCCGCCGGGCTGGACGGCACAACATCGATCACCAGAAGCCCCTGATTCTGGAGCAGCCCCACCATAGAACTGAATACTGGTGGAATTCTTTCCACCTCCACACCTAACCAGTGTGCGGGCCAGTGCGCCGCGCGTGCGGGCGATTTGATCTTCATTTGCGATTCGGATGCGGGCGGCGTGAGGGAACTCTCCGCGACACTGGCGGTGGCAGGACTGTTTTCCAAGCCACCCGCCAGTATCAGGAGAAGGAGAATCAGATAAACATTACGCACGCGGCTGGAAAAAGTTCGCGATTCTGCCAGCGCATAAAGGCCGCATCCACTCTGCGATATATTCCACCGCGCGGATTCCCTTGGAAGCGGGATGTGCCGGAAATTCGCTGGTGACTTAACCATGGTACGGAATCCTGTGGATCAATAAGCCGGAACAATTAAGCCGTATCAATATACAGGGCGGCCGTTCTTGCCAACTGGCGAAAGCGGAAATGCCATTACACGATTCGGGCCTGCCCCGACTACCATAATCTGATTCTGATCCGCATTCCCCGATCCGGCGGGATAGGCTGTTGGCACACTCTGGGCGGCATCATATTGGTTGCCAAAATAAGCCGCGCTGCCAAATTGCGCCGGAAGAGAATGCGTCAGCATCTGAATCTGTCTGGGCTGATTTTTCGTTTTGGTTTCCGCTACCGAAGGCAGCGCCGTCCCGGATGCGGTGAGAAAAGGTTGCCCAGCCGGGACGGATGCCGCACGGCGTCCCTCATAAATCCCGGCCAGGCTGAAAATTGTGGCCGTCAGCAGCACTGCGGCGGCAATTCGCAAATTCTCCGATGTCAGGAACCGATGCGGCGCACCGGATTGTTCGACTGATTTTTCATGCCCAACGCGATTCGCATTTCCACTGACCAACTCGCGGAAAGCCCTTCGCTGCGCCTGATGTTCCAGAAAACAGAGGGCAATCTGCCGCCAGCCGTCAGAAAATTGATCCATGCGGCGCAGCAATGCCGACCGACGTGTCTCTGGAAGTTCATCATCCACCAGCAGGTCGAGTTCCGCCTGTGCGGTCGGATCCATTTTCATGACCGCGGACCGCTGATCTGGCCGGGACGTGTCGAACGGATCATTGCTTGATGGTTTCATGATTTAACCCTGTCTGTTGCCACAAAAACTACTTTAAAGCCATCCCATTGCGATGTTATATATTTTCCAGCAGTCCGCGTAATTTCTGGCGGGCGCGGAACAGGCGCATTTCCACCACCGCCTGTGTCACGCCCAGGCGTGATGCGATTTCCTTGTAGCTGCAATCGTCGACATGCTTCATCAGAAGCAGTTCGGCGTCGCGTGTTGGCAGGCGGCCCAACGCCGCCCGCAGGCGGGCGCTGCGTTCCGACGAAAGAAGCGCTTCAAGCGGATCGGCAAACGTGGCACCCATGGCACCGTGCCGTGCTATTTGCAATTCTGCCGCCTCATGCACACGCTTGCGTGCCCGCCCCAGTGTGCGCCGGTGCATCAGGGCGGCCCGCACAGTCAGACGGTAAAGCCACGGTTTGGCGTTCCGCGGTGACTGCAGCGTGGACCAGTTTCGAATGGCGGCCGCAGCCACATCCTGCATCACATCGTCGGCTCCCTGTGTGCCGCGCAGCCGGGCCACAGCCACCGCCCGCAACCAGCCGCCATACAAGCGCATGGCCTCCATGGCATTAGCCGGTACCGGCACTGCCGCTGCGGCGGATTCGACTGGGGCGTCTGGTGGTCGCATCTGCGGCGGATCTCCTTCGGGATCACCTTTCGGGCGATTGGCCGCCCTTTATACGTTGCCGTCGGATGAAAGGTCTTTCATCAGTCCGGTTACCCGATAGAAATGTGCAACTACCGGGCCAAGCAACGCGTTTTCGAATGAATTATCGGCTATTTCGTGTTCGGGCAACAGTCGCGGGCCAAACTGGTATCGACTGTACCGTATCGGAAAACGGCACAAGAGCAGGCATGGGCGCAGTCGCAACCGGGCCGCCAGGCCATGGACGAAGGTCCTTGGCGACAATGCGATGAAAATCACACCGTCAGAAAACGGTATTCCACCACATGATGCCAGGTCTGGCCAGGATTTAAAAGAATTCCGGGGAAATGCCCATGGTTAATGGCATTGGGATAGTCCTGTGTTTCCAGACAGAATCCGCCCTGCTTTGCGTAGGCCCCCCCGATGCCGACAATACTGCCATCCAGAAAGTTTCCGGTGTATAGCTGAATGCCTGGCTGCGTGGTGTGCACTTCCAGCATGCGGCCGCTGACTGGTTCCACAGCGCGCGCCGCAAGACGCATGGTGTGGGGTGTGCCGCGCAGCACGAAATTGTGGTCGTATCCGCCGGGCACGCGGTCCAGCCGCGCGCCGATGGCCGTGGGTGTGGTGAAATCCAGCGGGGTGCCGGCGACGCGGTGAATTTCGCCGGTGGTAATTAAATGTTCATCCACAGGCGTGTAAAAATCGGCGGCCAGAAACAGTTCATGCCCGCGGATATCGCCATTCCCGGCTCCCTTAAGATTAAAATAGCTGTGGTTGGTCAGGTTCACCGGAGTGGCATGGTCTGCAATAGCGTACATATCTATACGCAATGTTCCAGTGTCCCGCAGGGAATAGGCCGCCCGCACATTCATATTGCCGGGAAAGCCCTCTTCCATGTCCGGGCTGCGGTAGGAAAATTCAACCGCCTGCTGCTCGCCTTCAGTGACGATCCGGCCGGTCCAGACGCGGCGGGCCATCCCGGTGGGGCCGCCATGAAGTGAATGCGCCCCGTTGTTGGCATTCAGCGGATAATTCTGTCCATTCAGAGAAAAGCTCGCCCCGGCAATGCGATTGGCCACCCGGCCCACCATGCAGCCGAAGTAGGGATGACTGCCCAGATACGGCGGCAGGGAATCAAAGCCAAGAACCACGTCCGCGGTTTTGCCCGTTTTATCCGGGGCGAGCACTTGTGTTACCGTCGCACCCCAAGAGCAGAGTTTTATGGTCACACCGTGGCTGTTGGTTAACGTAAACAGATCCACGGTCTGACCATCCGCTGTTTTTCCGAAAGCTGTCTGTTGAATGTTCATACCGCTATTTGTACACGCGGAAGTTGTCTTCGGCAATGGCAGGCGGGATTCGCCGGGGATTCAGGTCGTCTGAATCGGACAACGAATGTCATGGCAACGCTTGTGGGGACGGCTGTGGATACATCACCCGCCTTACTGCCGCGATAGACTTTTCTGCGGCGCTGATTCCCAAGTCCAGTACCGCGCCGGTGGGAGTATCCAATACCGTGTCAAATTTTCGGCGGCCTGTGGAGGTGAAGATCACCACGCTGCAGCCTTTATGCCGGACATATTTTAAATCCCCTTCCGCCGGACCGGTATAACGGGCATTGTGGCGCCTCTGAAAATGAAAAATAAACTCGGCCAGTCCGTGCGGCGTGGCCATCAGCAATTGCGGACTTGACACATAAATAGTGTTATTCAAGCGCATTGCCGGTGCGAACAGCCGAAGGCGCAGCCGCGGTCCGCTCTGTTTGGGTTGTCCGTGATTGGCAAGAATCAGTCCGCCCTGTTCGGAAGAAGTGTCGCGCCGCGACGCCTTTCCCAGCCGCCACACACTGTGGACAAATGATGCCTGGCTTAGGGCCTGCAACATTGTTCTGACCAGCAGCAGATCGCAATAGGTCAGTCGATCGGCATTGGCGGCAAGTGTCGGATTGATGTCAGTCGGCGCGCCGGCATAGGGAACCGGTCTGCGAATATGCCGGTGCGTTGCCAGCAGACTGGCGACCTGCCTTTTTAATGCAAGCGCGGACGGATAATCGGCCGGCTTTACCAGTATTGCCAGCAATTTCAGGTACCGAGGCGCTATACCGTGGCGCATTTTTCCCCGGCCGGTTACGCGGCCGATACGTTGCCGGGCCAGTCGGACAATGTCGGCGGAAGGTTGATGATCCAATTGTTCTATCCATGCCACTTCCGTCGCCCGGTGCGGCACATAGCCAAATATGCGAATGTACCAGCTTAGCGACGCAATCAGCGGGTCGCGCGGAACAAGCTTCAGTATGCCCGCTTTAACGGCTGCCCTGCCATGCACCTGATATAGAATTTCCAGCGCCGCCAACCGGGCTGCAATGTCGCCGCCCTGCGCCAGTCTTTGCCATAACGCCTGCGTCAGTGTGGAATGACACAAATATCGAATGGCGGCGGCCTCGGGTCGATGGGGGATCGCAAACCGCCGTGCCGGACGCTTCAGTGATCGAAAAAGTGCGTTCAAAGACCCGCGGTCATGCAGGGAAACAGCCCATTGGCAGGCCGCGGTTAACACCCGCCAGTGCTCCATTTTATAAATCCGCCGATGGAGGAGGTGTCTGGCCAGGCCCGGTTCGCAGTGGGCCAGACGCGCCAGGGCATAAACTTTAATTCGCGGCGAATCTGTTGGGTCGCAAATAATGTCAGTCAACAAATGAAGCCGGATAGAACTGTTCGTTCCCACAAGGGCCGCAAGTTGCCGATCCGCCCGGATTCTTTGACGATAAGGGTTGGCCGCATTCGCCAGTCTGTGTGCAAGGCGCCCAATGCGTATGCCCCGTCCGGTCGGCGTATCCGGATTCTGCGCACAGGAGCCAGCGCTGGCCAGCAGCAGTGCGAACCACACCGCCAGACCGACGCGCCAAATGCTCCGTCGGCGGCTTGCCACCGGCTCGCCAACTTGACCGCCCGAAACGGCTATCCAATATTTTTTCCATGACACTTTCATAAACCGGGCATATTCGGCGAAAATAGGATATTGTCAAACATCGGCGGCGACGAAAAACACGCGCCGGCGGCCCTGGGCTTTTTTGGCATGATGAAACTTCTGCTGGATCATATCAATGTCATTCTCCCCGCGGGGGCGACGCTCCTGTTGGCCGCGGTGTTTTCATGCAGTGAAACAGCCATTTTTTCGCTGACACGGGCGGATATTCTTTATTTTCGAAAAAGCCGCAGCCGCCGCGAAGCCACCGTGGCCCGCCTGCGGGATATGGGCCGGTCCCTGTTAATTGTCATTTTGTTGTTTAACATGGCCTGTACCACCCTGGTATTTATTTTCAGCAGCGTCCTGCTCGCCTCCATTGCCCGGCAGTCCGGCGGCGCTGTGGCTCTGGCTTGTGCGCCGGCACCACTTCTGCTGGTGGCCTATGTCGGCGAAGTAATGCCGAAAATGATCGGCCGCACATTCAACCGTTCCTTGGCACCTGTTTTTGCCGCGTTGCTGCTGCCGCTGGTTCGGACTCTTTTACCGGCGGTCTCGGTGCTTCAAAAACTGGTAATTCTGCCGGCGGCCCGGTTGATTGGTCGACCGCAAAGCCCGGAAGGGCTGTCGCTGGGTGAATTACGTGAACTTCTGGCGCTTTCCCAGACAGAGGGAATGATTGATGTGGGCGAAAATCAGTTGATCGAACGTGTGCTGAGGTTGGGCGAATTGCGCGTGCGCCATGTCATGGTGCCGCGCGTGAATATGGTCGGCTTTGATATTGGTCGCCCCATCGAAGATTTGCGCGAACTGTTCCTGCGGACGCATTTATCCAAAATTCCTGTTTATGACCGGCAGATAGACAGTATATTGGGCGTGGTGTATGCCAAGGCTCTGCTTCTGGAAAAGCCCGCTTCAACCGTTGCGCTTAAAGCACTGCTCAAGCCGGTGCAATTTGTTCCCGAGCTTCAATCCGTCGGACGCCTGCTGAACACCTTTCGCGACAACCATATCCAGATGGCAATTGTGGTCGATGAGTTTGGTGGAGTGGCCGGACTGGTATCCATTGAAGATGTTGTGGAACAATTGATCGGCGAAATTTCAGAACCCGGTGACCCGGTGAACGAAAGGCTGGAACCAGCCGGGCCGGACGAATGGACCGCATCGGGGGATGTATCCTTGCTGGATTGTGCTGAACTGCTGAGCGGACGAAATGCCTCCCGGCGGGCGGCGACCCTCGGTGGGCTGATTTACGCCGAACTCGGCCGCGTTCCCAGACCCGGGGATTCGGTGCGGCTGCCCAATGTCCGGCTTACGGTGGAAACCATGCGCGGCCCGCGCGTCGGCCGGGTGCGAATATGCGTGGCGGATAAGGCAGAGACGCTTTCTCCAACCTCCGGTTCGCCACCGGAAGATCATCCGGATTCAGGTGTGGGCAAACCCGGGAGCCTGCAATGAATTGCGTGATCAGCATGATGAGGGTCTCCTCCGCTGCGTTGCCTCCCTGGCTGCCATGGCTGCTCGTCGCGGCCGTGGGACTTTTTGGTTCCATGATTTTCAGCGGCATGGAAACGGGTTTTTATGTGCTTTCGCGCCCGCGGCTGCAGCTTCGCGGCTGGAAAAAGGATACTGCGGCCCTGCGGCTGAACCAATGGATAAAAAAGCCCGCCGGCCCGCTGGCCGGACTGCTGATATGGCAGAATATCTGCAATTTCATGGTGTCGGCGGGCGTCGCCGAACTTATCCGCCAGCGACAATATTCCCCCACGGTTCAAACGCTTTTGTCGGCGCTGATCGTACTGCCGCTGATGCTGATCTTTGCTGAAATTCTGCCCAAGGATCTGTTTTTAACCCATGCCGATGATTGGACCTATCGGCTTTCCCGGCTTTTGAGCTGGTCGCTTATGGTGATCACCGTGCTGCCGGTTCTGCCGCTGCTGCGAGTGCTGGATTTCCTGACACGTCGCGTCATCGGCCACATGCTTGAATCACCGCAGGTGGACCCGCCGCCGAGGTTGCTGGCCTTTACAGCTGAACCGACGGCAACCGGTGTGCTGACTGACACGCAGCAGGACCTGATTCAACGCGGTCTGCGTATAGCCCATATTCATGTGCGGGAGGTGATGATGCCATGGAACCGCGTCATCGGCGTGCCGGTGAATATCAGCCGCCGCGGTTTCGAGGCCATGGTGCGGCACTACCATGTGTCGCGCATGCCAGTGCTGGGGCGGTCGGCCCAGGATGTGCTGGGACTTGTGGATGTGATAGATGCCATCGGAAGCAGTGGCGAACTGCAATTGCGCCAGCATTTAAAACCGGCGCTGACGCTGCTTGGCGAACAATCCGTACGCACCGCAATTCGGCTGATGCAGGCTGCTCGCCAAACAATAGCGGTGGTGGTCAACCGGCAGGGGCAGGCAATAGGCCTGGTGACCATGAAAGACCTTGTGGAAGAACTTCTTGGGGATCTGCAAAGCTGGTGATGGCTCAACCCGGCCGAATATCCAAGGCGGGGTAACAATGCCGGTACGAAAATTTCGCCGCGCGTTATTTTCCAGGCATCCCTTGCCCGCCGGCAACTCTTGACGGAAAATAAGTGTATGACGACCACACACACACAAGTGATTATCATGGGTTGCGGCCCCGCCGGATCTGCGGCAGCGGCCCTTCTGGCCAAAAGTGGAATAACTGTTCGTGTGCTGGAGGCCGGCGCACATCCGCGACACCATATTGGGGAATCGCTTCTGCCCCATAGCATGCCGATTCTTCATGAAACGGGCCTGGGGCGGGATTTTATGGAATCCCACCATCAGCATAAATTTGGTGCCAGATTTTTCGACCCCGCCAGCGGCGACATGCGGACATTTGAATTCGCTTCTCTGTCCAATGGCGATTCCCCACCCGCATTTCAAGTTATCCGATCCATTTTTGATCAGCAGTTGCGCGACGTGGCAATTGCAAGCGGTGCCGAAGTTCTGGAAAACCGGGCCGTTGTGGATGCGGCATTTTCTGAAAAAGCGGTCCACCTTCAATGTGCCGATGGAACCTCATACACCGCTGATTTTCTGCTGGACGCATCAGGTGCCGCGGGCTTCCTGGCTCGGCGGATGGGGTTAAGAAAAATGCTGCCGGATTTTGGCCGACTTGCGATTTACAACTACTTTCAGGATTTGCCCGTCGCCGCCGAACATGAACGGCAATACATTACCATGCACATGATTCCTCACGGCTGGATATGGTGCATTCCGTTGCGCGATGGCAGCATGAGCGTCGGGGCGGTGCTGGGGCAGAAGGGCATTGGGAAAAATCTCGACCTGCGGCAACAATTCATGGCGGCGGTTGCCCAATCACCGACGCTTCAGAGCCGCATCGACCGTGCCACGCCTCTGGCGGATTGGCGAGCTGTCTCGGATTACAGCTACCGTTGCCTGCAAAAAACCGGGCCCAGATTCATGCTGATAGGTGATGCGGGCGGCTTTCTGGACCCGATTTTCTCCAGCGGCGTGCATCTGGCCCTTACATCCGCAAAACTGGCGGCTGCCGCAGTGAAAGAATTTTTAGGGTCCGGTTCCATGGACAAGTTAAGCGGTTATTCAGAAACAATGGATCAGGGTCTGGCTGTGTTTGAATCGTTTGTTGGAAGATTCTACCAGCGGGATCTGGTGCGCAATCTGTTTTTCGCACCGCACCAGCCTGCGGCGGCGCGTCAGGCTATTATCGGGATTCTGAGTGGGGATGTCTGGAACCGGTCCAATCCGCTCGCAAGTGCCATTCTTTCCCGCCGCGACAAAACCGGCCCCGGCGAAGGAAGCCATCCGAAGGATGCGGTGGAAAGATTGTCCGCTTCAACAGGCTTTGGCGCATGAATGATTCAGCCGGTCAGAATTTGGGCGCAGTTCGCGAGCCGTCGGCGGCGGTGGCCGTTACCGGCATCGGCATGGTCACCTGCGCTGGAGCGGATGTCGCCACCACCTGGGCTGCAATTCACAGCGCGCCGGACTCTCTGGCCCCGTGGCGGGGATATCTTCCCGCGGCGCTCCAGCTGATTCGCGTCGCCCAGTGCCCCACACCGCATTGCCCGGACGACTTGAAGCCGGCTCTATGGAAAACACTTGCGCGCACCCAACAGCTTGCGTGCGCCGCCTCCGACGAGGCGCTTAAATCCGCCGGTCTGCCGCGAACGCTCGCCTTTCTGGGCAAAACCGTCGGCTGTTTTCTGGCCACTACGGTTTGCGGCATGGATGGCAACGAAAAATTTTATGCCGTCTTCCGCAGTGATGCCGCCGCGGCCGATTCAAATCTGATGCGGCGCATTCAGCCCTATGAGGCATTGGAATTGCTTTGCAGACGCCACCGAATAAGCGGTCCGCTATATATGAACCTGACCACATGTGTTGGATCGGCCATGACCATCGGCGCTGCCGTGGATGCCATTCGTCTGGGCAAGATATCGATGGCCGTGGCAGGTGGGACAGAATCGCTCTGCCGCCTGATTATTTCCGGGTTTAACAGTTTGAAACTGGTAGCCGCGGACGGCTGCCGTCCGTTTGACCAGAACCGCCGTGGCATTACCGTGGGTGAAGGTGCCGCAATTCTGATATTGGAATCTTTGCAACATGCCGCTAAACGCGGGGCTCGGCCATTGGGGTACATCCGCGGTTTTGCCGCCACTTGCGACGCGTTTCATATTACCAAACCTGACCCTTCCGCCGCACAGGCGCAGCGCGCCATAGAACTGGCCCTGGCCGATGCCGGCATGACACCACCAGACATTGATTATATCAACGCCCACGGCACCGCATCACGTGACAATGACCTGATGGAATCACTGGCCATTCGGGAAATCTGGGGACGTGCGGGTGCCGCGGTCCCGCCGGTCAGTTCCACTAAACGGCTTACTGGTCATACGTTTGGCGCGGCCGGGGCGGTGGAATCGGCGATCTGCGTTCTGGCCATAGACCGGGGACGGGTGCCCCCGAATGCCGGTTGCCAGGACCCGGAAATGGCCGCAGATGGCAAGCCGCTGCTGCCGCTGGCATTGGAATCTGTGGAGCAGCCGGTGGGAACTGCGTTGAATTGCAACTTCGCATTTGGTGGCAACAACACGGCACTGATATTTTCCGCCGATCCGCGGTCCGCCGCCGAACCGGCAATTTCCGGCTGTAATTGGTGGTCTGCGGATCGCCAATGGCTGGAAATTCTGGGAATGGGCGTGCGTACTTCCGATTTTAAAGATGCCGCCGACATTGTGGCGGCCGCCACATCCGATTTACGCGCCGGTGAAGCCGCCTCGGAACAATGTCCGGATTCGGTCGATTTTCAATGGCTTGGGCGGCAACCATCACCTGTTGCGCCAGCGGAAACGCAAAAGCTTGACCCGGTGGCGGCGCTGGCCTGTACGGTGATTGAGCAGGCCTGGCAGGCGGCGGGATTGAATCCGTCCAATGTGGATTCCAACCGCATCGCTCTTTTGCTTTATACCGCCTGGGGCATGATTGAAAGCACCATCGCCTATCTGGATTCCATGCTGGATGCGGATGGCAGATATGCGTCTCCGCTGCATTTTTCCCGGTCGGTTTATTCCAATGCCGCCTCCTCTGCGGCGATTCGCTTTGGCATTCATGGTCCATGCGAAACGCTGGCCCATCCATACACCCCGGTTACCGCGGTGCTGGACCGCGCTGGAGATTTGCTTTCCACCGGTCGGGCGGATGTGGTGGTCACCGCCTGGTCAGACCAACCCAGTCCTCTTACCGGAGACTTGTGCCGCCGTGCTGTTGACGACCTTGGCCGGCGCGAATATGCCCGTTATCTGGATAATCCGGGGTATGGCGCGGTGAGTTTCATTCTGCGCAACGCGCCGAATCGGACATCCGGTGGGCCGGCAAGTGCCCGCTTGTCCCGCAGGCCGCACATAGCCGTGGCAAAACCGGGCGACAAAGCGGAATTAAATCCGTGGGCCGGTCTTTCGCAGCGGCCCTATCCAACTGATGGCGCGGTGCATCTGGCCGGTGCTGTGGCGCGAACTTTCATTTTAAATTACGCGCGTGGCTCGCCGGCCGCACCTCCGGCGTCGGTTCCATATATCTTTTGCCGGCGTGCCGCCCGCTCATACAATGAACGAATAGCTATTTGTTGATATGCGTCGTCACACAGCCGTTTCCGCTTTTTTCCTTGGCGGCCGGCGCTGGCGCAACAATGCTTAAGTTGCATGCCGCGTCAGCAGTGCTTTGGGTCTGGTCAAGTGTTCCATGGCGTAGCGCACACCTTCACGGCCAAGGCCCGAGTATTTAACGCCTCCATAGGGCATCGCGTCGGCCCGCGTGGTCGGAACATCGTTGATGACGACACCGGCAAAATCAAACTGATGCCAAGCCAACTGAATCGAGATCGGATTAAACGTGAAAATACCCGCGTGAATACCCAGACGCGAACAATTGGCCGCTTGAATGGCCTCCGTCAGAGTATCATAAGTCTGAATCACCGCGACCGGACCGAAAATTTCTTCGCACACCACCGGCTGATTTTCCGGGACATCGGTCAGGAGTGTGGGCGGATAAAAATTTCCAGTCCGCTGCCCGCCACAAAGAAGTTTGCCGCCGGCGGTCACCGCGTCGCGCACCGATTGTTCCACGCGCCGAGCCGCCGCAAGATCGATCATCGGGCCGATATCGGTTCGGGGGTCAAGCGGGTCCCCGGGGCGGAAGGCTTGCGCTTTTTCCACCAGCATCCGCGTGCATGCGGCGGCTATGCTTTTTTGCAGATATATACGCTGCACGCTGATACAACTTTGCCCGCTGTAGCCAAAGGCTCCGCGCACAATCCGTTCGGCCGCGTCCGCCAGATCGGCATCGGGTTCCACTATAACCGGGCTGTTGGAGCCAAGTTCCAGTAATACCGTCTTGCCCGTCGCCTGACGATACAGTTCCCAGCCAACTTTTTCCGAGCCGGTAAATGAAATCAGTGCAATGTCCGGATCGGTTGCCATCGCCTGAATATTCGCGGTTGCGGTCGGCAGGATATGCCAGGAACCGACGGGCAGATTTGCCGCCGCCAGCAGTTCACCCAGCCGCAGTGCCGTCAGCGGCGTGCGGTCAGAGGGTTTGAGAATAAAAGGGCAACCGCACGCCAGCGCGGGTGCGACCTTATGGGCGACCAGATTCAGCGGAAAATTAAAAGGTGCGATAAACAGGCTTGGGCCGACCGGCACCCTCTCCACGTGGCAGTCGTAGTTCCTGAAGGCAGGCTGGTTTTCCACTGAAAGGCGCTCGCTGGCGGGCCGGACGCTTTCCTCCACCGCCAGCGAAAATGTTGCGATGGCCCGTTCCACCTCGCTCCGTGCGGTGGCAATCGGCTTGCCGGATTCCAGGCAAATAAGTTGTGCGAACGTTTCGCGCTGTGCCTGCAATCCCGTCAGCACGCACTTGCAGGCAGCCTGTCGATCGGCCGGAGTGCGTTCCATCAGGCGGCCGCCGCATTGTCTCATGGCGGCCACGGCCTCTGAAAGTTCTTCGGTCCGCGCCTGGCAGACCGCGCCCACAATCGAACCATCATACGGATTGAGCACCGGTACGGCGGGGCCATGCCGTTGCTGGCCGGAAAGCCAGAAAGGATAAACGGTAGCCGAATCGGTTGTCATGACTGGAGCATAGCAAATCCAGGGCTTCAATACTAATTTGCAGGCGTGAAAGAGCCGTAGCCGATTTAGTACACTGCCGCGAACCCAAAATAGGCGGCCAGTCGCGCCCGGTACCAGACATGAAATGGCTTTGATACTCCGGCCGGCATGTAGCAAAACGCTCATGCCATCCTACGGCACGGCTGCGCCGAGAACAGGGAAGCTATATAAAGAACACTGATCACGGATCACTGATCAATCTCAATAGGCGGCTCCCGCCGTACCGGAATTTCGCCTCTTGGCTGACGTGAGAACAGGTGATCCGTTGATCAGGCGATCAGGTGCGCGCGAGGAAAGACGGAATTTGGCATTCTGCCTGGGGGATTTGGGATTCCAGAATTTCCCGCCGACAGGTCGGCGGCTCTTTGCGGCGTTTTTTGGCGTGCGTTGGAAAATCGGCGTTTCCTGCGGCCGGGCGGACTTTTCAAAATGAGACGGCCGCTTAAAAATTCAAGCGATCCTCCCTTAATGGACCAACGCCCCATAAGGTGCCTGAACTGATGGCAACCGCCTCCATATTCCGAAAATAGAGTGGGTGCATTGGACTGATTTGTACTGCTTACGCCCGTTGGCGGATGCCTGCGCACAGTTTTCCCGGCCAATAAAGGTGGAGAATTGACCATGGACGAATACCTTTGGCCCGCCCGAAATGTGGCAGAGTTCGCATACTGCCCGCGTCTATTCTATTTCATGGAGGTGGAAGGCATTCATATTGCCAGTGCGGACACGGAAAAAGGGCAGGCGGTTCACCGCCGGGTTGATCAGCCCAGCGCGGCAGCCGCTGGCGACGCGGTGGCCGCCGCCGACCCCGAACGGCCCCGTGTTGTGCGAAGTCTGGTGCTTACCAGCCAGAAACATGGACTGACTGCTACGCTCGATTTGGCGGAGATAGAGGGGGTGGCGGCTGTTCCAGTTGAATATCGCAAAGGGCGGCCGCAACTTAACAGCGTCAATCCGCCGCCGGACGATCCCGGTGAGTGCGACCCGCCCCCGTTGGCTGCCGCAACGCCCTGGCCCACGGATCGCGTCCAGTTAGGGCTGCAATGCATTTTGCTGGAAGAGGCGGGCTATAGCGTGGAGCGCGGAGTTATTTATTACGCCGCGGAGAAGCGCCGACTGGAGGTGCCCTTTGACGCGGCGTTGCGATCCGAGGCGCTGGCCACCCTGCAATCCGCCAGGACCTGCGCGCGGGGTCCCCGTCCGGCACCGCTGGTGCGCGATGCCCGGTGCCTGCGCTGTTCGCTTCAACCAATCTGCCTCCCGGACGAGATTGCGTTTGAAAAAAAGCCTGATGACATACCCCGGCGAATCTGGCCGCCTCGCGACGACGCGGTCCACCTTGTCGCCCAACAGGAAGGCGTCCGTATCGGCGTTCGCGGCAACAGCCTCCGGGTGACAGATTACGACGGGAAACTGGTGCGCGAAATTCCCCTGGCCAATTTGGAAAGCCTTGCGGTTCTGGGGAACGTGCAGGTTTCCACCCAAGCCCTGGGCGTGCTGGCGGACCACCGCATCCCCTTGGCGTATATGAGCTCCGCTGGCCGGCTGATTGCGATGGTGGACGCGTTGGATTCCGTAAGCTCGCTGGTTCGCCGACAACAGGTTCGGCGGTTTGATGATTCCAGTACTGCGATTCAGCTTTCCCGCGCCCTTATTTCGGCGAAAATCACCAATCAGCGTACCATCCTGATGCGCAACCATCCGGCGCTGCCTGACGCGGCGGCTGGGCGGCTGACCGACCTCGCCCGCGGCGCTGTGGTCTGCGACAACGCCGAACAATTGCTGGGTATTGAAGGTCAGGCAGCGGCTATATATTTTGGTCTGTTCGGTGGAATATTTAAGGCCCCATTCTCCGGGAAATTTGATGCCAACGGCCGCGCCCGCAGGCCCCCGCCTGACCCGATAAATACAGTGCTTTCGTTTGGCTATTCGATGTTGAGCAATGAATGCGTTTCGGCGCTGCGGCTGGCGAGGCTGGAGCCGGCCATTGGAGCCATGCACACTTGCCGGCCCGGACGGCCAGCCCTGGCACTGGACCTTATGGAGCCGTTCCGCCCGCTGATTGCGGATTCAGTTGCGGTGAGCCTGTTTAACCGCGGCGAGGTGGGGGAAGGCCATTTCAATTCAACCGCTGCGGGTTGCGCGATGACGGACCACGGCCGCCGGGCATTTTTTCAGGCATGGGGTCGGCGAATGGATACGGAAATTACCCATCCGGTTCTGGGCTACCGCTTAAGTTACAGGCGGATGCTGATGTTGCACGCCCGAATGATCGCCGCTTGGGTTGCGGACGATATTTCGACGCTTTCGTTTTTGACCACGCGATGAGGTGACAACATTATGCGACGTTGTTATCTTGTCTGTTACGATATACATGAACCGAAGCGGTGGCGGCGCGTTTTTAAGGCCATGAAGGGCTTTGGTGAGCATTGGCAATATTCGGTTTTCTTCTGCGTGCTCAAGGATATAGACCGGGTGCGCATGCAGAGCGAGCTTGAGACCGAACTGAACGCGCGTGAGGATCAGGCGATCATCATCGACCTTGGGAGCGACGAGACTGCCGCCCGCGCCGCGGCCGTGGTGGTCGGCGAAAGTTTGCCCAAGGCGGAGAGCGGGATGGTGGTGATATAGGCGACCGCGCCCCTTTTGAACGTCAAAACTGATTGGAAGGACATATGCCAGATCACCGTGACAAACCAAACACTACACAACGGGCATATACGCTTCGGCTGCGCGGCACAGATAAAAATGACAATTCATGGCGCGATGCGCTCTGGGCCACGCACGAGGCGGTCAACAAGGGTGCCAAGGTCTTCGGCGATTGGCTGTTGACGTTACGGGGAGGGCTGGATCACCGCTTGGAACGTGTCCAGATTGGCGATGAGGAAATCACGAAAGAATTGCAAAAGAAGGAAAGCGAGGCCAAGAAGAAGAAGGAGACGCCGCCGACGCGCGACGAGGTGCGAGAGGAACTCGATAAGAAGGCCAATTCCATGGAGGCCGTTGGCAACCGACGAATCCTGCTAGCGCTATCTTGGTTGAGTGTGGAATCAGAGAGTGGTGCGCCGAATATCGCAGCCAAGAGCGATGATCCGCCAGAGAAAATCCTCGCGGCGCTATACGAAATTCTCGCAAATCGTGGTGTGGACAATACCGAGATTGGTGATCTGTCGCAGCCGATTGGAGGCCAACAGGGAACATGGCTTCACGCCTGCAAAGCATCGCTGGACGCAATGATCCGAAAGGATGCCGTATGGGTGAATCGAAGTAGATCCTTTGATGAGCTTCTCGCGACCGGAACCGACACCGAAAAAGCCAGAAGGGACGCCAAGACACTTCTTTGGTTTATTTTGAAGGACGATTACCTCACGTTTTCTGTTTCGAAAAAGGCTAAGAAGAACGGCGATACGACAGGTGAGAATGACAACGAAGACGAGAATGACGCCGATGAAAGGCAGAAGGCCGTTTCGAAGTCGTCAAAAGGCGCCGCTCAGCGAACACGGCACCCGTTCTCCCATTTGTTGGGCGCGGGCAAGCCTTTTGGTAAGCCGGGCCGTTCGCTATTGCTTCGCGACAAATGGCATGAGCATCTTAAAAAATGCCTTCTCGCGCAAACTGGCATTCCGGTGCGCGGTACACCAGAAGCATCGAAAACAGACGGGCAACCTGAAGAGGATGGCAGGTCGCAATCGGAACTTCATCGAGAGATGTTCTCCAAAGCCGCCTCGCGACTGGCGCAGATTTGGACCAAACAGCGCCAACAGGAGGCGGATCGACAGGGACGCCAAGCGGCCGACGCCGACCTAAAAAAAATGGAGGGAGACGCGGTATTTGCAGCGGCATTGTCCGCTTTGACCGCCTATTGCGCCGAGTACCGCATCGAATCGGGTGCGACGGTAGAGTTTCGGATTCGACCGGCACAGATCACGGGCTGGGAACGGATCATCGCCAGTTGGGCGTGCATCAGTGATGCTGACCCCGAACGGGCCGAAGAAAAGCGGATTGAAGCGGTCAAGGAATCCCAGGAAGAAAACAAGGAGAAGAAGTTCGGCGATCCAAATTTATTCATCCGGTTTGCCGATCGAAAATATTGTCCAGTCTGGATGCGCAACAATGCGACTGATGCGGATATTCTCAAGCGATTCGTAGCCGGAATGAAGGCGCGAAGTGAGGCGCACCGCCTCAAGGTCGCGGCCTATCGGCACCCCCACGCATATCTAAATCCAGTCTTTTGCCAATTCGGCGTTTCCCGCCCGGCCATTGAATTCCGACGGCTCAAGGCATTCACAGACGAACCGGCGGGAAACGACCTACGCGCCATTGGATTGTTGACCTGGAATCCGTCGGAAAAGCGCGCCAAAATCACCGTCTTGAATGGCTCAAGCCTGCGTTTTGACCGGGAAATTGGATCGGCGTGCGATGCTGCGACGAAAGATGGCGAAAAGCTGCCGAAAGTGACCCGCCGCGGTCGTCTCGGTGCGGCGGCGGCAGGACTTGCGACCCCCGATATACCGGCGAAAGTCGCCGGTGTTTTCGATCCCAAAGCGGTCGATGCCCGCTCGCGCGAAGATGGTGAGGACGTTACTGGCGGCGGCAGAATCAAAGAGCCAAGATGGAACGGATCTCTGGCAGCCGTACGCGGCGAATTGGCTGGCATCCAGAAGGAACTGGACAAGGCCGCCAAGGAGACGGATGCCGTCAAGAAAATGGCGTTCCTTGAACGCGCGGAGAAACGCAAAAAGCAATTGCGCTGGAGCCTCGTCGTTTCGATGGAACTTGAGCAAAATGGTCCGTGGTACAAGTTCATTCAGGCGGCACCCGACAAGACTCCCTTTGCGCGCACGGTGCCCAGGGATGAGGAGACGGGTAAGAAGCGGAAGAGAGGAACGCAATATATTGACTGGGACGGTTGGCCCTTTGAGGAAATCAACAAACTGCCCAAGCTAGGCAAGGACGGGAGCCTCGTTAAGGACACGGAGCGCGCAAGAAAGGGCCACGCCAAGCTCATGCTCTCCCGCCTCCCCGGTCTCCGCCTCCTTTCGGTGGACCTTGGCCACCGCTATGCCGCATCCTGCGCCGTATGGGAAACCCTCACGAGCACGCAGATGGAAGCAGCCTGCCAGGCGGCCAATCATGTTCCGCCCGCCGAGTCAAACCTGTTCCTCCACATCCCCACCTCGAAAGCGGACGGTAGGAAGCGCACCACCATCTTCCGTCGCATCGGCCCGGACAAACTCGATGGCATCGAACATCCCGCTCCGTGGGCGCGACTGGAGCGCCAATTCCTCATCAAGCTCCAGGGCGAGGAAACCTCGCCTCGCGCCGCCTCCACTGCGGAAGCTGCCCTCGTCAAGGACTTGGCCGCTCGCCTTGGCCTGCTCGCCGAAGAGGGCGCCATCCGCTCTCGTCGCGTGGATGAACTTATGGCGCGTGGGGTTCGGATCGCCACCCTCGCCCTCAAACGCCATGCGCGCCGGGCCAAGATCGCCTATGCCCTGGGTCCGAAAACGAACACACTCCTCGGCGTCGGCGGTAAGCCCACCATCTTCCAGCAGGGCGATGCGACCCATATCAAACTGCTCACCGACGCCCTCTTTGACTGGCATGCCATGGCCTCGGAAAGCAAATGGGACGATCAAGCGGCGCGCGAATTGTGGAATCAGCATGTCGCCACACCCGAAGGGGCGTGGAAAATATATCCCCCCAGGCGCGATGCCGGCACAGCCGACGACCGCACCCGCCAGCAGCGGCGCAAGGATGAGGACTCGCTGCGTGAAAAGCTCAAGCCGCTGGCGGAAAACTTAACCGCTGCCACGCGCACGACTCTGTTCCAAGCGTGGCATGACCGCTGGCACAAGGACGACGGCAACCCGCGCTTAGGCGATAAGGCCGCCGCGGGCTTCCACGCCGACCTTCGCCAGTTAACCGACTGGATCATGGGCCGCAGCGTGGCCGGAGAAACGAGCGTTGCGTGGAAACGCCACGTCGGTGGCATATCACTCACGCGCATTGCCACCATGAAATCGCTTTACCAACTGCATAAGGCCTTCGCCATGCGTGCCACCCCGGACCGGCCACGCGGCGCGCCGGATAAGGGCGAAACCAACGTCGGCCTGGCCGATTCCATTCTCACAGCCATGGAACGTATGCGTGAGAATCGTGTCAAGCAGCTGGCCAGCCGGATTGCCGGCTCCGCGCTGGGGCTGGGTGGGCATTGGAAGGAAATGGAGTTGCCCGAGATGAAAGACGGCAGGTCGAAAGAGCGCTGGGTATGGCAGGAAGAGCCATCTCCGAAATATGCGCCATGTCATGCCGTGGTCATTGAGGACCTGACCAACTACCGGCCTGAGGAGACGCGCACCCGCCGCGAAAACAGGCAATTGATGAGTTGGTCATCGTCGAAAGTCAAGAAGTACCTCGCCGAAGCCTGCCAGCTTCACGGACTGCATTTGCGTGAAGTTCAGGCGGGCTACACATCACGTCAGGATTCACGCACCGGTGCGCCGGGCGTACGTTGCTCCGATGTGCCGGTGACGGAATTCATGACCGCGCCGCGGTGGCGAAAACAGGTTAAGACCGCAAAAATGAAAAGGGATGAGAAAGACGGCGGCGCTGCCCGCGATCGCTATCTGCTGGCACTTGATGAAAAATTCAGCGGCAATCCTGAGAACTGGGAAAAACTACCGCCCGTGCGCATCCCCGCGAATGGCGGCGAACTTTTCGTCTCCGCCGACGCCGGGTCGCCCGCCGCCAAGGGCCTCCAGGCCGACCTCAACGCCGCCGCCAACATCGGCCTCAAGGTTTTGCTCGATCCCGACTTTACCGGAAAGTGGTGGTATGTGCCGTGTAAAACCGCAACATATATCCCCGACCCTGAGAAAGTAGGCGGCTGTCCGCTATTTGATGACAGAACGCCCCTCGGCACGCCGCAGGCATCACCCGATGAGAACGCCGAGATCCTCGCTGCTGGAAAAAGACGAAAATCGAAGATAAAAGTGCCTAGAGAAATCATCAACCGATGGCGCGACCTCTCATCCACGCCGCCGATGCAGGAAAAGGCCTGGTATGATCGCAAAGAATATTGGAATAAAGTTGAATACCGAGTTGTCCAATGGCTTCACGATTTCATCAAATGATCCTTGTTGTCGGCAGCTTCTTTAGGTAGAATGATTTAGCCCTCTACAGGAGGGCGCATTTCCGAGTATGTGTCTTCCCCGTCAATGGGCGTGGCACTCGGCATTCTTCAGATTCGCGTTGACTGCGGCAGTGGCCGCGGCCGACTGCTCTTTGACAAGTTGGCTGATGCGGCTTTGCCGCCGCGAGTGCGGCGGTGGTGCGTGGGGGTGCGGGGCGTGCTCGCAACCCCCATTTTTGGCCGCAGAAGAAAAATTGTCGGCGGCGAAAAGGGGTGACTGAGGTGGCGACAGCCGCTCGGAAAATCGTCATGCTCGCAACGGCTGCGTTAAGTGGCCGAAATATAAACAGTTGCGAGTGCGACTGCCGCATCATCCAACGCGGCTCTGATGAATGGACACACAAAAAACGTTTTACATATTAGAATGATAAATGGCCGCATCATCCAACGCGGCTCTGATGAATGGACACATACTCCGTTGTTCTGGGGGATCACTTTCCACGGCGCCGCATCATCCAACGCGGCTCTGATGAATGGACACATCATGGCTAAAA
>DAIDJN010000047.1:0-7820 GCA_027451365.1 Phycisphaerales bacterium | reverse complement strand
AGGCGACGGATAAGATCCCGCATTGGGCTTTTCCAACGCCAATTCCCGCCACCCAGTCAAAAATCCAAACATGGATGGGCTGTAAGGTAGCTGCTGCGCAAAATCATCCCTTTTTTCCGATAATCACCGTCGCCAGACATTGATTGCCCCAATAACATCCGCTGACGCGCGAGGTACGCTATCAAAATCACACTTGATATACATGGCACTCTATATGAATTTGCCCTGTTGGAGCAGGTAGCTGATGCTTCTGCCGCAACGCTTGCGTTTACGTCGGAGGCTCATGGCTTTCGTGCTGTTTTCCTTGTTGTGCTGGTTCATGGCAAATCTGCGCAGGCGACTGAAGTTTTCCGCCCCATACCCCTTGCGGATTCGGCTTTCGTCCTCCCGAAATATCACGTCCAGTATCCAGTGCAGACCATTTTCCACCCCCCAGTGGCCCCGCACGCATTCGGCCATACGTTTAGCATCGGTGCCCGGCAGGCTGCTGATGTAATAACGCCGGTCGATGGTGGTCCCATCGCCGACATTCACTTTAGCTTGTCCCGCCACCTTGTGGCGGCTTTCCACGACTGCCACCGATTTTAATCCTTTCCATTGGCCGATCCCCTTGATGTGAGCCGCATTTGGCAGGCAATTTCCGTAATGGTGGCACGATCCGCATCGCCAGTGACGCCAGCGATGCCCAAGAATACGCGCGCTGCCGACCGCGGCTCAAGCCCGGCTCGATTCCGCGTCGCTTTAACCGCATCTCCTATCTTTTTCCTGGCGGTCTGGAACCGACAGGATCGTGGTTGGACGGTTCGGATCTGCCCAACCCAACGCCCCGTCCGGAACCATCCATAATCAGCGCACGGGTATTGGGTCCGCCGCCATCCACGCCGCCACCACCGCGGCGATGCGCAGGTATGACACCGGCGTGGGCAGAACCATTACCACCGCACAATCTTATGGAGCGGTTCATCGGCACTGGATGACCCGACCGCTATTTCATATTTACCCGGTGGAACCTGCCAATCTTTTTTGGCGGAGTTGTAATAGGCAAAATCATGCCAGTCCAGTTTCATCGTCACGGTTTTACTTTGCCCCGGCCGCAAATTCACCCGTGCAAAACCTTTCAGTGTTTGCACGCAGCGGTTCTTCCGGTCGACCAGCGGATGGATGTAAAGTTGGGCGACTTGCGCCCCTGCCATTTTCCCGGTGTTGGTGATTTCCGCCGTCACGTTGAAGGTACGATGGGTACTGCTCCCCGTAGAGATAATGTGCAAGCGGCGCATGGCGAACGTTGTGTAGGAAAGACCAAACCCAAAGGGGTACCGTGGCGCAATATTCTTTTTATTGAACCAGCGATAGCCTAAATAGATGCCCTCGGCAAAGTGGACGGTGTTGTTATGGCCGGGATAATGTCCGTAAGCCGGTGCGTCTTTCCAGCGTTTCTCAAAGGTTTCGGGCAGACGTCCGCTGGGATTTATTTTCCCGAACAAAATACCGGCCACCGCCAAGTTGCCGTTCTGGCCGGGATACCAGGCATCCAGCAAGCCGGCAATCTGATGGATCCATTGGCGCATAGCCACATTGCCGCCACCATTGAGCACGACAATGACGTGAGAATTGAGCTTCGCAGCCTGGACGACCAGTGCATTTTGCGGTGCGGGCAGCGCATAGGATTTATCGGCACCCTCATGTTCCAAGTTGGAGTTCCAACCGATACAGGCGATAACAGTGTCCGCCTGATGCACTACCGTTCTGGCTTTCTGGGTTTGCAGCGATTTTACGTACACGACGCGCGTGCCGCCCGGCGCCAGTTTCTTGATGGCAGCCAACATGCTTACCGGTTTGACAATCGGATCGCCATAAGAGCTCCCGCCACCTTCAAATGGACTGCCGCCACCCGGAGCAACGGAGCGGACGTTGGGTCCCATCACAACAATTAAATGATGAGGCCCCGCAGCCAATGGAAGAAGATGTTTTTTGTTCTTAAGAAGAACGGCCCCCTGTTCTTCTATTTTGTAGGCGATATGATCGCTATACGGATCGTTGAGTGCAATAGACGCATCCTTTTGCGGATATTTCATAAGATCCATCGCCACGATCATCCGAAGCAGCGGCGTAACCAGTGCGTTAAGCCTGGCGACTCTGAAATCCCCGCTTCGGATCAACGGCATGATGCGCTTGGCGGTATAATGTCCGGCACTGGGCATCTCAAGATTCAGTCCCGCCCGCAACGCTCGCAACGTGCTGACATGATTGCTTAAATTCCAGTCGCATACGACCAGTCCCTTAAAATGCCACCGATGGCGCAGTACGTCGGTAAGAAGATAGCGATCAACTGAACACCATTCATCATTCAATCGGTTATAAGAAGACATAAGTGTCCAGACAGCGGCCTTCTGAACTGCGGCCTTAAACGGTGGAAAGTAGAGTTCTTCCAAGGCCCGATGGCTCACAATGGAATCGATCATCCGCCGGTTGTTTTCCTGTTCGTAGGCGCAAAAATCGGTCACATCCGCCGCAACGTGCTCAGACTGTATGCCACGAATATAGTTGACGGCAACGCCGGAGGCCAAACAGGGGTCTTCCCCCATGTATTCAAAATTACGTCCGTCCTGCGGCTCACGATAGAGATTCACAAGTGGTGAGAGAATCATGTCCACGCCGCGGGCGCGAGCATCGCGCCCCATCGCGACGCCTTCCTGATAGCAGAGTTTTTTATTCCAGGTGGCAACGAGTGCCACGGTGGCCGGAAATAAAGTATCCGCACCCCAGTCATGCACTCCCACACGTCCGTCACTCATCACCACGGCGGGAATTCCCAGTCGCGGAATCGGATACGTAAACATAACGGTCGGACCGGGGAGCCCGGCGAGAAGTCTGATCTTTTCAGCCACCGTCAGTTTGTGAAGCAGACTGTTGACGCGAGCTTCCACCGCTGGGTCACTGGCCGCCTGCGCCGGAGTCATCATTGGCGGCTGCGTTGCAACGGCTGTGGCCGAAAGTGCAACACTGGCCGCCTGGATGCCCACATTGTTGAACTGCTTGGTGGCTACGCCCGCCAAATCAGGCTGGTCTGTGAACTCCAAAAGGTCTCCTTTGTGCCCTCCACGGATCGTCAGCGTCAAAACTGCCGTACCGGATCCCGATCCGTCATTATGGGGGTTTGGATTATCGGGGAGCACCAAAGTGCGGTTATATCTGGCAATAATCCGAGTTGCACCATGAGCCTTTAATGACACTGATATATCTGATTTACAATCGTATGAAGTCAGGAAAATCGTCAATAGCTCTGAAGGAGCGATGAGCGCTGAGGTGAAAGATAACTTATTGGCGATCTTGCCACCTCCCCCGCCGTTGGCGGCATAGGGTCCATTTTCAAACACAAAACTGGTCCCGGGAGCTTTTGCCCCGGGGAATGTCAGGTAAACACTGTAGCCAGGAACCCAGCACCCCAATATCTTGCCGTGCAACGGGCTGAAGTGAGCCGAGGCTCCCGTCGCCGTATTCATCCCGGTTACCAGACCGTTATAACCATAATAAACCCAATCCGCGGCACCGCTGCTGATATCCAGGGGAGCACCGGCTCCGGTTATCGGCGGAGCAAACTTGCCCTGAATGGACGCGGCTCGCACCGTACCAAATGTTACAAACAAAACAGGAATAATGGCCAGCGCCATACTTACTAAGCGCGAGGATTTAATCCGCACAAAAAAACTCCTTCTTTGCCTTGTAAATGGCGCAATCTAAACCGCTGAACGGGCCGGGGTACGAAATATCACGCATTACAAGCGGTTTGGCACCAGTATCCATCGCCGAACCAGATCATTAAGCCTTTCGGTCCCACGAAATTTCCAGCGTTCCCCCCGGTTTGAGACGCAGAGGCCGTTGAAAGCTGATAATCAGCCGGCCGTCAACAACTTTCCCAGTCGCCTGCACCGGTGCGCCCTGGCAGGTACACCGGAGACCTTTCGTCGGATCAGGCCCCTCCGCCGGAGTCAGACCAATTGTAAATTCAGATAACGCCAACTTCCCTGCCTGATGCACAATCCGATGGATACGCCGCGTTCCGGAATCCATGGCAAAATACTCCCCCCATCCGGCGGCGGTGCAAAAGAGCGACCGATGATCTTTTTCGGAAATCCGCGGTGTAAATCCCAGCGATCGCCGCACCGCATCCCACCGGAAACCCTGGAGGGCCAGCAGCACAGTCCAGACGCTTAAGGGGCGGAAATAATGTTCACCACATTCCACATGATCCCAGGGCGCTCGCTGATGCACATACCGATTATAAACGTCCGTTGTTACGGTAACCGCAAGATCCGTCCGCCCCAGAAAAGCCAAGGATGAGGAAAACATATATTCAATCCCTGTCCATGGTCCGCTCCACTGGCCTTCGCCCCCCGGCGTTCCGCCATGGGGCCAGAATCCGTTAATGTAGGCAATTCCGTCATCCGGGTCGACATACGGCATGCCGGGACGGGTCTTTTGTCGGCAATAATGAAAAGCCGCCTCATTATGGAGTTTAACATGGTCACGCGGAAGGATATCGCCCAAGTCGCAGGTATCCGCAAACCACTGTCCGACCGTTCCCGCCAATAAAATTCCGGTATTCTCGGTGCCGGTTTGCATATCGCGGGCCATCTGATAATAGTGGCCATTCCACAATTCACGTTCAAAACTCTTCTGGCCTTTTTCCAGCCAGAGAGTGTAGTCGGCCTCGGTTGTGGTGTCGCCCAATATCCGCGCCATGCGAATGCCCGCCGCCAGCCCGGCTAACCAGATGCTCGAAACATAAGAAGTTGTGCCGCTCATGGGCCAGCCGTCGAATGTGCTGTCCAAGCCATGATCGTCGGGAAGAAAATCTTTATCTTTATCTGTACGTTGGTCATAGGCCATGGCCTTGGTAATCACCGGCCACATTTCACGCAGGTAGCCATGGTCACCCGACCAGAGATAATCGCGATAGACCATCAGGGCGAACGCCGGCATAAGATCAATTTTGAACCAGGCATCCGGATGCTCAAAGGTTCCCGGGAAAAAGTGCGGTATCTGGCCATCGGGTTTTTGGTGGCGGGCGGAAAGCCGCATCGAAGTCTTTTGCTGATGGGGAAAAAGAAGCGAAATGGGGTGGGAAGCATAAAACGCCACATCCATCGTCTGCAAGCCACAACAGCCCATACCTTCCCAGACCGCAAACGTGCCGTCTTTTACCCACCAGGTTTCCTTGCTAAGCGTGGTAAGCTGGGCGTTGATCGCATCCTTGACCTTGGGCGGCATACTGCTGGCATAGAGTGCATTCTGGAATGCCTGAGTCTGGTTAAACAATTCCTCATGTTTATCCGCCACTTCCCGGACGACCTCCAGGGAGTTGCGGAACCAACGGCTGTAGATGTGCCCCAGAAAATTGGCGTTGCTGGAATAGTCATACTGGTTGGGAAAATACCACGCCAGAACAAATGTCGCTTTTTTTGTTTCACCGGGTTCCAAGTCGATGGCGAATGCCACAGCGGCGTTGCGCGTATTTTCTGGTCCCACATCTTGTTCCAGCAAGGTACCATGACTTTCAAATTCAGACCAGAACTTGTCTGCATCGCGCCACTGGACGCCAGCCTGTGCGTCACTGGAAAGGGCGGCCAAGGTCATATCGCCGCTGGAGGCATCAAAGGAATCAACACCGTATCCCGGTGTGAAGGTGGCGTGGGCGACGTGGGCCAATAATCCGCCGTAAAAGAATGGCATTTGTGTCCACCCGGATGGAGGCCAGCCTCCACCGACAGCGGTGGCCAAGACCGCGGTGCGGCCCGCTCCATACGTTCCGGTAATTAACAAAGGTGCCCCCCCACCGGTCTTCAGCAGCACTTTCCCATCGGGTTTCACCGCCGCCAGCCGATTATAACCACCGATGTTTTCGTGCTGTGGTTCACCCAAAACAAAATCCGCCTTTTCTGCGACGACTATGGATGTCGATTGGTTGACTGTATCCACCGAGTCACAAAATTTAACAGGCAGCGCCTGTTCAATGGGCGTGCCGTTGAGGTGCGCCCAGCGTGTGCTGCTATTACCGTAGAAGGCATCCCACCCGCCGGTTACCACCAAGCCCACGCCTTTATGCACCGCATCACGAATCATGTCCATATTGGCATGGCCGAGCGTCGCGCTGGCGTGAGGAATTTCACCAATCCAAATCACATCGTAATGCTTGACCAATTCATCCGCAGTGGAAAACGGCAACTTGATGTTACCATTGTTGACAGCCACACTGGTATCAAGGGTTAAGTTTTTCGCAGTGGAGAGCACTTCGCTCACCCGAGATGGCAAAGACTCTAACAATACCAATACTCGAACCTGCTTGCTCATCACTGAGGGCCGCGCATCAAGGCGGCCCTCCATGTGAACGGCTGTCATCGCCGGCCCGCGATCCAGACGATTTTGCGTGCCAATCCAGCCGTTGTTCAGTGCCACGCCATTGCGAATACTGCTAAGGAGTGTGGTATGCACCGGAGCGTGCCCACGATTGGTGAGTTCAAATGTGAATATGGCGGCGGGCAAACCGGAATCGCGTGGTTGATGGGGAATAAATGGCGACCACGCCGTCAGTGATACCGCGACCGGAAGAGCAGGTTCCTCATAGCGCAGTCGCGCAATGGGCGCACGGCCCTCATAGGTAATATTCTTGACTGGTTGGCCCGGATTAGAGGAGTGCCGAATGGTTTCAAGTCGACGGACTACGGCACTTTTCCCCTGTTCCTGCGCCCGAATTGCGAAAAAAGTATCAGGCAAAACCAGCCGCTGCGCCCAGTTATTAAAAATCTGCCACTCGTACATAGCACCGTCAGCGCGAAGCTCAAAGGTGCCGGCTCCCATGCCCCCCAATGGAATGCCTGATGCCATTGGCGGATGAAAAACGATGATCTTACCATCTGGCCCGCGCAACGGGGCGCCAATTTCTTCCGCATATGCTTTGGCGGTAGCGGAAACCGGCGGTGTAATAGCCATCGCGGTCGAGGCGGCACCGAGTACTTTAAGAAAATTGCGTCGTGAAACTTCGTTTGGCTTGAGGCTAGCGTCAGAACTTGTCATCTTATTATACACCCTTTCTATAATCGCTTGGAAATCAACACCTGCGGCATTCAACTTCAGTTACAAGCATAGTTCATAGTTCTATTGCGGTATTGAAGAAGGTCAAACCCGCGTGTGGTAATGAAAGTTACCGGCCAAAGAGGGCTTGTACCGCCTCATCAGGGCGGCTATCAATTTGTTTTTCGAGGGGCAACCCACAGCGGAAGACACATTGGCAAAGCATAAGCCGCACCAGCAGCCGAAACAGCCTGAACAAACCGCTGACAGTAAAGTAGGTGTCATTATTTTACCATGCACAAATCCATCAAATTATCCGATGATTCCGGACATAGCTTATCGCCGCACTTCGCGGGTGTAAAGCCTCGCTTTTCATCCGCATTCTGCTCCCGTCCAACGCCCTAACAACCATCATCGGCCACGGACCAGGGAGCAGCGCTCCAAAAAAATGAAGCGGTGCGCGGGCACCGCGGGCAAGACATCAGCGTACGTCAGCAGGCCTTCACTTACTGGCCTCGCACCTTTGGGGACAACCGCCGACAATGGCCAGCAAACGCTGATTATTACCCTCAATACATTCGGCATCCGCATGGCCGAAATTCTTGGAGTGTAATACTCCCCAAAAACTGGGCGCGCTGCTAAGGTAGTTCTTTCCCAGTTTTCGGAGTCTATTTTATGTCGGGAAAACGTCGTCACTTTACGTCGCAGTTCAAAGCCAAGCTGGCCATGGAGGCGATGAAGGGCCAGCG
>DAIDJN010000046.1:0-35275 GCA_027451365.1 Phycisphaerales bacterium | reverse complement strand
GTTTCCGGCTTAATTCCCGGTTCCTGTCGCAAGGCGCGCGAAACCGTTCCGGGGGCTAAATGCAACTGACGGGCGATAAATGTCTGATTCGGTGGCTTCGGCATCGTGCTTAAAATATGCTTTGTGCGCACAGATTGCAATACCATTCGGTCATTCCGGAAAATTATGGAACCTTTTGCGTAAAAGGGATATCCGCGATTCATCGAATATTTGGTGGAATTGCGGTAGGATTAAACCTATGTTTTCTCCATTGCAGGCGATATTGCTCATTGTTCTTATGGAAATGTATACCGCATTTCCACGGCACGGAATGATTCATGCTTCGCCGCTGGTCAGCTTCATGGCGGAATCTTGTCTGATTCTTTTGCCATTGGTGATAGCATTTTATTTTGCGCGAAAGACTATCCACGCATTTACTCACGCCGTCGAGGGAGCCGACGCGTTGGGCAAATTTGATCAGCAAATGGCCCGACTGCGAATGGCAGCTTGCGGCATTGTGGTGGTTAATTTATGGGTACTGGATTTTGGCCACCTGGTTTGGCATGACTGGGGACTCAAACACATTCGTGTTGCGGCTCAATCGATCTGGCTGGTTCCGGTCCTTCTGGCGTGGGTGGGGCTGTGGTCTGTCAGCCATTGGGTACATCGCGTAGATCGGCGGAGTCAGGTTCAGGGCGATTTGGCCGGAACGGCGAAAATTGCAGCTCACCCGTTTCCCGACTGGCGGACATACATAATCATGAATGTGCGCGGACAATTGCCGTTTATGCTGTTTATTCTTCTGGCGGACCAATTGCTTAGAATCGCTCTGAATAGATTAAATAATAATGGTCTCCAATCGTATGCGACAGGCCTCAGCCTGGTGGGCATGTTATTGCTTTTCATTGCAATGCCATGGCTTCTGGTACGATTTTGGGATACCCGTCCGTTGCCAGCCGGACCTTTGCGAACCAAACTTGAATCTCTTGCGGGCAAATGGAATATTCGCTTTACGGACATCCGGATTGTCAATACCTGTTTCCTTGTGCCTAACGCGGCGGTGTTGGGGCCAGGGCGCGTGGCGCGTTATTTTTTGATTACAGATTTACTCCTTGAGACACTAAGCCTCGAGGAACTTCTGGCGGTATTTGCGCATGAGGTGGGCCATGCGCATCATCGGCATGTCATCCGTTATATTATGGTGCTAACAGCCATTGAGTGGATTACCGGCGCGCTTACGGGACTGGCAATGACCCATTGGCCCGGCCACGATGAATTGTTTAATTTGCTGGATATTGCAGTTATAGGCTTGGCGTTTATGACGGGATTTTCCCGAATAAGCCGCCAATGCGAACATCAGGCCGATTGGTTTGCAGCGCGGCACATGGCAGATAGTTACTCCGCTATTGCCACGCCGGCCCCTCCGCCAATTATTGTGGCGATTCCGGAACTGGCCGCTACCGCTCCTGTGCAGCATGTGCCATGGATGGTGCAACTTGACCATCCAGTCGGAGGCCATGAATCGGGGGCGGGTTTCGCCCAGCAGTCCCCGCTAGAGGCCGGCGCCAGTGTGATGGCCGATGCCCTGATGCATCTTTCCGCCATTACCCGCCGCTCCGTCAATAAACCTGATTGGATGCACCCAAGCATTCGCGATCGGGTGACTCTGCTTTTTCGGCTGGCCCGCTCGCCCCAGGAAAGGTACCGTTTTGAACGGCGCATGAAATGGGTGAATCGCCTTGTGGTGGGACTCGTGGCGCTGGCCATACTGCTGATATTGCTGCCCGGTTAAAAAAACGATTTTTGGGCCTGAGTCCGGACCCGCGGTCGGCCGCCGTTGTTTCCCATTCCGGTTGCGGCATGGTAGCATTCCATCGTGCAAAAGAAATTTCGCAAAAAGCGCCCTATTCGCCCGGATCAGGCATTGACCAGACCCATGGTAGGCATTGCTGTGGATGGTGTAATGGGCCATGGTCGGGCTTTGTTGCGCGGAGTCATGCGATTCGCCAACGCGCGACGGTGCTGGCTGTTGCATGAAGAATTGCGCGGTGGATTTTCTGAAAACTTCCATTGGCCACAATGCACCGGCTCCATCATCAGCGGCGGTGCTCCGGGACTTTTGGACACTATCCGCAAGAGCTCACGCTTCCTGGTGCAATGTTCCGGAAGTGCAGATCCCTCTGTTGCGCCGGTGGTCAGTGCGGATGATCGGGCCGTTGGCGGTGTGGCGGCGCGACATTTAATGGAATGTCGACTGGTTCATTATGGCTTTTACGGCCGTCCGCAGAGCAAGTTTTCCCTATTGCGACAGCGCGGCTTTATTGAAACACTGGCTGAAAAGCGCTATTCATGTGACGTGTCGCCTGTGGGCTGGCCCGAAATATATCAGTGGGCATCTCGCAAGCATTGGAAAGGTCTGCAGGCGTGGCTGTTAAGCCTGCCCAAGCCGGTTGGAATTTTGGCTTGCGACGATATGGCGGCGCATGATTTGGCCGCGGCATGCCTGCACGCGAATATCAGCGTACCCGAACAGGTGGCAATTGTGGGCGTAAACAACGACGATTTATTATGCGAAAGCTCTTGGCCGCCACTTTCCAGCGTCGAGGTGGATTTTGTACAGGTTGGCTTTCTGGCGGCCCAATTGATGCATGCGTTAATCAACGGACAGTCGATCCCTGTCGCCAGTCGCGAAATTCGGGTATCGCCAAAAGGCGTGGCTCGAAGAATGAGCAGCGATGTTCTGGCGGTCAGCGAGCCGCAGCTGGCTGATGCCATCCGCTTTATCCGTCATCATGCGTGCGATCCTTGTTCCGTGAAGGATGTTCTGCGGCATGTTCCGGTCGGACGACGCTGGCTTGAGCGGCATTTTCTGGAAAAAGTCGGACGCACGCCGCACGACGAAATTATCCGCGTTCGTGTTGAAAATGCGATGCGGTTGTTGCGCCACCCGGAAGAAAATCTAGAACATGTATCGGATATCTGTGGGTTCAGTGCGGTGCCGAATATGGTCCGTACTTTCCGCCAAGTCTTGGGTTTTACACCGGCGGCATACCGGCGTGAGCACCTTTGGGGATTAAGAAACTCATGAACTGCGGGCGAGAGGAGTCGAACCTCCAAGTCTTTTGGACACTAGAACCTGAATCTAGCGCGTCTGCCAATTCCGCCACGCCCGCGGACGCCGTTACTATAACGGCTCGCGCTAAAAATTCCAACTGCGGCAGAATTGGCCGCCCGACGACTTTTGCCCGTTGCCGACCCGGCATCGATTCACGCAGGCGGACGGTGCGTCCCATATAAAACATCGGTTTACCGGAAAGCCTCCGGCGGATTACAATACCCATTATTGGTTTGGAAGAACCCGCGGCCCGCGTCAACCAAAGTATGAGATTTTCATGCGGATAGGCAATCTGAAACTCAAATCCAATCTGCTGCTGGCCCCCATTGCCGGCTACTGCGACGTTTCATTTCGCCTGGTGGCAAGATCCTGCGGCGGCGTAGGACTGGCATGTACTGACCTGCTTTGCCCGGAAGGCGTCCTGCGGGAAAACAAACGCTCTATGGAACTTGCGGCGACTTGTCCGGAAGACCAGCCACTGGCCATGCAACTGTATGGTGCCGATCCCGAAAAGCTCTGCGATGCCGCTCGGTGGGCGCAGGACCATGGTGCCAGTCTCGTGGATATCAACATGGGCTGCCCGGTGGATAAAATCACTAAGCGTGATGGCGGCTCTGCCCTCCTGTGTAATCTGCATTCCACGCTTTCCATCGCGGAAAAAGTGGCGCGAGTGGTCCGGGACGTGCCGCTGACCGCAAAGATGCGGCTGGGATGGGATGACCAGCGCCTTGTCGCTCCATTTCTGGCCAATCGGCTGGAACAGATCGGCTTTGCGGCCATTACCATTCATGGTCGCACCACGGAAATGAAATTTCAGGGCCGCGTACGGCTTGAGGGCATTGCGGAAGTCGTCGCCGCGGTGGACCGCATTCCCGTGATTGGCAATGGCGATATCCTTTCACCACAGGATGCCGCGGATATGATTCGCTTCACCCGTTGCGCCGGTGTGATGATTGGTCGGGCGGCATTAGCCAAACCTTGGATATTCCGTGACACGCACAGCTTCCTGACCAGCGGAGTGATTCCACCGGAGCCGGATATTGGCGCCAAATGCCGCCTGATGCGGGACCATTTTTATAACCTCATCCATTTTAGGAACCAGCGGGTCGCGGTCTGCGAATTCCGCAAGCGCATCAGTTGGTATGCCAAACACATGAACCCGTGTCGAATGCTGCGCGATGCAATGCGTCTGATTGAATCCCCCGCCGATTTTGACGCGGCAGTGGATGATTTCCTGCGATGGCGGCGTCAAATGCATGAGACGCAACTGGATTCGGGAACAGATGCCGCGCCAAGGGAACTTGTATCGCCAGCTGCATAAGAATCCGGCGCAGGAACCGGTCCTGTCGTCGGCTTATTAACGCCGGGAAGTGTTTCGCTCGACGGCGGCAGACCTTACAATTGGTGGTTAACCGATTCGGTTGGAACGTACCCGCGGCCGACCGGCGGCGGAGGATGGGCATGGATCGGATGATGCAAACGAACTTAGCCAGCGGAGTGGATGTGAGCGCAAACCTGCGCAGCATACAGGCCCGGATTTCCGCGGCCGCGGCGCGCGTGCGTCGCGATCCAACTGGCATAAAATTGGTGGCTGTCACCAAAAGTGGTCGTCTGGACCAGATTTATGATCTGATTCGCGCCGGTCACCGCAGTTTTGGTGAAAGTCGGGTGCAGCAACTTCAGGTCCGCGCAACCGAAGTAAAAGCATGGCTTGAACGCCCGGCCGAGGACTCTTCCACTTCCAATTACGGAGGTAGCCACGCAGCATTGTCGGAATCCCCGGTTGAATGGCACATGATCGGCCATCTGCAAACCAACAAGGCCGCCGCCGCGGTCACATATTCCAACCTGATTCACAGCGCAGATTCACTGCGGCTGGTGGAACTGCTGGGGGAAATAGGTGTGCGCCGGGGCATCCGAGTTCCGATTCTGCTCGAAGTCAACACGACAGACGATCCGGCTAAATATGGGATGCCTCCGATGGCCGCGTTCCACGTCGCGGAAGAAACTGCGAATGTTCCAGGCTTGAAATTCATGGGGCTTATGACCATGGCCCGTCATTCGGATAATCCCGAGGAGGCCAGGCCGGCCTTTGTTCGATTGCGGGAATTGTTTGAGGACATTGCGGCACGCAAAACCGGAGGGCCGCACTTCACGCAACTTTCAATGGGTATGAGCGGCGATTTTGAAGTGGCCGTGGAAGAGGGGGCTACAATTGTTCGGGTCGGGGCGGCGTTGTTTGCGCCAGGCGTTCCAGCGGAGGCGGCCAAGGCCTCCCAGTAATGGCCTTCCCGAAATCCCTGCCAGTTACAAAATGGGGCGCAAACCACCCGGATAATTCGCCGACATTCAGAAACAAGACGGTGGCTGTTGATGGTTGGCCACCGCCAATTCGGGTATGATTTACCACAGGCTGATTGGTAGGCCTGTTTTAATCGATTGACCGGTGACTCGGGAGCTGAAAATGGCTGATCAGGACATGTTGTTAACCGAAGCAAAAAAGCTGGGAAGCGTGATTGGCCGCCAGGCGCCTGTCCGCAACTACCGCGAATTATCCCGGCAGTTGGAACTTGATATTGGTGCCCGGAGCCTGCTGGAACAGTTCGAGCGCGCCATGGAAGTGCTGGCAATGAAGGAAGCTTCCGGCCAGCCGCTGGACATTTCGGAAAAGCAGAAGATTCAGTCGCTGCAACAAAGCGTATCAATTCACCCGTTTTTAAAAAAGCTTATAGCCTCACAGATTGAATACATGGACCTGATGCGTGCTGTACAGGACGCAATAACTGAAGGCGTAAACCAGCCGGTGGAAGCCACGCTGATAGACGAAAAAACTTCGTCCGCGGCGACTCCGGCATCCCGCCTGATTATCCCCGGATGAACGGTTGTCGCCGCTTCGGAAAAATGGACCGGCCCGGAATAGATTCACTATTCTGCCGCAATTTTCCGGTTCTGCGGGCCTGCTTCAATCACAATTCGTTTTTTTTCGGGTTTGGAACATCCGCTTCTGACTTCATGATGCCGGTTTAAGTATTCGCTCAAAGGCGGAACGTCTTTTCCGCCACGGATGACAGGGTGGCCTGATTTTTGGCTGACGATACAATTCCGGATGGCGGCCCGTGCAGGGCTGCGCTGCTCGGTCGGGTTATTTTGATTTCGTGCCGGGGCGGCCTTCCACAGATATGCATGGAGCGGCATGATGCTGGACACTGTTTTAATCTGGATCGAAAAAAACCGTCGGGCGTGGCTGGACGATCTGAAGCAATGGTTGTCCATTCCCAGTGTTTCAGCCAATCCGGAGCATCTTAAAGATACCGTCGCGGCGGCGGAATGGGCCATGTTTTATCTGCGTGGTGCCGGAATGAATACGCGGCTTTTACCAACCGCAGGCCATCCCTGCGTGCTGGCGCAAACGCCCGATGGCCTGTGCCGCCCGGATGCGCCGCACGTGCTGTTCTACGGGCATTACGATGTTCAGCCAGCCGAACCGCTGGACCAATGGATCTCGCCGCCGTTTACGCCTGTCGTGCGGGATGGACGGCTGTTTGCGCGCGGCGCCAGTGATGACAAAGGCCAGGTGTTTTGTCATCTGGCGGCGCTGGTCGCGTGGAAACAGATCGCTTCTGAATTACCAGTGCGTTTAACGGTTTTGCTGGAAGGTGAAGAGGAAACCGGATCGCAGAATCTGCGGCGCGTGCTGGAAAGTCATCGCGAGGAATTAAAAACCGCCACCACGGTGATTATCAGTGATTCAAGCCAGTTCGCCCCGGGAATTCCGGCTATTACAACCGGCCTTCGTGGTTTGGTGTATTACCAATTGACTGTGCGCGGGGCCAGTCAGGACCTGCACAGTGGCGTCTATGGCGGAGCAGTGGCCAATCCGGCAAATGCACTTTGTCGGATGCTGGGCACCTTGCATGATCGGGATGGGCGGGTGACCGTTCCCCATTTTTATGAGGGTCTGGTCAATCCTGAAAAGGCCATCCTGCAACAATGGAAGGAATTGCCGTTTTCCGATCAGGAGTTCGCGACCGCCTTGGGATTAAATATCCTGGCGGGCGAGGCTGGCTATTCCACACTGGAACG
The DNA here is from genome assembly GCA_027451365.1 of Phycisphaerales bacterium. Lineage (GTDB taxonomy): Bacteria > Planctomycetota > Phycisphaerae > WQYP01 > WQYP01 > JAJYPG01. Next base: position 28,098 of record DAIDJN010000046.1, on the reverse strand, counting down.
CCGATGGTCGCGACCAACCCTGGACGTGAATGGGCTGACCAGCGGATATCAGGGGGTTGGTGCCAAAACGGTATTACCCGGTATGGCTACAGCAAAAGTTTCCATGCGTCTGGTGCCCGGACAGGATCCAGCGGCGGTCTGCGCCTCATTTGAGGAATTTATGCGGGCTGCGGTGCCTGAAGGCGTTACGCTTTCCATGGAATGTCTAAGCGCATCGCCGGCTGTGCTGACACCATCTGATTCGCCAGCGGTGCGGGCAGCGGCGGGGGCCTTGGAAACAGGGTTCGGAAAGCCTCCAGTGCTGATACGGGAAGGGGGATCCATTCCGGTCGTGGCTTGGTTTAAGGAAATTCTGGGAATTGACAGTGTGCTGGTCGGTTTCGGCCTGCCCGATGATAATCTGCACGCCCCCAATGAAAAGCTGGATTTAGCCTGCTTTTACGGCGGAATCCGCACGGCGGCGGCTCTTTATGATAAATTGGCAGGGCATTGACCGAATATGCCGATAAATTCAGTAATTGTGATCGGTTTGACCGGCCGCCGCTGGCCAGTTGGCCAAATTGGATGTCGGAGGCAATAGCTCCAACTGGGTTCACGTTGATGTCAATGGAAGGTGCTGGAATGGAAAACATGATCAACGGCAAGTCCGACGGACCCAATCGACGGAGGCCAAACTTGCTGCGGGGTACCATTTTGGCCGTGCCTTTGCTATTGGCTGCGACAATGGTATGCGGTCCGGGAGTGTGTTGGTCGGCACCGGTGAATCGCAATGGGCCTGCAACTCGGCCTTCGCCGGGGAGTGGCGTAAAGTCAATCTTACTGCCCGTTCCGCCGCAGGCGGATCAGGCCCCGGCCCGTCAGACGCTGGAGGCCACATTTAACGGGTTATATCGTGGAAGGATCAATCGATTTACAGTCGGCCAATTTTTACAGAAGCTCGGCGCTGTTGAAAACAATCCGCAGCCCCATCCAATTCGCTGTTATGTAGCTCTGGACTTGGCCATACGTTTAAGCGGGACTTTCGGATTTTTTCAATATGGTCAAAGCGCGATTCTGCGAATGGTTACCCATTATCAGGTAAAACGGGAGAAGATAGAGGCGAAGTTCGTTCATCTTTGGGCGGCGTCGAAATTTCTTAACTATTACGCTGTTTCATCGAATTTGCAGGCGATCGCGACTTGGGCGAGCCAGGCGGTGCAGACCGGCGACCTGGCGGCAGCCAGGCAGATCGCCGTCGACGGTTTACGGTTAGCCTTACGTTTCAATCAGCGCAAGCAAGCGGCTGAGTTTCGCATATTGCTGACGCGTATTCACGATCAGCGACCGATGCTCAAAAAATATCTGGCGGCCGAAAAGCGGCTGCTGACACATCCGGATGACCCGAAGGCCAACCAGATCGTCGGGTTGTACAAAATTGTGACTGAGGATTACGTTTCCGCAGGCGCAAAATATCTGGTGCGATCCGCTGACCCGACTTGGCGGGAAATTGGGAAATTGGGCGTCATGGATTTTACCATTCAACCGCCGATGCCGCCTGCTCCGCAACTGCGGGAGGCTAAACTCTGGTGGACCGCCGCGGCGCGGGAAAAGGAGAACGCCTATTACGCAATGGAAATGCGGCGCATGGCCCGATGGTGTTTCAATTGCGCCGCACCGCTGGTGAACCAGGGCTTTGTACAACTGCTGTTTAAGGGGCATTACCACAAAGCGCTGAAACTGCTTAACGATGCCATCGTGCAGGCGTCCCATGCAAAAAGTTCGCGTCTGGCGGCCGCCCGTCTGGCGGTTTGGAATCAGATGGCGGCGGAGATCAAGACCTTGCGGGCGAATTTTTCAATTGCGATGAGCGCGGTCAGCGCCGGGACGGCCACGCCTAAACTCAACGAATCAATAGGTGAATATCTTTGTTTTGGCGAGGGGCGATGGAAAGAAGGGCTTGTGTATCTTGCCCATGCGAAGAATACAAAAATTCGCGATGCGGCTCGCCGGGACAAGGCGCTTCCTGTTCAGCCGGCGGCGCAGGTGGCCGCGGGTGATGCATGGTGGCGGCTGGCGAGAAACGCGACTGGTCTGGAAAAACTGAATCTGGAAAGCAGGGCGGTTTACTGGTTTAACAAGGCGATGCCAAAATTACAGGGCCGTGAACGCAAGCGAGTGCAATATCATCTGCTGCATTATCAGGCTCTTATGAAAGCTGAATGACGAAGCGCCAGGCCGCGGGCGCGGCGTATCGCGATACTCGCGAAAAATTCAGAACTGGTCCGGCGGCCGGGCCGCTGACCGATGGCATCACGGGCTGCCTTTTTTATAAGGCTGTTTTATACAACCATGCTTAACTTGATGCGAGCGGTGCGGGGGGCGGCTGCTTGCTTGCGGCAATGTGTGCCTGGCGCTTCAGGCGTTTACGTTTATTAAGAATGTTGGCCAGTTGATCGATCAGTACCGCCAGCAGGATCACGGCTCCGGTGATAAAATAGGTCCAGTTGGAACTTAAGCGGAATACATGGCGTTGACCGGCAGTGTAATACACCCATTTAAACAGAATAATGCCATTCTGAATAACTTCCATCATGATCGAACCGATGATAGCCCCCGGCACGCTGCCCTCGCCGCCGCGCAACGATACGCCCCCGATCACTGCCGCAGCAATGGCATTAAGTTCGTAGCCATTGCCGACGTTGTAAGTCATCTGGCCAATGTAAGATGCGTAGCAGATTCCGGCTACGCCCGCAAGCCCCGCCGAAATAACGTATGTAAGCGTTTCCACGCGATCCACGGGAATGCCGGAATATTGGGCCGCATCGCGGTTCCCGCCGATGGCGAAAACATAGCGGCCAAAAACCGTTCCATGCAGCAGATAACCGGCCAGAAGAATGACCCCTATAAAAATCAGCACCGGATACGCCAGTATGGCATGATAGCCGTAATGGAACAGACCTTCGGTGGAAAGATTAATCAGTGGCGAGGTGCCAAGTCCCAGCGTTCCGCCGTGGGTAATGATTTGCGCCAGGCCGCGCACCAGCAACATGCCCGCCAGGGTGACGATAAAGGGCTGAAGTTTTAATTTGGAAATCAGCAAGCCTTGAATCAGACCGATTGAAAGCGCGACGGCCATGGCAATGCTTATGCCGACCCACAATGGATGGTGCAGGCAATGTTCGGATGGCGATGAAATTTTGGCAATCAGGACGCCGGTCAGTCCGATGATCGCCCCGACGGAAAGGTCGATGCCGCCGGTAATAATGACAAAGCTGCTGCCGATGGCGAAAATTCCCAACATGGCCGCCTGCCGTGAGACATTCAGGATATTGGCGGCTTTACCGAAGTCATGGTTGCACCAGAATAAAAAGCCGCACATGACCAGTACAGCAAAGAAAATACCCAGTTCACGTCGCATCAGACTCCGGTCCTTATGTCAAGATTCCCCGCGCCGGTCATCAGGGACGCAATGCGTTCCTGCGTGGCCTGGCTACGCGGCAATATGCCTTCAATTCTGCGCTCGCGCATGACGACGATCCGATCGCTCATGCCCAGCACTTCCTCCATTTCGGAACTGACCATCAAAATGGTAATTCCCTGCTGGGCCAGAAGCATCATTTCACGGTATATTTCGGCTTTGGCCCCTACATCCACGCCGCGCGTGGGTTCATCGAGAATCAGTATTCTGGGCCGCATAGCCAGCCATTTGCCTAGAACCACTTTCTGCTGGTTGCCTCCCGAAAGGCTGCCCACGCGCTGGCCCACGCCCGATGCCTTGATCCGCAGGGATTCGAGTTGCTTTCTGGCCACGACCGTTTCCCGTCGGCGCCCCAGCCAAAAGCGCGGCCGATAATTGTGAATATCCGGCATGGAAATGTTCTGCGCTATGCTCATCGCCAGCACCAGCCCATTGTGTTTGCGGTCTTCCGGTGCCAGATATATGCCGTGATTAATCGCGGCCCGCGGGCAGGTTGGATTGAAAATTGCGCCATCCACGTGAATGGTGCCCCCCAGTGGCGGAGTCACACCGAAAATCGCCTGCATAAGCTCGGTCCGGCCTGACCCGACGAGTCCGGAAAATCCGATAATTTCCCCGGCCCCGGCGTCAAAGCTCACCGCACACGGAGAACCGGGAACAATTAAATTTTCCACACGCAAAATTGTCGGATAATCCTGCCTGGGCCGCAGTGGCGGATACCAGTTTGTGAGTTCTCTGCCCACCATCATCGAGACGATTTTATCCTGGGTAATCTGATCACGTTGCAGTTCTCCCACCCTTTTGCCATCACGCAGAACTATGACGCGGTCCGCCAGCCGCATGACTTCCTCCATACGGTGTGAAATATAAATAATGGCGATTCCATCGCGGCGCAAATCGTCAATAATTTTGAAAAGCTGCTCCGATTCAGTCAAGGTCAGCGAACTGGTCGGCTCATCCAGAATCAGTATACGCGCCTTAAGGGAAAGAGCTTTGGCGATTTCCACCATCTGCATCTGTCCCGGAGTCAGCGAGCCTACCAGCGTGGCTGGCGAACAGGTTAAACCGACCCGCCGCAACAGCGACTCGGAGTTCGCACGCATGACGCCGCGGTGCAGCACGCCCCCGCGGCTGGGTTCAGATCCCAGAAAAATATTGCCTGCCACATCCAGGTTCGACGCCATCATCAATTCCTGGTGCACCAGAACAATTCCATGGCGGCGCGAATCGGAAACATGGCGGAATTCCACGGGGTCGCCGTCGATATGGAGCGATCCTTCGTCCGGCGGCTGGGCGCCGCCTAGAATTTTCATAAGGGTGCTTTTCCCTGCCCCGTTCTCTCCCATTAAGGCTAGGACTTCACCGGCGCGCAGTTCCAAGTCCACGTTTTCCAGTGCAGTAACGCCGGGGAACCGTTTGGTAACGCCCTGCATGCGCAGGATATAATCGTTCGCCATGGGAGGTCCAGTATGCTGTCAAGGGCGGCCTTGGCTATTTGCTGGCCATCATCTTTGCGAGTTTTATTTTGTATGCATCAAGGTTCTTGGCATCCACAATTTGCACGCCGGTATCCAGGTCAGCAGAGGCGGGCACAGCCTTCATGCCTTTGGCACAAATAGCTTGCAGGTATTTACAAGAAAGATAGCCTTCCATAAATGGATTCTGTACCACCGTGGCGTTTATCAGGCCGCTTTGGATGTCTTTCAGCGTATCGGGGTCCTGATCAAAGGCAATGACTTTAATTTTTCCCTTGTCCCCTGCGGCCTTCACCGCCGCCGCCGCCAGGGCGCCATTGTAGGAATACAATCCGCACATGAGGCTTAAATTTGGAAACGCGCTGATCACGTTTTCGGCGTTAGATCTGGCACGGGCGTAATCCTGGTTGTCTTCCTTTTTTGCCACGATTTTAATGGAGTGGCCCTTAATAACGTGTTCAATTCCCTGGAGTCGCCGCGCCGCGTTACGGGCTGCCAGATTGCCCACGAAAATCGCCACCTGCCCGCCCTTGGGCAGCAGCTTGACAATTTCCTTCCCCATCAGCAATCCGGCATTGTAGTTCATGGTGCCAATGTACATCAGCCGATTGGATTTCGGGGCGTCGGAATCTACGCAGATCAGATTAAGGGACCGGGCCGCTGAATTTAGCGTGCGAATCTGGTCGTTGGGGGCGATGACGCTGATGGCAATGCCGTTGTAACCTTCCGTTACCAAATCTTCGATGATCTGGTTCTGCTCCGCCACCGTGCCTTTGGCCGGTTCGCGAAACGTGACCTGAATCCCGGTTTTCTTTTCAAACGCCCGAGTGCCGGCGTGCGCAAAATTCCAGTAATTGGCCACATTATTGCTGACAAACGCCAGCTTAATAGGCGTTCCGCTGGGGTAAATATGGACCGGCTTGGCAGTGGTCGCGGCCGTGGGCGTACTGGACTGGCTATTGGCGGACCCGCCTTTGCCGCAGCCGGCAACGGTAAATGCCACACCAACAAGTGCTGACAACAACGATAATTTAACAATCCGGCGCATACGAATCCTCACAAAATTAAAATCTATGAAGGGCACCGCTTGCGTGTCGAGTTCTCCGCCCGGACACACATTCCAACTCTCAAAAAGACAAAGTCCCGGGTTTTTGTTAACCCGCCGGGAAGACTCTGGCTTTAACCGCCGGCAAGAGCTGGGGCAGCGCCAACAGGAAAATGGGATTGTATCGGTCGGAAAGCCAATTGGCAACAGGCACATTTCAATTGGTCTCGGTCGGTTTGTCCGTTTTTATAGGCAAGGGCATTACGCTTCAATTCGGCGGTCCTTTTGTGTCCCCAAGGCGTCCTTCGGGTTGCCTTGGCAACGTGTGCGTGGCCATCGGGGATTCGGCATTTGCCACATCGATCAGTTTGGAAGCCGCCACTTGTCCTCCACCATTATTTGAGAGATAAAACAGCCCTTGTCCGTTTATGGTATCTGTTCCATGGTCTGCCTTCTGAAAACGCGGGCTTTTCTGCCAGAAACGTGCCCATGTGAGGTTTCGACTATTCAGCAAAATCTGGTACATCCGCTTCGCAACCAGGGCCCCTGCGCTTATGTGTCGCCAATGTGACCAAGGGCATAATCCACGTCGGTACACCTTGACCTGGAACGCTCGTTTGGTTGCAACTGACGAATTGCGGTCGGTATGCATACTTCCCAGCCAATGCCGCCGGAAGCGGATATCCGGCGCGTGCATCCCGCCGGCGCGTTGCCGTCAGGTCGCTTCTTGTTCCCACCGTGCATTCATGAGTGCAATTCAATCATTGACAAGCCATTGTGAATGGCGTCGCGCGGGTGGCCATCGTATACCACATCTGTTTTAAGCTCTGCGGTGCCCTGTGTCGCTCTTCGGTGAACCATACTTCGTCAATGATCCATGATCAATAAACATAAAAAACAAGTCGTATCGCGTTGAAAATGATAAACAGTTCACGCAACGCCCGGATTCGGGCGAAACTCGTCTGGCCGGCGGCGCGGCTGCGTATGGTCTTTATTTTGGGCATATCGTGTCAACGGGCAATTTCTATGCCGGAACCCGTGACGGCCTTAATTGGGTCCGTGCCACGCGCTGCGGATAAGGTGTTCAATGGGGCAGGATATGCCCTGATCTCGTCTGATATTGTGACCGCTCGTCACAGCGGCTTTCTAAACTGGGTGGTGAGGGGCTCGAACCCCCGACATCCGCGGTGTAAACACGGCGCTCTAACCAACTGAGCTAACCACCCGCAATCAAGATTAAAGAATATAACGGAAATGATTCCGTTTCAACATCCGCCGCAGGACCGTGTTGCCAAAAAAACGGCAAATTTTCCATTTGATGTACGAATGGCGGGGTGTGTGGCTGCCGTCAGTTATTTTTGGCAAGCGGCAAATTGGCCCGCCCTGTGCATCATCTTCTGACAAAATAACAACAGCGCTACAGCAAAGGGCGTCGGGCGTATAAAATGGTGGGTGATGTCGGATTCAGCGCACATATTTCAAACAGTTCGCCAGGCGGCTCGGATTGAGGAAATCATTGGCGAGCATATTTCGCTGCGCCCGGCCGGGCGGGAACTGGTGGGCCTGTGCCCTTTTCATGAAGACCGCCGCCCGTCGATGTATGTGAACGGCAACAAGCAGATTTTTTATTGCTTTGTCTGCAACGCGGGCGGGGATGTATTCCGGTTTGTGCAGAATTATCACAAAATGTCGCCTGGAGAGGCCTTGCGATTTCTAGCGCAGCGCTATGGTGTCAAACTGCCGGATTTTCGTCCCAACGACCCGGCGCAGCGGCAACGTGCCTCTTCCCGAGAGCGGATGCTGGCGGCGGCGGAATGGGCGGCCAAATGGTTTCGGGAGAATCTGGAAAAGCCCATTGGCCACAGCGGCCTTGAATACCTGACGGGCCGCGGATTGAATGCGGACATGATACAGGCTTTTGGCCTCGGGATGGCGCTGGATAACTGGACCGCGCTGGCGCAGGCGGCCAGCCGCGCCGGGATATCGGATGAAAGTCTGCTGGGGGCCGGATTAATTAAACAGCGGGCGGATGGCAGTCCGTTTGATGTTTTCCGCAACCGCGTGATATTTCCCATTCTTGACCAGTCGGGGCGCGTGATTGCCTTTGGTGGCAGAATTCTGCCCTCCACCCAGCCCGCCGACGCTGCGGCTGCGGCATCGGCCGAAGGCGAAGGTCCAAAGTATCTGAATTCTCCTGAAACAGCAATATTTAACAAACGCGAAACGCTGTATGGCCTGAACCTGGCGCGCCAGGCGATTATCCGGGAAAAAACAGTGGTGGTGGTGGAAGGCTATATGGATGTCATCGCGTGTCATCAGGCAGGCGTTGCCAACGTGGTGGCCACGCTGGGAACTGCATTAACAGATAAGCATATAAACATGTTACGGCGATTTGCGGAAAAAGTAATTCTGCTTTTCGACAGCGACGATGCCGGCCGACGTGCCGCGGACCGCGCTATTGAAATGATTCTGAAATATCCGCTGGACACCCGCATCACGCACGTTCCGGACGGCAAAGACCCCTTTGATTTTTGCATGATCCACGGACCGGAACCGTTCAAACTGCTGCTTTCCCGCGCGCCAGATGCGCTGGATTACAAATGGGACCAGCTATGCGGAGCGATGGACGATTCGCCCTCGCTGGCACAAAAACAGCAGGCTTCCATGACACTGTTGCGGCTTGCCTCTGCAGGCCTTACCGATTCGGGAACAGATCCCGTGCGTCGCGGGCTTCTGGAGAAACATCTGGCGGATAAAATCGGTATGACGCCGCGGGATGTGCACCAGACCGTTCGCAACATGGCCCGCGCCGCCAGCGCACAGAGATCCTCGGCGGCGGATATCCCGGTCGGCCTGTCTACGGGGGGGCCGGGCGCGTTCGAGGGCCTCCTGGCGGCGGAACAATGGATTATCGGCTCGCTGCTGAATCAGCCGTTGCTGTGGCGCGAATTCGGTCCGGAATTTGAACTGAATCTTTTTGAATCGCCGGAACTTTTGCCCCTTGCTTCGCGTCTTATGGAATATCTTGAAGGCGCAACAAATCTGGAAGCGTGTTCGCTGGCAGACTTTATCGGCATGCTGGAAGACCCTGCCTTGGTCAGGTTGGCGGTGCAGGCACAGAAGGTCTGCGAAGGGTCCGCTGATTTTCGCAAAAATCTAACCGACAGTCAGGCGATGCTGCGTTTTAAGCGGCGCGGAGCCATCAGCGCTACGCCTGAAAAGTCATCCATCAATCAGGAACCTGCAGATCCCGGCGCGCGCGTGGCCATGCAGCGCAAGGCGGTTGAGCAGGGCCTCACGCGGCGACAACTCGGGCCGCGCCCGCCGGGCCGCTAACGAATCTACTTTTTTTAGACTGGCTGCTCGAACCCGCGTCATGCGGCGATCAGCCTTGGGCGGTACGCCGGCAACCTATGGAATAAACAGATATTCCATTTTCGGCCGCATCATGTTCAACAAGGACCCCGGCGAAACCCGTAGCTGTGGCGATTGGACGGCTGATTTTATTTTCACCAGGTCAAGCAGCGTACCGGGTGTTTGCAGTTCCACCACAGTCGGGTTGTAAATGCCCGCCAGTTTGGCCGCCCCATGGTAAGCGGATCCGGAATATCCGATCGCATCAATCAGGCCCTTTTTCAATGCGTCGCTGGCGGCCCATACCTTACCATTGGCCACTTGTGCGATGGGCACATTTAACCGTGTCCCGCGGCCGGCCGCCACAATACTGGCGAACCGCGCATGGTCGGCATCCAGCAGATGCACGAGATAGGCTTTCACTTCAGGCGAATAATCCGAAAATGGCGAGCCGGCTTCTTTCCAGGTGGCCGCCTTGCTGGTCAGAAATTCCGGTCGAACTCCGATTTTTTTCATCAGTCCGGTAAGCTGAAAACCGGGAATCATGACGCCGATGCTGCCGACAAGGCTGGTCGGTTCGGCATATATTTTTTCCGCCGCCATTGAAATATAATATGCACCGCTGGCACCCAAAGACCCGATACTGGCCACAACAACCCGGTTGTCATCACGAAGTTTCATAAGCTGGTGGTAACATTCATCCGCATCGGTGACGCCGCCGCCCGGTGAATCGACGCGCAACACAACCGCGCGAATCGACGGATGACTTTGCACATATCGGACATCCGCGCGAACTTCGGCCACGGTGGCCCCGCTGATCAGGCCGGTCAGGTGAATAACGGCAATTTGCTCGGCACTGCCGGCCCGCAGCACGCGCTCATGAATGCCCGCAGCGCCGAGAATGCCGCGTGACAGCTCGCTGAATCCGCCAAGCATGATCGCCAGTACCACGTTTAATCCAATCGATATAAACAGCACAAGCACCAGACCCCAGCGCAACACGCGACCAACGGTGGACCGCTCACGAATGACCAGTGTCGGCCCCGGTACAGTGGATTCGATCATACACAGACTCCTGTTTCACATCAGCCGATTGCGGAATGGTTGAAACCCGTCTTGTTGCTCAAGCCCCAATGGCCGGCGCAAGTCCAAGTACCATACAGTTATTATACCATATTATTCAGGCGTCTTAAATAACTTATGCTGGCGGCCAGGCAGGTAAACGGATCCTGGCCGTAACAGTCATCCTGCTCCACAATCAGCCATTCCACGCCCGCTGCTCTGGCACCGGCCAGAATTTGGGCCCAGTCCAGACGGCCCGATCCAACGGGCGCAAATTCGCACCCTTCACCCATGGCCATATCCTTGCAGTGGAGCAGCGCCAATTGATCAGCAACGCCGCGAATAATTTCCGCGGGGTTTAATCCAACGAAATACAGCCAGTATGTATCAAGCTCAATTTTTACATTGGCCGGCGCTGTGGCCCGCAGAATAATGTCCATGCCGCAGGTGACGGCTCCGCCAGGCTGTCCAAAGAGGTTTCCGACCCTCGCCGCCGCATCAGGAACGGGAATAGGGATATTCAAAAATTCAAAATCGTGATGATGATAGGCCAGCGTCATGTCGGCCTGGCGAAGCGTGGCACTGATGTCCTTTAAAATGGTGCCGATCTTTTGCCAATCGTCAAATGTTTTTCGTCTTTGTTCATTTATCCATGGACAGACCAGCGTCATAACGCCAGCCTGGCGATAATAGTCCATAATTGGGTATAAATCAGACTCCATTTCCTCAAGAGGCACATGAACTGAAAGCCATGTCAAACCGCAGTCCTGGCCCAGTTTTTTCAAATTGGCCGCACTTAATTGCCTCCGCCTGTCGGTGAGTTCGGCGCCCTGAAATCCCATCGCCGCAAGTCGGCGGCACGCGCCGGCGAAGTCCTGGCCGGCCACGTTGCGCAGAGTATACATTTGAACCGCATGGCGGAACGGAGGCATTGACTGGCTCCACGTTGGTACAACGGCGGAAATCGGATCTCGGCCTTGTCCGGCCATCCAGGTCTAACGATAATATGAATAAACAAAAATGCCAAACGCGGAGAAAAAAGTGTCCGTACGACGAATCGCGCTGGCTAAGTTGCCTTACAATGTGTACGCGCACGTCAGTTGCTCCAATTGTTTTAGTATATCTTTCAAGCCATGCGCGATGGCGCAACGCTTGTGATAGATGCATTGGGTTCAAATATACACCCGCTTTTGGCGAAAAAATGGTCGCTTTGTTTCAAAGTCCCAATAATAATAATGGTGCCCAATTTATTTTTACCATACATCACAGCCAGCTGATGTTCCCTGAATTATTTCGCAAGGACCAGATTTAGCGTATGGAAAAATCACCATCAGGCCAGACGTATCTTTTCAGCCTTGACGATTTTCGCCGCGAATCATACACCCGAAACGCTGAAGTGTTTGATAAGAACTCTACCTTGTGGGCTGCTATGGAGGTATTGGTAGCTTTGGGCCAACGTTGTCGGGCTGCCCCCGGCGGCCACCAGTTCGGCTATGGGCGCAAACGATGGGGCCAGAAAAAAATCGTGTGGCTCTTGCAAATTCCTGTTTCAATGCTTGGAAGCTTGCGCACTTCAGTGCGTGGCCGACCGGTCGTGTCACGACTGAAAAGTGCGACGTAATGTTACGGAAGCAATGCAATTGCGATCCGGACGTTCGCAATAGCCGGTTGTTCGCAATAAAGCTTGGGTACAAAAGAAAATCTGCGGAGGGACAGCATTCGAAAAATTGGTATCCGCACTGAAATTCGCCCGCAGCTTTTTCACACGACGAACGCGAGACAATTCTTGGTAACAACCCGTCTGCCAGTGTCGGCTCGCTGGCTTGCAAATGAATGAATGATCAAACCTGATTCCGCTTTTTATCCCAGTACCGTCACTTCCATTCCCAGATGTTCGCCGGCGGCCGTCAGGGCGGCGATATGGTCCCCAAAAATGCCGTGAATATGATTGGAACTGTAATGTTGCCCGATAGCTTCCGGCGGGCATTTGAATCGCACAAACATGTGGGGCCAGGTATAAGTGGTCTGCTTCGCGAGGCTTTCCATGGTTTCAAAACCGATATCCGGCACGCTGGCGCGCACCAGATGCATCTGAAATTCGCCGCGCTTGCGTGTGATGCGCCCTAAGGTGATAAGCTCCGCGGGTTGTGAATAGAACTGAACGCTGGCGCCGCCCGCGTGGAAATAAAAATCCATCGCCGGATACAGTGTCACCTCGGCCCAGTTTTTCCGGTAGTCTTTGTGACGGCGGCTGAACCAGGGGGCATGCTGGCCGGAATTCACCAGATCGTAAACATCGTGCTCGGCAAAATAATGCCGCATATCGGCAAACAGCACCGGCGTTCCGCTGATCATGTGCATGAGTTGCATGGTCAGGGCACCATTGCTGTCGCATTCCGTGGCGCAGATCAAAGGCTTCTTTTTGGATTCTTCCCAGTCCGCATTGTCGTTAAGCAATGCTTCCTGTACATCCATGATGCACATGTGCGGCTGTTCCGTCATGTCCAACTGGCCGGTTAAACCGCAGAAATCGATTCCTTCATCACGGCAGAAATCTTTTAGAGCCAGATACATGCGGACCTGGCGGGCAAGTGTGCCGTCGACGCCGCGGGTGAGCTTTTTGCCATCATATTTTACTTCCCGACAGACGCTTTCCAGCCATTCCAGCCCGGTTTTAACGCGCTTTGCTTCAATCTTCCGGGCCATTTCCCAGAACCAGAGCTGCCCACGGTGCACCACATGTACGCCGAACCTGCTCATCCATTGGCTTTCATCCAGGTGGCCGGTGTACATCCCCATGGATGGACCGTCGAAGCGGCCATAGCGTTGCCCATGCAACTTTTCCGCCGCGGTGATGCCATCCAGTCGTCGTTGGGGATTGGCGTCATTCAGCCATTGGCTCATGGCTGCCTTGACCACGGGGTCAGCCAAATCGCCCAAGGCTCGGGAAAATGGCCGACCGATCTCCGTCATGGAACCGGCACTGGCAAAATAGGCGACCCAGCCCGGATAAGATGGATTGAGCACGCCGTACATCATAATGCTGACTGCCGGGTCAAACCGGATCGCCGCCTGTGCGGTCAAGTCCGGGTAGCTCCAAATGACGAAGTTGAATACCACGGCCTGAACTCCGGCGCGGTTCAGTCGTGCGCATTGCTTTTCGACAGTTTCATGGTTCCAGACCACGGCATTTCCAGCCACCACTTCATGTCCGTGTTGGGCGAGAAACTCCTGAAGTTTTTTCTGGAAACGCATGCAATCCGGGGTGGATGCTTCGGTTACACGCCGGCGCCCATCGCCAAATGTCAAAATGCCGATTTTCATGATTAAACTCCGTTATCAATGCCGCCGCTTGGGCAATGGCACCGCCGCCGAAAATATATTCGTCCTATTAGGCATTGCGAGATGGACGCAGCTGCCGAAAAGGACCGAAAAAAAATTATAATAAGATAAAGTATTTTGTCAACTTTGTTCCGGAATCTTGGCGAAAGCGGGCGTGGAAACGCGTTGGTTGAACCGTGCGCCCCGCAGGTAGGAAATTGATTAATTTTTCGCGAGGGCGGGGTGAGTTGCTTTAAATAAAACTGCCAACTACTGTGACCTAAATACAGATGGTCAGCTCCTGGCGTACCGGGATTGCGATGCCTGTCCGGTAAGCGACAATCGTGAGCAAATTGTTGCACGCATGACTGCGGGTTTAACAGATTCGCCGCGATAATTTTTGTGCGAAGTCTGCGAAAGACAACGAACAACATGTGCCGGTGTGCAGGGCACCAGGACTTCCACGCGGCGACAAATCTTTAAGAACCCAATCGCAGCCGGAACAAAAAGCTGAATAAATGGATCGCGGACAGGCCCTTTATCAAGCAAATTACTGAATCGATTGAATCTTGCAGTCTGCGGTATCGAAACTTCCAATTATGCGCTAAATTTGTACACGATGTGGAATTTTACTTGACAGATTGATTTAGATGCGATTATTATTCGCGAACTTCTAAAACGCTTTGGGCGGCCATGCATCTGTAATTGGCCTGACCAAGCCGAGAAAATTTTTTGTGGATGGTTTGAGAGCCGTGATTGATCGATGTGGTCTTTCCCCCAGCGCGCTGGTACAGGCGTTCGGGGCCCGGGGAAAGGAATTCCGTCCGATGGTGGCAAATCGCAAGCAGGCAAAATCGGTCCGTAATCCGGTCCACAGGTTTCTCGCAGCGCTTCGCTGGTCATGGGGAGGCTTGCCATGGTTACGCGACATAGTATGGAATTCAAGCCATGTATCGGGCGAGTTGCGAGTCCGTTCACGGCCGCGCGCCGGACTTGTGTTTGAGCAGCTTGAGCCGCGCATCATGCTTTCTTCAACCATATCGGTGACGCCGGATAATTTTTCCGTATATGAAGGTACAACCTCCGCAATTGTGGTGGCCCGGTTCACGGACAGTCAGACGGGCACAACGCCAGCGAATTATTCAGCCAACGTGGCTTGGGGCGATGGCAATAATTCCAGCGGTCAGATTACGACTGACCCTAATGGCGGATTTGATGTCACTGCCGCGCACGCCTGGCTGGATTCCGGAAACTATTCAACCGCGGTGACGGTCAGCGGTCCGAGTGGGACAAGCACCGGAGACGGCGTTGCGACGGTTAGCGCGGTTGCGCCATCTGTCAATATCTCCGGCCCTTCGACCTTCCTCGATGGGGCGTCGTATGACCTAAGTCTTTCAGCGCTGTACGCTTCTGATCCTGATTCAGATGCAATTTCGTCCTGGCAGATCAACTGGGGCGATACGTCCGTAACCAATGTGACGGGCAATCCGACGAGCATGTCACACCAATATGCGGCGGCGGGGCAATCGTACAATATTACGGCATCGGCTACGGATGACGACGGTTCCTATTTCTCGAATACATTGACGGTGGGTCAGGTTTCCGCTGCTCCAGGTTCGCTTGCCGCTTCACAGATTACTTACGATTCCACTCACCTGACGTGGCGGGGCGTTTCTGATACAAATGTGGCCGGATATGTGATTGAACAATCGGTGGATGGCGTCCATTTCGCAGAGGTTGGGGCGACGCAGGCGACCCAAACTCAATTTACCGTGGATAATTTGCTTGCTGGCACTGCGTATACGTTTGTAGTGGAGGCAACAGATGCGGGCGGAGTTTCCTCTGCTTCCAATTCGGTTGCGGTTACCACTGCGACGGCACCGGTTCCGGCGGTGCCGACCAGCGTTTTGGCCAGCGCCTCCGGCGATAACGCTGTGGCAGTTTCCTGGTCGGACAGCGGAAGCAACATCAGCGGATTTGATATTCAGGAAGCTGTGGGAGGCGGGGCTTATATCGCGGTGGGAACGGCTCCCGCTTCTGCGACGACATACACGATCGGCAGTCTTTCCGCGGATACGAATTACAGCTTTATTGTCGCGGCATACAACTCTTTCGGTCTATCGGCATACTCGGTGCCCGCCACAGTGACTACAGCCGCCGCTGCGCCAAGTCCAATCACCCTTCAACCGCACCGGTATTCCGGGTACGAGGGCCAACAGCTTTCTGTGACGGCGGGTAGCGGATTGTTAAGCGGTGCAACAGGTCCCAGCGGAGCAACTCTGACGGCGGCTTTGGTTGGTTCCCCGGAAAATGGCAGTATAAGCGTAAATTCGGATGGCAGCTTCACATATTACGCGGGAAATACCACCGGGCCGGACACGTTTTCGTATTCCGTTTCCGATGGCCGGGGCGACGTCGTGACGGGAACGGCTAATCTGACGGTGCTTGCCACGGGCACACCGCAAATTCAGAATCAGACCTATTACGCTGCGCACGATTCAACCTTGAGCGTTACCGATCCGGCGCAGGGGGTGCTGGCAGGAGCGGTGGATCCCAACGGCCTGCCGCTGACCGCGACGGCTGTGACGCAGCCTGGAAACGGCTCGCTAACGCTGAACCCGGATGGTACGTTTGTATATACTCCAAAGCCGGGATACGTTGGGACGGATTCATTCACGTATCAGGCTTCCGATGGAACAAAAAGCTGGACGGCGCTGGTGAATTTTGTTGTGACCAACGCCGCGCCAGTCGTGCAGAATGTGTATTATTCTGTTGCCGCCGGCCAAACTTTGAATGTTTCAGACCTGGAGGGGCTGCTTTCGGCCGCCTCCGACGCGGACGGCGATGTGCTTACGGTGGTACCGGTTAATTCCACAACATACGATGGTGGCCGGATCTCGATCCAGGGCACAGGTGCATTCACCTATACGCCGGCCAATGATTTCACAGGTACCGACAGCGTTGAATTCGGCATAACGGATGGTGCGTCAACCAGCTATGCAACGTTGACACTGAACGTGACGGCGGGCCTGCCTGCAGCGGCGGACATGACCTATACACTGGTTGAGGGAACTGTATTAAACATTGGCGCTGGCGATGGATTGCTGACGGCGGCGTCGGATTCGGCAAATTCACCGCTGGAGGTGGATGGGGGATCGACTGTAACGACCGCGACTGGTCATGGTTCGGTTACAATAAATTCAGACGGTTCCTTTATTTACACACCTGACCAAGGTTATTTCGGGTCGGATTCATTCACATATTTTGTCTCCAACGGAGTCAAGCAAAGCAACACCGCTACAGTGACGCTGGATATTACCGGGCAAACGATTGTTGCGCCCGTGGAGAATTACGTTGTTTCACCGGGGGACACTCTCAATATCGCAGCGGCATCCGGTCTTCTGGCGGGAATTGGAAATCCGGTACCGGGCACCGCGGTCACGGCTCAGGCGGTTGGTTACCCAATGGACGGCAGCCTGACGTTGAATTCGGACGGTTCCTTCACTTACACTCCGTACAGCGGCTTTTCCGGAACAGATCAATTCAGCTACAACGTAACTTGCGGCTCGCTGACGAGCAATACGGCGACAGTGCTGATCAACGTTGTGGCGGCTTCGCCGATTGGTCAGGCGGTAAATTATTCGGTTGAGCATAATCAGACGCTCGTAGTCAATGCGGCGGATGGTGTATTGGCGTCGGATTCAAGTCCCTCCGGTGGAGTCTTGACTGCGCAATTGGTGAACAGCGCTGGTCACGGCTGGTTGTCGTTTAATGCCGATGGATCGTTTACATATGTGCCGAATAATGGATTTGTTGGAACAGACAGTTTCACCTATTCCGCCTCTGACGGAGCCACGACCAGCGCGCCGATATTGGTTGATATTGCTGTACAGGATTCGCCGCCGCAGGCAACTGGTCAGACCTATTCCGTCTATGAGAACTCAACCCTTAACGCGTCGCCGGGAATATTGGCATCCGCAACTGACTCGGACGGCGACCCATTGAACGCCACGCTTCTTCAATCGACGAATAGCGGTACCCTGGCCTTCAATTCCAACGGAACATTTACCTATACGCCAACGGCAGGGTATTTTGGATCAGATAGCTTTACCTATTCGGTAAGTGATGGAAACAGTTCCGTTACCGCAACTGCCACAATAAACGTGCTGCCCGTGGCGTTGCCGCCGGTTACAACCCCGCCATCCTATAGCACCGGTGAGGGGCAGACATTGAATGAAACCGTTGACGGTGTTCTGGCTTATGCAACGGACCCGCAGAATCTTCCGATGTCCGTAAATCTTGTAAGCGGCACGACAGACGGAAGCCTGACATTTAACTCCAATGGAACATTCAGCTATACGCCCGCGCCCGGCTTCACAGGTACTGATTCGTTCACCTATACCGTGTCGGATGGCACCGGTACAAGTTCGCCGGTAACCGCCGCCATCACGGTTGCCGGCATGCCGCCAACCGCCGCCAATAGCAGCGTAACGGTTAAAGAGAATACCACACTGACTGTACCTTCAGGTGCGGGCCTGCTGAGCCTGGCAACCGGCCCGGGCGGATATACCTTAAGCGCGAATCTGCTTTATGCGCCTTCACATGGTACATTGGCATTAAATACCAACGGTGCGTACACTTACACGCCCCAGTCTGGTTACACCGGTTCCGACAGTTTCATGTATGACATTTCAGACGCGGCGGGAACCAGCAACGCTGCGACCGTGAGCATTACGGTCAGTTCGCAAACGGTTATTACCAATCCGCTGACCTACCGGACAGGGCTGAATCAAAATCTTATTGCAGGTGTCGCGCTTGGTGTATTGCGCGACGACTGGACCACCGATGGTTCAACACTCACCGCGGTGCTGGATAGCGCGCCGTCCACGGGGAGTGTGGTGTTGAATAGCGATGGATCTTTTACCTATTCACCCGCCACTGGATTTGTCGGCACCACCAGCTTTACTTATCAGGCTGATAGCTCCAGCGGTGTGGACAGCGGGCCGGTGACGGTGACGATTAACGTGGTAAACGCGGTGCCGGTTGCGGCGAACCTTTCCTATTCGGTCATCCACGGGCAAACCCTGACGATTTCAGCCCAGCAGGGCCTGATTGGAACCGCGTACGATACAGATGGCGATCCAATGACCGTGGCATCGGCGGGTGCCATGGGCACCGGCCACGGTTTTGTAACCCTGTCGGCAAACGGTTCGTTTGTGTATACCCCGAACGCCGGGTTTGTCGGTACAGATACGTTCAACTACGCAGTCAGCGATGGGACCTCCACGAGCACATCGGCAACCGTCACCATTACGGTAACGGATTCCGCGCCGGCGGGAGTGCCCCAAAGCTATCAGCTTCTGCATGATCAGTCTCTTTCGGGCAACGTGATGAACGGGGCAACAAATGCCGATGGCACCCCGATGACCGCTCAGGTTTATAACACGGTGCAACATGGAAATCTGAGTTTAAATCCCAATGGCACATTCACCTATACGCCGACCGCGGGTTATGTGGGCGGAGACAGCTTCAGTTATACGCTCAACGATGGTGCGGTGAACAGTCTGCCTGCAACAGTGTCAATTGATGTTTACAATGAGTTGCCGGAATTAACGTCGCAGGCTTTTACAATCGATATGGCGACCGGCAACGGAACGCTGACCGGCAACCTGCTTACTGATGTTTCCGATCCGGACGGCGATTCAATTACAGCGAGTCTTTCAAACGGTTCCAACAATTATGTCATCAGTTCAATGTCCACCGCGCACGGGTCCGTGAGCATTACCGCAGGCGGGCAGTTTACCTACACTCCGAATGCGGACTATCAGGGACCGGATGGATTTTCCTATACCGCATTGGATTCGGCGGGTGCCGCGACGCCGGCGACTGTCGCTATTAACGTAACGAATTCTCTTCCGCAATCGGTAAATGAATTTTTTTCCACCGACGGCACCAATGCCGCAACCGGTAATGTCCTGTCGACTCCCACGCAGGATTCAGGCTCCAATCTGCCTCTGACCGCGAGGCTGTCCAACGGTGCTTATGGCTATTACGGTCCTCCGCCCGGCTATGGCGGCTACGGCGGTTACAGCGCGGGTCCGCAATCCCAACCGACAACTGCTGGCGGTACCGTGACGCTTAACAGCAACGGTCAATTTTCCTACACGTCACCAAATAATTTTGTGGGTACGGATTCCTTCAGCTATGTATTAAGCAGTGGTGCGGCAACCAGCGCGCCGGCGGTGGTCACCATTGATGTAAACCCGTTGCCGCCGCAAACCGTTAGTGCCGTTTTTGATGGTACTCCCGGTCAAAATATTACCGGCAATGTTCTGGCCAACGCGCCGACCGGCCAAACTCTTATGGTTGCGTCCGTCAACGGTCAAACTCTAAGCACGTCCAGTAATTCCAGCATTCCGATGCCTGATGGGGCATTAAGCATCGCGTCATCCGGCGCGTTCACATTTACGCCTGATGCTGGTTTTTCCGGGAACGACACGTTTAATTACGTTGCCGCCAATCAATATCTTCAGTCAACGGCCACCAATGTCAGCCTGGATTATGCCGGCAGCGCATTACAGGTGCAAAACGCCACCGGTTCCACCCAGGAAGGAACAGCGCTTTCCGGTAATTTAACAAATAATGTCACCACCGTCGGCACGCAGTCCCCATATACCGTTACCAGCGTGAACGGCGTAACCGTTGGTGCGAGTTCCGCCACCATTAATCTGGCCGATGGCGTACTGACTATTTCGGGTTCAGGTGGATTCAGCTACCAGCCCAACAAAGGGTTCTACGGTTCGGACAGCTTTAATTACACGGTCTCCAATGGCCAGTCGCAGGCATCCGGCAGCTATACGATCAACGTTTCCGCAGCACTGCCCGCGGGGAGCGCGTTGACGTTTACGGCAACGGAAAATCAGCCGTTGACCATTTCCACCGCGAATCTCCTGGCGGGTGTCACAGATACCAATGCGGGTGCAGGAACGCTGGCGGCAGGCATTAGCGCCGGACCGCTGGACGGTTCGCTTTCCGCCTCCGGCAGTTCGTGGGTTTACACGCCGCGGAATAATTTCAGTGGGAAGGATGAATTCACTTATACGGTGACCGATGCGCTGGGCTTTACATCGGCGCCGATTCTGGTAACCGTGACGGTTAACCCCGGCGAAGTGACGACCGCAGCTACGATTAACGCGGCGACGCTGGAAAACCAGTCGACAACCATAAATCTAGCCAATTATATCAATAATTTGCCATGGCTGGCGGCCGGCGGGTCCGGATTGACTGTGACAATCACTTCCAGTCCCGGATACGGCGATGCAAGTGCCGCCGGCACGAGTATCACCTATACGCCTTGGATGGATGAGTATACCGGTTCGGGTTCCAGCAGTAGCGGGGCAGATAGAATTGGTTATACACTTAGTGACGGAAAAGGCGATTCAGTCTCGGGAACGGTTTTCGTAACGGTGGAGCATCAGGACTCCCAGCCGTGGCTGAATAATGTCACCCTGAATACGACGGAAAATTCCACGGGTTCCTACGGATTGGGCAATCTGCTGGACACCAACGGCTATCCGATTTGGGCGGCGAATGTGCGGATAACGAATCAGCCGGCAAGTGGAACGGCTTGGGCAAGCGGCGACACGCTGTATTACAAACCGAATTACGATTTCAGTGGTTCCGACAGCTTCACTTATCAGGTTTATGGCCCGAATTGGCTTTCCGCAACGGGCACCGCGACGGTAAAGGTTGCATCAGCGTCCCAGCCCGGAGCGTTTCAAAGTCCTTCAGGTCCGGAGTCGCCATTTGTCGGCACCCCACCGCAGGACAGTCTGAACGGTCATCCGGATAATAACCAGTCCAATTTTTCGTTACCGGGCGGTGGTTCGATCCAATTCGTAACTGGCAGCGACATCATTTCGGTAAGCGCCTCGGCGTCCTACGCGTCCGGACCCAATCAGCCGATGGTCAGCGTGTCAATCAATGGCGATTCGGTGGGCGTGTCGGTATCTGGCTATGCTCAGAATGCATCCGTTTCAGTTTCAGACACCCCTTTGGCGGGCGGCTTTCCCAGTGTGAAACTGTCGTTTACCGGTTCGGCGGCCAATGTGTCTCTATATTCCGCTGGAACAATCGCAAGCTACCACGCTGCGGGAAACCTAACGGTCAGTACGGGAGGCTACATGCCTGCGATGACCGCGGCGGGAAAACTTTGGGCGAATTCCGGCGGAAGCATGGGCAATATGACCGCGGGTGCGGGCGCGTACCTTAACGCTACGGGCAGCATCGGCGCTGTTTCGGCCGCGACCAGCGATGAGATTTGGGCACTCGACGGAGCGATTGGCTCTATCAATCTATCGGGAAATCTTGGTACCACCACGAGTTGGTATTACCAGAGCATCACAGCCAGCGGCAACATCGGCAATGTGACCATTGGCGGCCAAATGCTGGGCGGTATTGAGACACGCGGTGATATGACTGGCGCTGTCAGCGTGACGGGTAACATATCCGGCAGCATTAACGCGTCGGGCAATATTTCCGGCGGAATTTCCTCTCAGGGGAACATCTCCGGTGATATCAGCGTGGGTGGCAATATCACCAGCGCCATATCCGCGGGCGGCTATATCAATACCATTTCGGGAACCGGTGGGATTTCCGGATCCGGCTCCATCTCCGCCGGAAGTACAATCGCGCAGATTAATGTCCAGGGGAATCTGGATGGGTCGATCACGGCACCGGGCGGAATTACCGTCGGTATTAATGCGGATGGAAGTATCAATGCGACGATTGACACACAAGCGGCCAACATCGGCAGTATCACCGCGGCTGGCGACATTGCCGGGTCCATTACCGCGGGCGGTACACAACAGATCAAGGCGGCCGGCGGCGATGTTTCCGCCAATGTTACACTTTCCGGATCTATTGGTTATCTGAATTCTTCCAACTATTACGGCCTGATTGCGGGCGGCGACATTTCCGGAATTGTCCATGCCGTGTCCATCATAGTTGTCAATGCCGGACGTGATATTTCGGGGCAAATTTCCACTTCGGGCGTGGCGGACGGGATATACGTTGGCCGCGATATAACCAGCAAGGCCAAACTGCTGGTCCAGCAGACCCCATCCGTCGATGTCGGTCGCAATTTCGATGGGACCTTTACCACCCAAAGCAATATCAGTTGGATTGATGTTGCCAATACCATTGGCGGAACACTGTCCATTACGGGCAGCGTCACCGGGGACATCGCCGCTGGTTCAGACGTTGTCGGTTACTTCTACCCGTCGGGCCAGTTCAATGGCGCGAATATCACCGTCACCGGCAATCTGGCGGAACTCGACGAATACAATTCCGGTGCCCAACTCGGCCAGGTCACCGGATCGACCGTGACCGTCGGCGGATACATCGGTAAAATCGGCATCCAGGGTTCCATGAGCGGATCGACCATCACGGCTGCGGGAAATATCGGTGCCATTACTGTCGGTAGCAGTGCCGATTACGGCGGCGATTTTGCCGGTACGGTCACGTCGTCGGGCGGGTCCATTGCTTCGGTGAATGTGCTTCACGGATCCATGAATGCCAATCTGTCCGCGAATTTGTCCATCAGCGATGTGCAGGCATCGGCAAATATTGGCGGCAACATCAGCTCAGGCACGCAAGGTGTTTTGAACATTAGCGCCGGAGGCACAATTTCCGGAAATATCACCGCACAGACCACTATCGGTGCTCCTTATGGCAACGGAGTAACCGCGGGGGCGAATATCTCCGGAAATGTCACCGCCACCACCGGCAATATAACGTTTGTTACCGCTGGCAATCTGGTCGGCGGCAGTGTCACCGGCAATATTTCAGCGGGCGGATATATCGGCGCGATTACGGCTGATGCGGCCACGAATATTAATACGTCGATTGATCCAACCGTGGCCACGCCGGGCAACTGGTTATCTCAACTGGAAAATATGACGCCCGGTCAGCTTCCGCAAACGCCGACAGCGCCGGCCCAGCCGGGCATGCCGGGCACCTCCGGCCTGCAGGGTAATGTAAGCGGCGATATACAGGCCGCGGGAAGTATAGCCTCCATCACCGCGGCGGGCGGGTATATCGGCGGCACCATCGCCGCAGGTACGACGCTGGGAAATCTTTGGTCACTGGGCGACATGTCCGCGACAGTATCAGCCAAAACAGGCGGAATTTCGATTGACGCCTGGGGCAAGGTATCCGGAAAGGTTAATTCGCCCGACCAAATAACGGTGAATGCCGGTGGGGATATTACGGGAACGCTTACTTCGACCGCCGAATCGATTATCGCAGCGGCGGGGGGATATATCCGTGGGACTATCGTTAGCGCTCTTTCAACGGCGCTTTCCGCAATGGCCGGGATGGCTCCGCAGGTAACCTCGCAGTATCTTGAGGAGATTTCATGGGGAGTCGTTTCGGGCAGCTTTGTTGAAAAAGTTGACCAGGCGATTTTGCCTAGCACGGGAACGATACTCATTGAATCTGTTGGGAATTGTAACATCGCCATGTCCCTGGCAAGCGACGCCGCGGATGCCATCTCAAGCGCGATTTTTGCCACGTGGGGGTTTCTGGATCTGCCGCCGGTTACAGTCGACGGTTATAGCTTCGCGTTTTCCAACGGCGGCATTACGCTTGACAGTCCCGTTACGGCGGACAAAAGCGTCGACTATGTCACTGCGGGCAATTTTAGCGGCACGGTTATTTCGGACGGCACAGTCGGCATAAACGCCTTAGGCATAGTCAATGCGACCATTGAAGGCGATACGAACGCCGGCCCGCAGAGCGTGACGATTGCCGGTGCGAGCGTATCGGGGAGCATAGATGGAGAAAATGTCTTTATTAATTCGGCTGGCGAAATGTCCGCTCAAATTAACGGATATTCCGGTGCCAACCGGGCTAGCCAGACGATTATCATTAGTTCGAATGGCGATTTTACCGGCAATATTCAAGGCAGCGGAACTGTAAACCTTGTCACCGGCGGTAACGATTCTGGTACGATTGACTCCATGGGCAATATTGCCCTGACCGTTTGGGGGGATATTTCAGGAAACGTTGACTCCTATGCGGGCGCTTCTGGCATATTTTCTGGCGGTTCGGTTTCGGGGACAATTTTGGGCCACGATTATGTGCGCCTCGCGTCTTTTGGCCAGATTACATCGAGTATTTCTACTGCGTCGTATGGTGGCGCGGCCGGGGGTTATGTGCAGGTGTTTACTGCCACCGACTGGTCGGGTGCGTCCGTGAGTTCGCAGGGCGATGTTGTGGTTCAATCGCTCGGTTCGGTTGGCGGCACAATTACAGCCGGTGCCGGTTCCTATTCAGGAACGGAATTCAACGTAAATTTGACTGCCAGCGGCGATATTTCCGCTGCAATTCAATCCTCTGGCAATATCACGATTTCATCTCTTGGGAATATTACCGCGGCCGCCCGTTTGACCGCCTCCGCGGGCTATATCAGCGCTCAGGCAGGGCAGGATTTTCAGGCCGCAGCCAACGCCCAGGGTGATATTTCTGTTCTTGCCGCCATTATTAACGATTCACAACAGATTATTTCCACAATGGGCGGCGTAACATTGAATTCACTCGGTGCGCTGACCGCATCCAATGTTTCCGCGGCCAGCGTTGCGGAACTTTTTGCCGGCGTTAGTTCCATCTCATCTTCTTCGTCTTCGAGTTACTCATCCGGGTCCGGCGGCGCGGCCCTTAGCGCCAATGTTACGCTTACCCAGACTTCCGGCGGTTATGTGGAACTCAATTCCCTTGGAGAGATTTCCTCCAACACCACGGTGACCGCACCGGGTGCCAAGGTGGTTGCGTTTGCGGGCGGCAACGCTAATTTTTCAGTGGCCGGTACCGCCGGCAATTACGCCAACAGTGTCAATGTAACGGCCCAGGGTACGCTGGATGGCACGTTTGACGCCGTCACGTCAGTTAACGCTTTTTCCCATGGCGCGCTGGGTGGGGCCAATTTCTCCGCTACCACATCCGGCTCAGGCAGTTATATTGGCCTGTCTTCCGACGGTGCCTTGGCGGTCAACGCCACCTCGGCTGGCAGTATTTCCGCGGCCTCCATGACCACGCTTACCGGCACGTTCAATGCGGGAACAGTGGCGGGAGCCTCCACGCCGGCCCAACAGCCCGGTTCGGTAACCTTAACGGCCATTGGCAATATCAGCTCAATTACCGCCAACGCCTATAGCTCTGCCTCCGTCACCACAGATGCCACGCTTTCCACTGCCACGATTAATGTGGGAACCAATGCACCTTCCACCGTATTGCCCACTGATGAATTCGGCTCAGCGGATATTTCCGCAGCGAATGCTATTTCCAATTTGCAGCTTAATACGCGCGATATCAGCTCTGTTTCATCCGACCAGGCCAATATTTCCGGTACACTGAATATTGATCAGGGCAATTTCACCAGCCCTTATTCTGAAAACACCGTTTATGCGGGGACGGGTCTTGACTCCCATGCCACCATTACCAGCGGTGGCGACTTGGATATCTCCACACCCCAGGCGATGGCCGCAACGGTAAATGTGGTTCAAAATGTATCGGTTGAGGCACTTGGTAATGTCAGCGGATCGGTACAGGCCGGTGAGAGTGTCACCATTTCGGCCGATAACCTCACCAGCAGTGTTACTGCCGGTACAAGCATTGCAGTTTCCGCAGCCGGGTATGTTTCGGGCAATGTGACTGCTCACGGCGGCTCCTCGGATGTATCGGCACTGGGGAATATCAGCGGAACAACATCGGCGTCCAACGGTGCCAATGTATATGCCACCGGCAATCTGACCGGAACGGTTACCACAAAAACCGGAGATGCAACGGTGACCGTGGGCGGCTATATTAACGCTGGCATTCAGGCTGGCATTACGGACAGTGCGGGAACCTATTCCGCCGCCATCGTCACGGCAATTGGCAATATTTCCACACCGGTATCCGCTTCGGGCTATGCCAACGTCACCACGCTTGGCAATTTAACAGGCAATGTGACCGCTGGCACCAATGCCACGGTAAGCAGTTCGGGCTACACCAATTCGCAAATTCAGGCCACGGCCGGCTATGCCAATGTCAGCACCATGCTGTCTGTGCAAGGCGGCGTACAGGCGGCAACTAATGCCACTATTTCCGCAATTGACAATGTGGCCGGAACCGTTACCGCCGGGCAAAATGCGACGGTATCCTCCCTTACCGGCAATATCACCGGTAATGTCACCGCATCCGCGGGCTACGCCTCCCTTACCGCACAGGGTTATATCATCAACACCACGGGGGCTGGAACCAACGTGTCGCTCTCCGCCGGTGGCTATGTCCTTTCCACAGTTAACGCCGGTGATACGGCAAATGTTGTAACCGGCGGTCAGTCAGAATTGCAGCTAACCGCCGGTCAGAATGTTCTGGTGACAGCGGGAAGCCAATTGAGCGGCAATTTGACTGCCTCCGCGGGTTACATGTCCCTTTCCGCCGCCGGTGCCATAAACGCCCAATTGCATTCGGCCGGACAAATGACAATCAATGCAATGTCCGAACTCGCGGGCAATGCCACAAGTTCCAGTGGAAGTATTTGGGTTACCGCGGCCGGTGCCATGTCCATGAGTCTTTTTGCCTCCGGCGCAGGGGAACAGCAAATTGACGTAACCGCCCTGGACGGCATGACCGGCGGCACGCTTTCCGCCAGTGGCTATGTCAGCGTGGCCGCCGCCGGCCAGTTGAATGCTTCGGTCATTGCCGGCAGCGGTGCATCGGTCATTTCCAGCGGCACGGTTACCGGATCGGTATTGGCCGGCAGTGGCAATCTGAATCTGCTGGCCGGCGGATCGGTTGTACTGACCAACGCCTCAGCTAACGGAGCCCTGACGATCGCGGCACTTGGCGCTGTCAGCACCAACGGCGGAGTCATTTCCGCTTCCAAATTGCAAATTGCCGCCGGGGCGGACCTGTCCGTTAACGTCTCCGGCGGGTCTATAAGCCTGCTGACACTGGCCAATGACAGTTCCACGGCAAACGCAACACAAAGCCTGCAAATTCAGGCGCAGGGAACGCTGGGCGGTAATTACACCTCGGATGGCACTTTGCAATTGGCTTCCTGGACCGGCATAAC
Organism: Phycisphaerales bacterium; assembly: GCA_027451365.1. Classification (GTDB taxonomy): domain Bacteria; phylum Planctomycetota; class Phycisphaerae; order WQYP01; family WQYP01; genus JAJYPG01. The sequence continues at coordinate 265 of DAIDJN010000046.1, read as the reverse complement.
CTCTTCCACCACGGCAACCGCGGCTAACATTACTCAGGTCTGGTCCATTGGGCCGGTTGCCGGCAGCTTTACGGGCACGCAGAACATTGGTTCCATTCAGAGTTACAGCGGCATTAACGCAACGGTTAACTCCGGCAATAACCAGACCGGCCTGCCGACCACCGAAGGGAACATTCAAAGTGTGCAGGCCTGGGGGGCAATCAGCGGCAATATTACCGCATCCAACAATATCAACCAGATTATTTCCGCCGATGCCATTACCGCC
>DAIDJN010000045.1:0-15564 GCA_027451365.1 Phycisphaerales bacterium | reverse complement strand
GTTTCCGGCTTAATTCCCGGTTCCTGTCGCAAGGCGCGCGAAACCGTTCCGGGGGCTAAATGCAACTGACGGGCGATAAATGTCTGATTCGGTGGCTTCGGCATCGTGCTTAAAATATGCTTTGTGCGCACAGATTGCAATGGGGGGGAATCGGTGTTAAAGGTTACCGTTACGTTGCCTCCTGCCGCCGGAAGTAAGAGCTTGTCAGTTCCAACTGAACCGCTTCCGGTGGGTTGCCCAGCCGTGCGGTCCATTTCGAGAGACTTCCATGAAAGGCGCTCGGTTTCTGCGGGCAAATTATCCATAAATTCGACCTCCTTTTCGCGCAGCGCGAAAGTTCAAACGGGCGCGGTGGCGACACTTTCGCCAGGCGTGGCGAGCTGTGCGGATGGTTACACAGGTCATACACCATCGACGGGGAATCGGGTCGGCTGACGCGAGCGCCCGCGGATTACTCCGCCCGTCCAAACGAGATTTTGTGCATTTCCAGCGCAGGCGGAGCCTCGCATCGTCCGGCTGTCGCTGGTTGTTTGCGCCGCGCCAGCAGCAGACCCGCAACCGGCAAAGCAAGCAGCGCCAAGGAAGCTGGTTCGGGCGCGCTAGCGGGTGAAACCAGTTGAATGGCGTCGAGTCCGTTACCGCTGCCGTCGGTGCCACCAAGCGAATTCTTACTCCAACTGAGCGTGATATTTCCGTTGGCATCCGGCGTAATGCCCTTGAAAACATAATAATTGCTGACCGCGCTTGAGGTGGATGTTGCGCCCGGATTACTCAGCCACACGGTCGGATTTGCAAAGGCCGTGCCGCTCTGTTCCAGAAGAGTGACTGCCGAACCGCCATTGACACTGAAATTCGCCGCGCCACTGTAGGCTCCGCTGCCTTGGAATGTCGTGTAAATAACGACTGAATATGTCCCCGATTCAACGTTGCTGAATTCGGCGGTGGCTAACGTACCTTCGTCATTTTCAATGGCACCAGACACAAGCATTTGGTCTGCAGATGCGGTGGCATTGTTGCTGGAAGTGACCGACTTGGTGGCGTTAATGTAATGAGCCGTAGTGTAACTGAATGTAATCGGATTGCCGCCGACTCCGGTGGCCGCTGCGCCGGTGTTGTCAGTCAGGGAGGTCAATGAACCGCTGGTGATCTTGGTGCCTTCCTCGCCGGAAATGTTGTTCCAGTTTGCCTGTGCATAATTGCCGCTGCCACCGTTGGCGATTGTGACGCCTGCAGTTCCGGCGAAAGCTGGGAACGTGTAACCATCACCAGTTTCTGCAATCTTCACACCCACGCTGTTGGCGTGGGCGGTGCCCGCAAGGGAACAGAAGCCTCCCAAAAGGGCGGCAGCGGCGACAATACGACCTGAAGATTTGAGAATCATAATTCTCACTCCTGAAAAAATTGCCCCGCGACCGTCGCAGCAACGAGCCGCTTGGCCGCAGAAGGCGGGAATCACAAAAGCTTTTTCAAAAACTGCCGAACGCCGCGCGTTTACGCGAGCAAAATTTTGCCTTTAAGCCGCAAACCGAGCCGAATCTGCTTCATATCGAATGGGCGAATCGCTCGCGGCTTTAGCCATATTTCATGCTTCTGAACGCATGTTGGAAAAATACTTATACTACATAAATGCGCAAGTGTCAAGAATAATATCGAATATTATTTGATATTTTGTACATGTGTTGCGCACATATTTTACGTGATTGTATGGCCGTCTTCGATCCCGACTTAGGATCGCTAGAATCTCATAATATAGGCGTATATTTCATCTGGATGTGATTTTTTATGAATGATGCGACTCGGTGACAGCCAGCGACCTAACTGAATTAGCGCTTAGAAAAAATTCAATTGACATGACCTTTTCGTAAATAAATATGCCATACTAAAGGATTGAAAAATAATGAGAATGCCATTGATGTGCGCACAAAAAATATTTTCTGATGCCGATCAATGAGCTAACCGGTCAATGAGCTAACAGGATCGCACGCAGTCGGCGGGTTTGCTCTCCTGGTCTTTCAGTTCCAACCGCATGCCGTTCCACCCGGACCACAGGCATGATTCCCATGATGCTGTTGGTGATAAAGATTTCCGAAGCCAGCAGTACATCTTCTACGCGCAGCAGCTTTTCCAGTATCCTTATTCCTTCCACCGCTGCCAATTCCAGAACCCGCTGTCGCATAATTCCTGGAAGCACAAGTCTAAGTTCGGGTCTTTCGGGAACCCTGAGCGGGGGGGTAAAGACCTCGCCGGCCTTATTCACCAGGAATACGTTGCTGATACATCCTTCCGCGAGCCACTTTTCCGAAGCGCTAAACCACAGCGCCTCGCCCGCGCCGGTCTTTTGTGCGCCGCGCAGCGCGAACATACGGTCCATATAGCTTGTGGTTTTATGACCGCAGAGGGGAGACATCGGATTCTGATAAAAGCTGCTTACCTCCACGGTCATTCCTTTTTCATACAGCGTTTCCGGATAAGGACTGAAGGGCGCTGCGGAAATCAGCACCGTTCGTGGCGGATCAGGATGCTCCTCATTGGCGGCCATCATGTCTCCGTGTGACACGGTCAGACGGAGGCGCGCATCGGTCAGGTCGTTGGCCTCCAGCAACTCGGCAATCTGGGCGGCAATTATGGTTGAATCCAGTTCGACCGCCAGGTCCAATTCCCGGCAGCTTGTATGCAGTCGCCCCAGATGCCGTTCCAGCAGAGGCACACTCCCATTGGAAGCCCGCATGGTTTCAAAGAGGCCGATTCCGTGCAGAAAGCCGCTGTCAAACGGCGCTATCCGAGCCTGGTCATAAGGGATAATTTCGCCATTAAGCAATACATAATCAGACATATAAATATCCTTATATTATTTGATGGTCAATGGAATATTGATTCCGATGAGGGCCGGTCTTTTTCCTGTTCGCCGGTTATCCGCCGCATGGAATCGGCCGCGCCATCGACACTCCAAAGTGCGTCCGCCAGTTGCCGCAGCCGTTCAGGAGGAAGTGTTTCGGCCCGTGCTCGCAGATCGCACCCGACTCCCGTTGCGGCGGCAGAAAGGGCCGGAAACGAAAGATTTTTAAAGCCGTGCCGCAGGGCGTTTGCCAGATTCTGCCGCCGGTGCGAAAACAGGCGGGTGATGACGATCTGAAGCCATCGAACATGGGCTACTTTTATCATTAAGTCGTGATCCGGGGTTATCCGCACCAGTGCGGACCGGATTTTGGGTGGGGGCCAGAAGCAACCAGGTGCAATTGACCGCAGCACTTCCACGCGTGCCAGCAGTTGAATCAGAACGCCTAGTCCGCCATAGTCGGCTGTACCGGGTGTGGCGGCCATGCGCTGGGCCACTTCCCATTGAACCGTAAACACCATTCGTTCCAAGTGGAAGCCCGGCGCGCCGTCAATCGTGGCAATCGGTCCGGTTAAACACTGCAATACGAGCAGTTCCGCGACAAGCGGACTTGCGACATTATAGGGCAGGTTGGAAACCAGCTTGACGCTGGACCGGCACGACATATACTCTTGTACGAGTCGATTTAATTCACGGATTACAACAGGGTTGACCTGGTGCTTGCCCGCAAGCACATCGGCGCACAGCCAACGGATGTTTTTTTCGGCTGACCAATAACCGGACGCAGCCCGCAATAGCGGTTGATCCACATCCACCGCCAGGACCGCAGCCGCGCGCCGGGCCAGTAGGCTTGTCAGGTTTCCCGGCCCCGGACCGACTTCTAGAATCGTATCAGCGGGTGTGATGTCCGCCTCCGCCATAATGGCCGCCAGCATGGATTCGTCCATCATGAAATTTTGGCCAAAATGGTGCTTCGGCCCGCTGCCCGCAGCGTCCAGAACTGTCTGTATCTCTTGCCTGCGCATTCCAACTACCGCCCTTATCCGTCAATTTGCCGCAAATTCAATAGTCAGCTCAGGAGGGTCGGTGTTGCCGCGCTGACCAGTGCGGGTGCCACGGACAGAAATTCGCGCAATATAGAGGCGCCGGTATTTTGATTGTATTTCCATGGGAAAAGGCTTCCCGGCCAGTATGGATGCCAGCCAATTCATAATTTGTGGTGCCGCGGATTTGGCATATCCGGCACCCGCGTAAACCGCCAGCGTCTGGCGAAGAGACTGGCCAACCTCCGGCTGCAAGCCTGCGACCTTTTGCATCACAAAGGACCTGGGCATCGGCAGCAGGCCGATGTGCAGGGACCGGATGCGAACCCGCGCCCTTGGTTCGTGGTCGGCAGCTATCGGCATCATGCGCACACTCACAGCCATAGTCACCAGCGGGCGAAATGGCAGGCGGTTGTCCTGAATCGCGAAAACGATGGTATTATTTTCAAAATGTATAAACGGATTGGCCAACGAGGCTGTTGCGGAATTGTGCTGGCGACCGTGCTGAACATTTTCCAGTGTGACCGCCAGCAGCGAATTTATTTCGTCCTGTGTGATCCGCCAGGTGATGCGGCTTAGCCGCGGATTTTGTAATTCGTTGCGCAAAGCCAGAAAAGAGGCCTGTGCGTGATTGGCATTGTCGCGCACCTGGCGGTGAATCGGATTCAGTGGGCGATACCAGCCAGGCGAACTGACGACCAGCAGCACGAGCAGCAGAAAAAAGCCGGCAAATAGTCCGCCAAATATCGCCAGATAATGGATCGGTCGGGTCGGCTTTATTTCACGAAAGAACCGCTGGACGAACAGCACGCGATGGTGACGGACAACTGCCGTCGATACGCCTGGCCTGCTCATGGACGGCTCACTTCCCGGCTGGCGGCTGACGATATCGCTTTAAGCTGTCGCAGAGGTAATTTGATTACCATTCCTTCATGCAGGCCGCATCGGTGAATGGAACCGGCCTTCAATTCAATGGCAAAGGAAATTGGGCCGCGACTGCGATATATTGTTTTGCCATTGTCCACCGGCATGGTCGTGCAATTCGTCACTTTTCCTGATTTTCGCAGAAAAAGAATATCCAGGGGTATCAGCGTATCTTTCATCCAGAATCTTGCGTTCTGCGGCGGCTGGAACACAAATATCATGCCCTGGCTGGCGGACAGGCTGGATATATTCATAAGGCCTTTTTCCTGCTGGGCGCCCGTAGCAGCTACCCACAAGGTGAATGTGCATTGATTGATCCGCATTTTTACGGTGGGCAGTATCGGAACTGGATGGAGAAGATCACCCCGGCTGCGCATGCCCTTTGCGCTGAACCACACGGCAAAAATGGCCAGCAGAACTATGCCGATAAACAGGTCCCGATTTGGCTGGCGTTTGGGCCTACCCAAACCGCTGGCAGTCATAGTTTCAGAAACATTAACCAAGCGGAACTCCGATTAAATGCGGAATTTCCCGGACCGACCGGATTTTTTTTCCACAGCGTATATTTTAGTGCAAATCGGCCCCGATTGGGAGTCTGAACTGGCCGGATTCGGTTCTTGTGAAAAAATAGTGTCAGCCGCTGCAACCAACCTGGATCCGGGGGACACAACCTTTGCGCGACTTGAAGGCGAAGGGCGGTAGAGTTATAACCAACTTGGCGGCATGACATGAAGACCGGCCACGCCGGACGGTTAACGCACTTGGAGTTTGCGGGAAAGGGATCGGTGAGTGCATGAACAAACTAGAAAAGAAAACCCTGAAGCAGATTGCCCGAAATACAGGAATTTACCCGCCCGAGGCTTTTGAATTTGTTCGCCACGGCCTGGCGTATGCCGTGTCGCGGATTCATGAGGCGGAAAAAACCGCCGAAGAACCACAGCGTCACATTACGGGCCAGCAACTTTCCTGGGGGTTGCGCGATTTCGCCATTCGGCGGTATGGTGTGATGGCCCGCGCAGTGCTGCGGCACTGGAATATCAATCGAACGGAAGATTTTGGTCGCATTGTGTTCGCCATGGTGGAAGATGGAATTATGCGGAAAACGCCGCAGGATTCCTTAAATGATTTTGATCATGTGTACGATATGAATCAGGTGTTCGAGCCTCCCCAACGGCAGATAAAGCCTTCAGAGGCGACCTTTCGGCTTTAACCATGACACGCCGTTGCCCGTGACTCGACCGGCTCGTACGGGCCAGCGGTTCTTACGCCCGCGGCCGTCGGCAGAGTGCGACGCCAACCACCTCAACCGTCCCGCAGGTAGCTTCAATGAATGGCAGTCAGGGTTTCCAATGTTTCCTTCGCCGCGTCGTCGGCGGCATTATCTGCATTGCAATTGTGTATGCTCCATGGGCGTGGGGCTGCGTCTGGCCAATGCCCTTGGCGGGTCTGGAAATTCTATTGGGTGCTGGGGGGGTGTTCTGGATATTGTCCTGGATAGGGGCCTTGCAGAGGCCAAAAATCCCGCGCATTTTGCAGGTCTGCACCGGCTGGATTCTGCTTCAGGGCTGGTTCATGGCATTCAATGCGCGGAGTGCCTATGACCCGCACACACATCAATTGCTGCCAACGCAACCGCCGGTTCCGTTTCTGCCCGGAGCTTCCGACCGATCGATTGCGGTCGCCTCAATGATTCATATTACGGCTATTCTTCTGGCACTGCTGATTGCGGTTGATCTGATGGGCCGCTGTAACTGGCGGAGGGTGGTCTGGCATTTAATGGCGATTGTTGGTGCGAGCGTCGCGTGCTATGGCCTGATTTCCCGTTGGGGCTGGCTGCCGGCCATGGTGCATAAGCCAAGCTTTCCGACATCGCCATTTGGCCCGTTTAATTATCATGGCATCGCCGGGGCATTTTTGAATCTGGCCATTCCTGCTCAGGTCGGTCTGGCGGGACTGTTCCTGACGAGCAAAAAGGGTCGCAAATGGGGCCTTTTCTTTTTCTTCGCGGCGATGGTCACACTGCTGGGGCTTATCACAAATGTGTCGCGTGGTGCCGTGTTAATCGGCCTGGGCGAAATGGCGATCCTGATTCTTATTCTGTACCGCCGGTTTGCAAAAGCCGATCTGACCCGATCAGGGGCCGCTTCGGCAAATCGGGTGGCTTGCTGGAGCGTGGCATTGGCAGGCGCAGCAGTGGTGCTTGCTGCCGGAGTTGGAACATTTTATTTGAATCCCCGATGGCATTCGTTTGCGAGTTATTTTGATACGCTGCATTCCAGCCGTGTTCTGGCATGGCGTGTGAGTTGGGGCATGATGACAACGCACCCGATCTTTGGTTCTGGCGCGGGCAGTTTCAAATTGCGCTTTCCGATATCCCACCATTGGATTCCCGCGCTTTATGACCACTGGATTCAGACCTTCTACCAGCCTGGGCATCATGTCAGTCAATGGAGCTACGCCAGTGAAGATTACTTGCAAAATCTGGTTGAATTCGGATGGGCGGGCGGTCTGGCTTGGGCCGGTATTCTATGCGGGTGGCTTGTTAATTCGTTGCGATCGGCTCGTGCCGACGGTCCGGATTGGTCGTCGGAGTCCGTGTTTCGGTCGTGTGCATGGGTGGCGCTTTTGGGGCTGTTTTGCCATTCAACTTTTGACTATCCTCTGGAAATTGCGCCCATCCAGTTGTATGCGATCATCTATCTGGCCATGATGTATCAACCCTTAGGTCAGATTGCCGGCAATGCGGTTAAATCTGGGGGCGTGTCCGGCGAAACGCGGTAAAACGCGGCGGTATATTCGCAAACGCAAAAATATTTTATTTGCATTCAACTTTTCGATGCCGCGTTGGTATACTCATTGGTCTGGCTGGAGTTTTTTGCCAGGGCAGCCCAAATGAATACGCTGGAATGCTCAGGCGGAGCGTTTCATACGGAAACCGGATGATATTATGAGCCTGATGAACAATTTTCGGAAAATGATCGGTTCGGATAATCCGACCGTTATCAACTATGAAGCGTACCAGAACACCGTCGCAACAGATGGTGCAAATCCGGATGTGCTGCGGCGCGTCGGGCCTGCTGGAATCACGCCGGAACCAAATTCCTACAAATTACAGCACAGTTACGATTCGCTTCTGCAAACAGTACAGGAACTTCGTTCCGCCCTGGACGGGCAATTGCAGCGGCAGGAAGAACTGTTAACGCGGCTGGGCACTTTGCCCCATGCCGTAGAAGCTTTGCCACAAACCAGCCGCCTTCAGGCCGATACGTTGCAGGTGATTAACGACCGCATGTCCATGCATGCCCAGCGTCAGAAAAAGCTAAACGATACACTCAATGCGCTGCCGGGAAATTCAAAAGATGCCGTTGCCGCCATCACAGCCATTCGCGAACAACTTGAAACTGGAAATGAACTGGACCGACAACTGGTCGAGTCCTTTAATCGTTTCTCTATGATGGTGGACCGGCTTCAGGCGGCCAATAATCATGCCGTGGAATGCCTGCAGCAGGTGCGCGATACGTGCGCCTTTGCGCTGCTTCAGGTTCAGGAATGGAATCAAAAAGCTCGCAACCGCCATACTTGGATGATCAATTCCGCATTTATCATGTCGCTGATTTCATTGATTATTCTGCTGCTGATGCTGGTTTACCGGAAATAGTACGGTACAGGGTTTCAATAGAGCTTTCCAAAATTGTGTTTGTCCGCCTGATCATGGCAGGATTTTTTTTCCCGGAAAAATCCGAGCTGAACTATCCTGCGCATTTTAAGAATCGGAACCGCCCGATCAAAAAAAGGCCGATGGCCGCAGGGAGGCGGCCACCGGCGTTCGTGGGGGAGAAGGAAGGAAACCATTTGCGGTGGGCCAAGTTAAGCCGGACCGCTGTTTATCAATCTTACGCACGAGTTATACGACCGGTTCATAAAAAAATAACTTTTTTTTGCGGGCAGGCGTGGCGCTATTATTTCCGTTATGCGAATAATGATGGCTCTTGGAGCAGGCAACGGCATTTCAAGAATGAATCTGCAGAAAATTCCCAGGGCTTTTGGCATTTTGTTCTGCTGCCTTGGTCGCTGGACGCCTAAAATAAATTTGCGGGGCAAAAAATAATCTGTATCGGCAGTGCGATTTGTTCCTGTGTTCCCGCAAAAAATGGGGCGGCCGGACTTTAGCTTGAACAATGTGATTGCGGTCTGATTGGCAATCAAATCGGCATGAAAATGCTTCCCTGTCTAAACAAAGGATTCGATTATGTCCAGAATTTCCAAAAACAAAATGTCCACCGTTGGCCTAGCCGTATCGCGCAAGCAGATGATTGATCTGCTGAATGACGATCTGGCGCGCGAATATCAGGCGATTATCGCGTATATCGTCTACAGTCAGGTTATCAATGGTGCTCAATATATGTATATTGCGGCGGAATTAGAAAAACATGCGGCCGAGGAATTGGATCATGCCATTCAACTGGCGCGGCAGATTGATTTTCTTGGCGGAGTGCCGGCGCGGATGCCTAAGCCTGTCAAAATGTCGGATAAATCAGAAGATTTGCTCCGGTTCGATCTGGATAATGAAATCACGACTATAGAGAACTACCGGCAGCGCATCCGTCAGGCCGAGGCGGCGGGTGAATATGCCTTAAGCCAAACCATTCGCGGCATAATTGTGCAGGAACAGGACCATGCCATTGCCTTGTGTGAGGCTTTGGGAATTTCCGTGCCGCCGTTGATCCGTCAGTCTTAAAAGCCCCGTTCAGAGTTCAGGGCCCAATAGTTGATGCCCCCAATGGTTGATGCCGCGGAATTGCGATCTGGAACAAAAAGGTATCTAAAAATATTGCAGTTTAAATATTCTATTTGACATCAATCGGCCGCGAGCCTATCGTAGTTCCGGGGTTTGTATGAGTTGAAGCGAAATACGCTGTCTTGAAGCTTGTGGCTTAAGAATCGTTTGCTCGTTATTTCTTGCCGAATGTCGGGCGTGAAAAAAAGGAGACCTATCATGCTTTATTGGGCGGTTGTATTTCTAATTGTCGCGCTTATTGCCGGATTCTTTGGATTTTTCGGTGTTGCCGGTCTGGCTACCGAAATCGCCAAGATTCTTTTCGTGGTGTTTCTGATCATATTTGTGATCTCTTTGATCGGCGGGACACGCGGTCGAAAATGACCATACGCGTGGAATTGATCCACGATAATCCACGGTCGCGCGGACCAGTATGTCGTTCGTTTTCGTTAGAGTGGAATGCGGCCATTTCCGCAATAGCTTTTTTTATGGGATATTTCTTATGAGTCCGCAACGCATCGTTGGAATCGTTCTTCTGGTTCTTGGCATCGTTCTATTTTTTGTCGGTATGCATGCCTCGCATTCGGTGGCGGATCAGACCAAGAATTTCTTTGTGGGTCGGTTTACGCGGGAAACCGTTCTCTATATCGGGGGCGGACTGGCCTTGGGTGTCGCCGGTCTGCTGATGACGCTGTTCGGTTCCCGGCGGTCGTGAGCGTTATAACCGGGGCGAATTAGGGCGCGAATTTTATTTCCGGCTTTGTGGTGCTGTTATCTGCGGCTCGATAGCCATGCAAGCTCCGGGATTTTGGATATGACCGATCCAATCAAATCAGGCGGATGCGATTGGAATAAGCGAAGCCATATTGGCACGGGTATTCATTCACGTTCCACCAGTTTGCCGAAGGTATCGATGCCTGGCTTAAAGACAACTTTGCCATCCACCACAATTAATTCCTCGTTCAGAAAATAAGTGACCGCTTTCGCCAGGGTTTGCGCCTCAAGCCGCAGGCCGCGTTCGCGCACATCTTCGGCCTGATCAACGCCAACATTTATATGAAACACATCCTGAAGAATAATCGGGCCTTGATCCAGGTCCTGAGTAACAAAATGTGCGGTGCAACCGGTGACCCGCACACCGCTGTCAAACGCCTGGCGGTACGGATTGGCCCCGGGAAAATGCGGGAGCAGGGATGGATGAATATTGATGATTTTCCATTGGTAGTGCTGAGTCATTGCGGCAGGGAGAATCTGCATGTAACGTGCCAGCACAATAAGGTCCGGATTCAAGGCCGCAAGTCGCCCGGTCAGCCATGTGAAATGGGCCTGTTTATCCACTTCTCCAGGACCACTGGGCCGCCATTCAAAGGGAATGCCGGCCGATTCGCTTCGTGCCTGTAATACCGGATGGTTGCCCAGGACCGCCGCAATTTCACCACCCAACTGCTTTCTTGTTGACAGATCCAGCATGGCTTCCAGACAATGGGCCTCCCGGCTGACCAGCACTGCGACACGCTTGGACTTTCGTGATTTTTGAAGGGACACCCGCACCTGCATGTCCATTTCATGGCCAAGCTCCAGCAGACCTGTGATGAGTTGATCAAGTGAGATACTCATTTCACGGATATCTACCAGCATGTCCATCACAAACAGGCCGCGAAGGACACGCTGTTCCATATCTTCAATGTTAATGCCATGGCCGGCGACATACGTTGCAAACCGCGCTACGACTCCTTTCTGATCGCGCCCCTGCACGGAAATAATGGCTAGAACTTTCCCGGGTTCGCTCATGCTGACTCCTGCATATATACAACCGATTGGCTATGTGTATTCATTACCAGATCGCCTGACAATGGCCCTTTTGCCACTGATTTCAACATTCCGCGGCCATGGTCCGCATCGCTCGTCCGGCGGCTTCCACAGTCGTATCTATATCCACCTGTGAGTGTGCCAACGATATAAACCATGCCTCAAATTGTGAAGGCGGAATCATCACGCCGGCCTCAAGCATTAACCGGAAGAATTGCGCATATTTTCTGGTGTTGCAGGCAAGCGCATCGGCGTAGTTGCGAATACCGGCTTGTGCGGCGGGCTGATCCTGTACGAAAAACGGCGTGATCATGCTTCCGCAGCGTTGTACCGCCAGCGGCAGTTTGGCCGCCGCCGCGCCGGATATCAAACCCGTTTCAAGACTGCCAGCCAGTGACTCAAGCTGCTGGTAGCTGTCGGCGGATTGCAGGTGCCGCAACGTGACAATACCCGCAGCCATCGACAGCGGATTGCCTGAAAGTGTGCCGGCCTGATAGACCGGGCCGGCCGGAGAGATTTGGTTCATCAGTTCCGCGCGGCCGCCATAGGCACCTACTGGCAAACCCCCGCCGATGATCTTGCCAAGACAGGTTAAATCCGGCTTCACATCAAAAAGACTTTGTGCGCCGCCGCGGGCGACACGGAAACCAGTCATGACTTCATCCGCTACAAACAGACTCTTGTGTTCGTCACATAAGGCCCGCAGAATTTGCAGATAGCCCGGCTGCGGCGGCACCACGCCTATATTCCCCATGACAAGTTCAAGAAACAAGCCGGCAATTTTATCGCCGTGGTTAGCGAATACATGCCGGGCGGCATCCACATCATTAAACGGAATGACCAGCGTATTGCCGGTAACTTCCGCAGGTATTCCAGGGCTGCTCGGCACACCATGAGTCGTTGCGCCGCTTCCGGCACCTACCAGCATCGCGTCCACATGGCCGTGATAACCGCCGGCGATTTTTATGATCAAAGATCGGCCCGTGACCGCGCGGGTCAATCGGATGGCGCTCATGACCGCTTCAGTGCCACTGGAAACGAAGCGCACCATCGGAACATTCGGCATATATTGCGCGATAAGCTCGGCCAGCAGAATTTCCTCTTCCGCGCAGCAGCCGAAGCTTGAACCGCGGCTCATCTGTTTGGCCACGGCCGCCTGTACGGCGGGATCTGCGTGGCCAAGGATTAACGGCCCATAGCTCATGACGTAGTCGATATAGGTATTGGAATCGACATCAGTCAGCCGCGAGCCTTCTCCCTGGCGTATAAATACCGGCGAGAGATTGACGCTTTGGAAGGAACGCACCGGTGATGAAACGCCGCCGGGCATAAGAACCAGTGCCCGCTTGAACAATGCCTCGGATTTCTTAAAACGGTTGGGTGGTTGCTTTGCTTTAGCCATAAGCGAATTCTAACCGGACTTGGACGACAACTGAAGAGGGGCGGCTGCACCTCTAAAGTGACGCCAGTGTTTCGTATAGGCTTTCGCAGTAGAAAGGATCGGAGGTCGTATGAAGAAAAAGCGATTCAGGGAAGAACAGATGGTATCAATACTACGGGAAATGGATGCCGGCGATATGTAAGACTCCCCAAAAACTGGGCGCGCTGCTAAGGTAGTTTTTTTCCAGTTTTCGGAGTCTATTTTATGTCGGTAAAATGTCGTCAGTTTACGTCGCAGTTCAAAGCCAAGGTGGCCATGGAGGCGATGAAAGGCCAGCGGACGATTGGTGAGTTGGCGGGTTTGTATCAGGTTCATCCCTCGCGTATTGCCGCGGGGCAACGAAATGTTTCCCCATGTCGGCACCATCGGTTAAACTGTTGTCCATGCACGCGACTCAAGAAAAAATAACACTTTCCCGGATCAGGGCGGGCCTCGCCTGGCTGACGCCGCTGCTTTTTATTTTAGCCGCTTTAATCGCCCTGGCTTCTGGCCTGGCTGGTCCGTCCAGCGTATCAGCCAATACGCCTTGCACCCCGCAAGACCGAGTCTGGGAAAATTGCGGCAGTGCGATCCGATTTGAATTCCGCAACACAATCTGCTCGGCCAACAAGGAACACCTGACGCTAATTGGCCAAATACAGTGGCAGGCGACCACCAAAACCCATATAACCTCCGGCCCCGCGGGTGGCGCAGCGGCAATACCCGCGCCTCACGCCGGAATTCCAAGCACGTTCCAGCGGTTGGCCATCTACCCAACCGCCAGCCATTTTGGCCGCGACCCACCGGTACGATTCCGGCGGACCATCCGATACGACCGCAGCGCCCGGTACGGCGTCGCCAGTGGTGTTTTCATTGCCGCAGAGGGTACGATCACCGAAGGAGGCATCCTTCGGATCGAGCAGCACCTTGCCCGGCCGGAAATCAACGCACTTGATGATCCGGCCAACGAAGCGATGATCGGACGTTTACGCGCAGGGAACACAACGTCGCAGGATATTAATTTCTATAACCATGAAATCTACGAGAAAGGGTTGATGGATCAGGGAGTGTCGGCCCGTGAGGCACACCTACAGACGCTTCGGTGGCAGGGCATTCCGTACGAGCCCGGGTATGAGGCACGGTTATATCATCCGTCGGTTATTCAACAATTTCCTGAATACTTTAACCCGGCTGCCCACCCGCAGCACTAAATGAGGTTTGAAATGAAAGACTACATTACACTTTGGGCTGAAGGGCTGTGTAAGCGGGCTTCCCTGCCCCTGAAAGCCCCACTGAGGGTAACGGGAGAGCGCGACCAACATCTTGGGCCACGTTATGAGTTTGCCAAAGTTACGTTGAGCGCCCTTCCTGCTTCAACTTTTGAAGTTGTGGATTCGGCTCCTGAGGATGTCGAGCTTCGTCGACTGGGATACCCGGATTGGTTTATCTTCGGATTGCTTGATGTACTGATGCTCGGAGGCTCAGGTCCGTTGCACAAGGTGAAGATCGTTTTGGAAGCGGCAGAGTATCACCGTGTTGATTCTTCTCCAATTGCATTTCTGAATGCGGGACGTGTTGCGGGTCAGAAGATTATTGATTCGACGAGGGAGGTGCGGGCTTCATAGAGGAGCAATTTTGCCGCAGAGAGTGCACCGGGTTCGTTGGATACCATTCCCAAAGACCATCGTATCCAACCATACTATCCGCCAAACAATGGCTTTGCCGAAATTCCTGTCACTCGGTCTCTCCAGCCCGGCGAGATGTTTGACCGCTATGGCCTGGATACTGGCCGCTTCGCCTCTCCGGCAGGTACGCCCACTTATATGCGGTCTTTGCCGCCTGGTGCGAGCGAGGCCCCTTATAGCATGTTCCGCGTTGTTAAACCCCTGGACGTCCAGAGCGGGAGGGCCGCACCGTGGTTTCAGCAGTCTGGCGGCGGCATTCAGTACCAGTTTCCCCAGAGTATTCAATCGCTTATCAAGAATGGTTATATCGAAAGGGTAGGTGGATAGACTATGAAAAAGGATGCACTACAGCGGCTTCTCGATGGCGAAAAATTTAATCCGAATGTGTACTGTTTGGACGGGGGGTTGCCCAATGACCAACTGTGCCTTTCATTCGAAACCGGCAGGTGGTGCGTCTACTATTCGGAGAGAGGTTCCTGCTTTGACGAGGAATATTTCACCTCGGAGGACGAAGCCTGCGACAATCTATTGCGGCGGTTACGCGAGCTTCCGCCATCACAAACCCGGCTACGTCAGTCTTTATAATCGCTCACTGCATCCATGAAGAGAAGTCAAGTGTGGTGACAATATTTTTTTGTGGCCGCATCGGCGGCCATTGTCTCAAATTGAATCAAAGCCCGGGGCAAGGGCCTGCGGCGGCGGCGAGGAATATGGACGAGCACGGGGTATGCCAAGCATCCATTCGGCGTCAATCCGGGTTTGCCGGGATCGCGTCACTTCTTTTATTTCGAGGCCGGCCCCATTCAGGATGGCGAGGTCGATCAAGTCGCCTCATGCCTTGCCAGGAGCCCAAGGACTTTTTGTGGGTTCTTCTGGGTTCCACGCGGCTGCCGTCCCGACGCGTCGGGATTGCGCATTGACGCACAAGCGGTCAGTGGTGAGGCTTTTCTTTTTAGCCGCCCGTTGTCCGGAATTATTCCGTGCGTTGAGTTGTGACCTTGAGCGTTTCGGCGAGTTGGCCGGGAGTGAGGATGGTCAGGTTGGGGGCCAGTCGCCGCAGGCGTTTGGCT
>DAIDJN010000044.1:0-18651 GCA_027451365.1 Phycisphaerales bacterium | reverse complement strand
GTTCCCCTGCAATTGCTGGCCTACCATACCGCGTGCCTGCGCGGGGCCGATGTGGACAAACCCCGAAATCTGGCCAAGAGCGTGACGGTAGAATGAAGCGGGAAACATTGACCCTGAACCGGCCCGACGACTGGCATCTGCATCTGCGCGATGGAGCGACATTGCGTGCGGTGGTTCCGCCCTCGGCGCGGGTATTTGGGCGCATCATGGCCATGCCCAACCTCAAGCCTCCAGTGACGACGGTGGGGCAGGCGCGCGCTTACCGCGAACGCATCCTGGCGGCTTTGCCGGAGGGTTCGGGGTGTACCCCGTTGCTTTCCCTGTATCTGACGGAGTCGACCACACCGGATGAAGTGGAAGCTGCGCAGGCCTGCGGGTTCGTGGTGGGTTTCAAGTACTATCCGCAGGGAGCCACCACGCATTCGGACGCGGGTGTGCGCAATCTGATGCGCTGTGAAGGGGTATTGAAGGCGTTGGCAGAGACGGGGATGCCACTGCAGGTGCATGGCGAAGTGACCGACCCCGATGTGGATGTGTTTGATCGTGAGGCGGTATTCATCGAGCGTGAGTTGATCCCCCTGCTGGAACGTTTTCCGGATCTGCGCGTGGTTTTCGAGCACATCACCACGGGAGCTGCCGTGGATTTTGTCCGACAGGCGGGCGAGAGAGTGGCGGCAACGGTGACCCCCCAGCATTTGCTCTATAACCGGAATGCGCTCTTTCAGGGCGGAATTCGGCCCCATTACTACTGCCTGCCGGTACTCAAGCGGGAAGAACACCGCCAGGCATTATGCGCCATCGTGGCCAAGGGACATCCCCGGTTCTTTCTGGGCACCGACAGCGCACCTCATGCCCGGCAGAGCAAGGAAACGGCTTGCGGCTGTGCCGGCATTTACAGCGCGCCAGTGGCATTGCCTTTCTATGCGCAGGTGTTCGAGGCTCTGGGGGCATTGGACAAACTGGAAGGCTTCGCCAGTCATTTCGGGGCCGATTTTTACCGTATTTCCCGTAATTCTGAAACAGTGACCCTGATCCGTCAACCCTGGACGGTACCGCTCCTCCAGAATGTTGAAGACCAAACCCTGGTTCCTCTGGGGGCGGGAGAAATTCTGGACTGGCAGGTGCTTCCCTCTGGTAGAATGAAGCGGGGAAGTGGATTGGACAGTCGCCGCGGGATTCATCCCGGGGAGGAAAGTCCGGGCTCCACAGAGCAGGATGCCGGCTAACGGCCGGAGGTCGCGAGGCCATGGAAAGTGATACAGAGACTTAAACCGCCCAAGCATCCGCAAGGATGACGGCAAGGGTGAAAAGGTGCGGTAAGAGCGCACCGCGGACCTGGCGACAGGGCTGGCATGGTAAACCCCACCGGGTGCAAGACCAAATAAGGAACCGATGCGCTGTCCCGGCGCGTGCCGACCGGACAAGCCCCCGTCAAAAGGTCGTCCTGTCGGCGTTTTTGCCTATGGTGAAGCTCTGCTTGCAGAGTCAGCTACCGCAAAAGCACGAGGTTCCGGGTAGGTTGCTCGAGGTGACCGGTAACGGCCATCCCAGACAAATGATCGCCGCCCTAAAACGGGCACAGAATTCGGCTTATAGACCATTCCAAAACGGGCCGCGGTTGGCAACAGCCGCGGCCCGACCTTTATAGCAACTCGTCAAAGCGGTCGTGCTTGCGCCGACACCGATGTAGTTTTTTTATCGATCGACTTGCGCTCACAGATTTCCTTTTTGTTTATTAAGACGCGGTAAATCGAAAAACACAGTTTCAGATCAGGCAGGCTACGCGATGCTTGATTCGGGCTTTCGGTTCTTGCAAAAAGCCGCGGCCGCGATACCACACCTTTCGCGCATGGCATTGGAAACAGCATAAATGGCTACCACCATTATTCCTTTCCGGCGACCACCACGCGGCACCCGCCGCCCCTGACTGCCAGTCGCTTTTGCGGCAGTGCATTGTGCCGGTATCGACCGCAGGATAAACTGATGGCACATTTAATCCGTTGGGATATTTTGGATTAAGGATTTTCAATCTTTTCGGCCGCAATCCGAAATATCCGCCGGGGTCGGGCGTTCTTAGATATCTGTTAGCGGTAGAATGATCGTAAGAAGGGTAATCATGCAAAAGCACTCATTTCGGACAGCCTCTACTATGGCTGCGGCAATCTTCGGTCTATATCTGACCGCCTTTTTTCATCCATCGATATCCCAAGCCGCGGCCGCGACGGATTCATCCGCACTGGCGCGGCAGTTCGCCGCGCCGCCGGTACAAGATCGTCTGTACGTCTGGTGGCATTGGATGGGCCTTACCATTAGCCGATATGGCATCAAACGTGACCTGACAGCCATGAAGGCCGCCGGAGTGGCGGGTGCCACAATTTGTCCGATTGGATCTCAGGCGGGCGTCGCCAACAACATAGCCAATAGCGGCACCAAAAAGCCGGTCAAATACTGGAGCCCCCGCTTCTGGCGCATGGTGCGGTACGCGGTAAAAACCGCCAGAAAGCTTCATCTGAAACTGGGTATGGAAAATTGTCCGGGCTGGGATGCCAGTGGCGGCCCATGGATTACCCCCGCATTATCCATGAAAATGGTCACCTGGAGCATCACCATGGTCAAAGCATCGGGGAACGTGAACGTGCAACTCCCCCAGCCACCCACACAACTTGGTTTTTACCGTGATATTTGTGTTCTGGCGTTGCCGCAAAAAGCTGTGGTGCAACCGGCTGATATTCACAATATTTCAGCAGATATGAATGCCGGGGGACAACTGACATGGAAGGCACCTGCGGGCGGCTGGCGCATTTATCGCATTGGGTATACCAGCACCGCATCCACCGATCATCCGGTTCCCGACAGCCTGGTCGGGCCGCACGGAACTGTGCATTCACTGGAAGCGGACAAACTTAGCGCCGCGGCAGCGAAGTTTCATATTGAACATGTCATTGGCGCAATTCAATCGCACCTTGGTTCGGCTGTGGGCCACACCTTTGATCACCTTCTGTTTGACAGTTACGAAGCCGGCCCGCAGAACTGGACCGGGCACTTTCGCCAGGATTTTATGCACATGCGTCACTATGACCCGCTTCCCTGGCTGCCGGTGCTAAGCGGCGCGGTGATAGGCAGTCCCGCGCTTTCCGCCCGCTTCCGGTTTGACATGGACCGCACGGTGTCGCAGTTGTTCGTAAAAAATGATTTTAACGTTTACCGCAAACTTATTGACGCCGCTGGCATGAAAATGTGCCTCGAGCCGTATACCGGCCCGTTTAACACCATCGCGGCCGCCGCTTCATGCAATGTGACAATGGGTGAATTCTGGAATGACAGTCGTGACGGCATCGGCGAAGATGTAGCCGGCGCGGCCCGCGCCGATGGCCGCAGAATTGTGGGTGCTGAAACCCTTACCGGCGGCCCGGCCACCAGCCGCTTGACGGAAACACCCTCATTTCTGAAGCCCGCCTTGGATGGCGGTTTTTTAAGCGGCGTGAACTTCTGTTATCTGCATGACTGGGCGCATCAGGCTCTTAACAAAAAATACAAGCCGGGCATTTTAATGGGCTGGTGGGGCACGCATTTTGGCGAAAATGAAACCTGGTTCAAACCCGGCATCGCTTTTTTTACATACATCAATCGCTGTCAGACCATGCTTCAACAGGGTTCACAGGTATGCAACGTCTGTACCCTGAATTTTACGCCACCCGGTTTTTCAACCGATGCGTTAAGTCTTGCATTATTTCAGACGGCCAGCGTCCATCACGGCAAAATTACCCTGCCGGACGGACGGGCATACGACGTGCTTCTGCTGCCGGCCACTGAGCAGATGCTGCCGAAAGTTGCCAAAAAGCTTGAATCTCTGGTTGCGGCGGGCGCCACGGTGATCGGTCCGCGGCCCACAAGTTCACCCAGTTTAACAGACTACCCGGCTTGCGATGCGGCGGTGGCCGCAATAGGTGATAAAGTATGGGGCGACGCCAACGGCAATACTGTCAAAGAGCATCACTTCGGCAAAGGACTTGTGGTATGGAACAGATCCGTTCGCGCGGTGCTTGCGCAACTTAAAATTGCACCGGACTTCAAACTTGTCACCACCGCGACCGGTCCGCTTAAAATACAATCCGCCATTTACGCCGCGCCCGGTTTCGGGCGCCGGGTAAACGTGACCGCCATACTTCAGCAGCAGGTCCGGCAGGATGGCGGACGCAAAATAGTTTTTGGTGTAAACAACAACGCCTTCGGCGGAGACCCGGCATTTGACCACGTTAAAATTCTGACAGTGCATTACACGCTGAACGGCCGGGCACGAAGTACGCGTATAACCGAAGGCGGAACGTTGGCGATTCCAGCCCAAAGCGTAGTGGCCATTCACCGGCATGCCCCGGGGCTGGATATTTATTTTCTGGTGAATCGCGCCAATAAGCCGGTGCATGTAACCGCATCATTCCGGATTGCAGGTAAGGTCCCGGAACTGTGGCGGCCGGACACGGGACGCCGAACCGTAGACGGTGAATTTACCTTTTTCCACGGCCGTACAAATGTACCGCTGGCTTTTGGCCCACGGGGATCTCTGTTTGTGGTATTTCGGCACGCAGCGGCTGGCCTGAATTCCGTTGTAGCGCTTAATCGAAACGGTTCGCCAACGACGCACGTCTCTATTCGTGTGCAAAGGACCGGTCAAATGCGGTTGTGCACCACGCACGGCGGACTTTACCAATTGTCATTTGCGTCCGGTGCGACGAAGCTGGTGCGCATCGCGCCGTTGCCTCAGCCTATAACTGTCGATGGCCCGTGGAATGTTTCATTCACCCCCGGCTGGGGCGCGCCTCGACAGTTTGTATTTAATAAACTCGCATCATGGACAAGTTCGCACAATGGCGGCATTAAATATTTCTCTGGCACGGGAACCTACAGAAAATCTTTTACCGTTCCGGCCAGTTTTATTGGTGCCGACAACCGGGTAATTCTTGAGTTAGGCTCCGTGAAGGACATGGCTCGCGTCTGGGTGAACGGGCGTGAAATGGGTGTCCTGTGGCATGCGCCCTTTAAGATGGATGTGACATCCGCACTGAAAGCGGGTGTCAATAACCTGCGGGTGGCCGTTACCAATACCTGGCGAAATCGCCTGATTGGCGATGACCAGCAGCCGTCAAGTTTGCAGTGGGGCGGCATGCGCACGTCTGGCAATACGCTGGTAGGCAGGCCGCTGAAGCGTTTCCCAGAATGGGTGATCCACAATACCCCGCGACCAAATAAAGGCAGGCTGACGTTTGAAACCTGGAATTATTATGTACAAGGCTCCAGATTATCTGCGGCGGGACTCATCGGGCCTGTGAAACTTGCAGTGACCGCGGATGTACCAATTCCAACCCACACAAAAAGGTGACCGACGCGATGGATCGCGGCGCATGTGGCAGTACAGGGTCAATGGCAGCCACGGGGTTGCTCTCCTGAATTGGAAATGGGAAAAGGCCCAACCTGAGAAACCTGATGACAATTTAACAATTGGAGTTATGTATGCCTACAAGACGCGATATGCTGGCCATGTCCGGTTTAACCGCATTGGGTGGCGGAATGTCCTGGGCCGGTATGGATACCTCGAAAGATTGGAATCCCGGGCTGAAGACATTCAGTTCGGCGGGCAAGCAAAAAAACATTCTTTCCGCTGCGAAAGAAGCGGTTCTTTTTGAACGAAATGGCTCCGGCTGCCTGACGCAGCAGTGGTATGGCGGGAACTGGCCGCACTACAATCAGACCCGCATCCGGTTTTATGTGGATGGAGAAACATCTCCTTCCATCGACATGGAATATGGCCTCGGCCATGGTGTTGGCTTTGATGATAACACCGCACCCTGGGGCGTGCGACAAATGGGTATGACTGGTCATTCCGGCGGATTTTACAACACTTTTCCGGTACCGTTTGGTAAATCATTGCGCGTCACCGGCCAACTTGCACCCGGTGTTAAAGGCAATCCGGATTGCTGGTGGATTATACGTGGCTCGGTCGGCCTGCCGGTGCGGATCGCGGGCATCCATTTGCCACCGGCGGCCCGACTCAAACTTTATAAGCGCGAAAATATGACCGTGGCCCGGCTTAAGGAATTCACCCTCATGAATACGAGTTCCGCCGGTGCCATACTGCTGGTCACCATGGCCGCAAGCAGTCCCAACTGGAACTTCATGGAAAGCTGCATCCGCGCCTATTTTAACGGAGCTAAATCGCCTGAATTTCTGTCATCGGGACTCGAGGACTATTTTTGTGGCACTTATTATTTTTCCAGCGGCAAATTTCATACGCCCATTTCGGGCCTGACTCACTTGGCTAAAAATGGAAACGCGCATCAGTTTTCCGCCTATCGCTTTCACGACACGGACCCCCTGTTTTTTCAAAAAGGCATGCGATTAACTGCCCGTTGCGGGGAGGAACTCGATGGCCAGATATTTGGGAATCCGCAAACGACCACATATACAACCTATGTATGGGCGTATGAATGGTAACCAGCGTTCTGATTTATCGAATCCCGTTACCAGGGGCGGTTATGGGAGGCACGAACCCTGATGTTTTACTTTTTGGTGGTATTTCATGGTAGCAACACTATTCCTGGGTCTCGGCTGACGATGGCCTTACCCATCTCAAGCGTGCCTGTTGGACGCATGCGGACAAGGGCACCCTGGGTAAAGTCAGGGAGAACAGGCTTTAAAAAACTTTCTCTTAAATAGGACCGGAATTCTTACAACAGTTAAGGATTCATTCATGACCAAAAGAACTCGACTAAACATTTTGCCATCTGCTTATGAATGCCGCACTGCGGATAACTGCTGCGGCGAGGGCGTTTCGCGGCGTCATTTTATGGCAGCCTTATCCGGAGGCGTCGCTGCGGCCATGTTATTAAATGATCGGCCAGTGATGGCCGGCCCCTATGAAACTGCGGATTTTGCCAAATTAATTCCACCGGATAAAAAACTGAATCCAGAATGGGTGGCATCATTGTTCGCCCGCGGAGAACCAACGGTCTATTCCAAGGCCAAAGGTGAACTGCAGCACATCGGCATGCCGGTGGGCGGCCATTGCTGTGGGACGGTGTATTTGGGCGGCGACGGCAAACTTTGGCTTTGGGATATATTCAACCAGAATCGCAACGGTATTCAACCGCGGCAGGTGCCTTGGAACGGCTTTGGCCATCCACATGATGTTGACCCGCAGAATGGGGCAAATTACGTGTCCCCCGCCCAAGTTGAATCTCCTTTTGAACAGGGTTTTGCACTACGGGTCAATGGGGTGGAGCGCACCATGGACGCCCGCGGCTGGAAGGAAATCACTTTCCGCGGCAATTATCCCATCGGAGAAATTAACTATAGCGATCCGGGATGTCCGGTGACCGTAAAGCTGGAGGCCTATTCGCCGTTTATCCCGTTAAATGAAGATGATTCCGGTTTGCCAGTGACCATCTGCGAATTTGCGGTCACAAATTCCAGTCCCACTGCCGCAGCCATTGACATGGCGGGCTTTTTACAAAATGCCTGTAGCCTGCTGCACGCCGCACCGGGCTGCGGTGGCCGCATCAATGAAGTCCGGCATCATGCCAACGCCACCATTATGGCCATGCGATTTGATGCCACACTGGCCCAGTCACCAGCGGCCAGACGACCGGATATTGTGGTGGATGATTTTGATCAGGCAAACTACGGCCAATGGAAAACCACCGGCACCGCATTTGGCCGCGGCCCGATTAAACGGGCCAAAATGCCGGCTTATCAAGGAGACGTGGGAGGCAAAGGCCCCCGAGTGGTGAATTCACATGCCACCGCGCCCGGTTCAACGATAGCCCAAAAAGACTCCGCAACCGGCACCCTTACCAGCCCCCCTTTTACCATCAAACGCCGCTTTTTGACTTTTTATATCGGCGGCGGTTCGAACATAAAAACGGTCGGTTTGCGATTAAAGGTCAATGGAAAAGTGGTACGCCAGGCGACCGGGAACGACAACAACAAAATGCGCGCGGCATATTTTGACGTTTCGGAATTCGAAGGCAAAAAAGCCGTCATTGAAATTTATGATCACGCCACTGGCCCCTGGGGCAATATAGGGATATCCGATATCGTACAAACCGATATGCCGCTGCCCGCGACGGTCTCTCGTAAAGATGGTGATTTTGGCACCATGGCCATGGGCGTCTTGGGACAAGCAGTCGCAAAAGCTGACCTGGCCGGACGTTCCCCATTTGCCGCCGCCGCGAGCAATGACGGATCGGCGGACCCCGGAACGATGCTTCTGGGCGGACTGGTTCAATCCATCACTTTGGCACCCGGTGAATCCAAAACCATCATATTTTTCACGGCATGGCATTTCCCAAATGGCAATATCGATCCAACCGGCAATTATTACACCCGGAGATTTTCCGATGCCGCCGCCGTGATCAGTTATGTGGTGCAGCATTACCCGCGTTTAAGCCGCGACACCAAATTATGGCGTGACACCTGGTACGATTCCAGCCTTCCCTGGTGGTTTCTGGACCGGGTTGTTTACAACACGGCGGTTCTGGCCACCTCCACCAGCCATCGCTTCGGTACGGGTATGTACTGGGGATGGGAGGGCGTGGGCTGCTGCCCCGGTAGTTGTACGCATGTATATCATTATTCTCAGGCCACTGCGCGGCTCTTTCCCCAGCTCGAACGCACGCTGCGCACAATGATGGATTTTGGGATGGCACTGGATAAAAATGGCATGATCGGCTTTCGCGGCCCCGGTACCGGACCGGCTGTGGACGGGCAGGCCGGAATGATACTCTGCGCCTTGCGCGAACATCAGATGAGTGCGGATGATTCCTTTCTCAAGTCCATCTGGCCGGGGGTAAAACTCGCTATCGGCTGGCTGATGCGTCATACAGACGCACACACGGGCCTTATAAACGGATCGCAACCCAATACATTGGATGCCGTATGGTATGGCCAGATTCCCTGGATCAGCGGGTTATATGCGGCGGCTCTACGGGCCGGGGAACTTATGGCCACCGATACCGCAGATCATGCATTTGCCGCACTTTGCGCGCGCAAATTTTCCCAGACGAAAAAATCCATTGAAAGCGAATTGTTCAACGGTGAATTTTTCATACAAAAAGCGGATCCCGCTCATCGCCATGATATTGGCACCTACCAGACTTCCTTTACTGAGCAGGTGCATGGCCAGACCTGGGCCTGGCAAATCGGCTTGGGACGCGTATTCGACCGCGACAAAACAATCCTCGCCCTGCAGGCCATTTACAAGTACAACTTCACCACCAATGTCGGACCCTTTCGCATGGCCAATCCGGCGGGGCGGCCTTACGCCCTCGCTGGTGACGGTGGATTGATTCTGGCCACCAATCCACGGAATTTGCCCAAACCTTTCGGCGTGGAATCGGCATGGCAGGCGGAATATTTCCAGGAATGCATGAGCGGCTTTGAACATCAGGTCGCCAGTAACATGCTCGCGGAGGGACTGCTGCTGGAAGGACTGGCCATTACGCGAGCCATTCATGATCGCTACAGTGCCAGACTTCGCAATCCCTTTAATGAAATTGAATGCAGCGATCATTATTCCCGGTCCATGGCCAGCTATGGATCGTTTATCAGCATCTGTCGTTATCAATACCATGGACCGAAGGGGCATATTGGCTTTGATCCGCAACTGCGCCCGGATAATTTCAAAGCGCCGTTCACCACCGCCAGCGGCTGGGGAACTTTCACCCTGCGCAAAACCGCGGCGGGGCGAAAAGCGGAATTTCATTTGCGTTGGGGAACGCTGAATCTGGCAACCATTTCTTTGCCCGCAGGGAAATTTGCCGGAGTTTCTGTCATTCTTAATCGAAAACAGATTGCAGCAAATCTTATCCATGAACCGGATGGCATTCGAATTAAGCTTGGGCGGCAAGTGAAATTGCAGGCTGGGGATGTTTTGTCCGTCCTGCTTGCATAAGGGAAAGGATGATCGCTGCGTCCTTCGGGATTTGTCGCTTCGACACCGCTGTTTGGTGAATGCAGGAAATGGATACTCTCGCGGGTATAGGCCACAGCAGTCACATGCAGCAGCGGCCGCTCCGACAACTCTAACGCGGACCTTTCTTGTTCATGATGCCCTCGGTTTTTTTCACAGAAGGGATGCCCGCGGCATTCTGCCCGGCATACGCTTCCTGAATCATGAAAGCCCCCAGCAAATCCCAGCTTTTAAAGAAGCCATCATTTTGGCCGGTGCCGGTATTCGGGTTATACGTTTCGTGCATTCCGCCGGTTGCATTGATATCGTGTAACAGCGTATCCGCCGTGTCCGTGGCCAGAAGTCTCGCTTGCGAAGCGTAGCCGTAATTCATTAAGCCATGCATGACCATGTAATCGGTAACTATCCAGATAGGTCCCTGCCAATACCCATGAACCGGGTGGTAAAGCGGACTTTCCGGCGCAAGGCTGCGTATTCCGAAAGGTGTCCAGAACTCACGCGGATTAAGCACATAACGCGTGATCATAATTTGCGCCTGCCGTTTTGTGGCCACATGTGCCCAAAGCGGCACCAGGTTGGTCCATTCCGGGACGCGGATAAATGCGCCTGTACGACTGTTCCGGTTGTAAAATGTACCGGCCTTGTTGTCCCATAACCGCTTTTGAATCAGCGCTTTGAGCTTCGCGGCATGCCGCTTATAGCGCTGAACATCAGCGGGTTTTCCCAGCAGGCTCGCCAGGTCCGCCATAGCACGATATTCGCGGTAAATGTAACAGGCCAAATCCACGCCTTCCGTGCCGTCCGCCGGTACGCTGATAATCGCGGCGCTGTCATCCACCCCGCTTTCCACACCGTCAAACCATGTAAACAGCCGGTCGGGCGATCGTCGGGCATGTCGCCAATACCACAGCGTATCGGCAAGACGCGGATAATAAGGCCTTAGCCAGGCTGCGCTGTGCAATGTCAGGCTTGCCCGGAGCGCCATTTGTGCAAGAAATGGCTTGCACATTTCGGGCAGTGCCCACATATGCCGTCCGGCCACTATGCGCGGAGTATATCCGCGGTAAGACCAGTGGCCGTCGGTAAAGTGAAGAAAATCCTTCACTGAACCCGCCAAGCTTTCGCCCCGATGGGCGCAGCTAAGAGCCACGCCCATAAAGTAAGTGTCCCAGTCAAAGAGTTGGAAGTAAGCGGCACCTGGAATCAGGTACTTATGATGCAACTGGCCATTAGGTTTTCGGACAATCTGTTGCCACCAGCCGGCTTTAGCAATGGCCCTCTGAAGTCGATTTTGCAGCGCATAGGCAGCCAACCGCCGACTCGAAAAGCTGGAATGGCCGCCCATCGTCCGAAGCGTTGCCGCGGCGCGGACAATCTCGTTTTGCCCGGCCGCGCTGCGAGCCACAATGAACATTGCAAGCAGCCCAACTGCGACACGAATTATTTTTCGCTTCACGTTTATTCTCTAAATCTTAAGCTGACAGTGCGACACCCTTTCACGGCCTGACATCAGCCCTGACTCAGGACCAAGTGTACCCCCCGCACAAGAAGAAAGGCAAATCAATGGGCGATGCGAAACTCTTTCGCCCATTTCACCAGATGAATCGGATGTGCCAACGCCACGCTATAGATAAAAAGGCATTGTGACCGGCGCACTGCGTCGAACCGCGCCGACAAACGCGAAAAACGCGATTGATTGCGCCATGAATAGCGGCAACGAATCCCGCCGCAAGTTTATCCGCGGGCGGCAATAATGGGAGAAATGGAGTTGGATCGCACCCTGCGGTCGTTCCGCCGCGCCAAAAGACGCGCAAAAGTCTTATACCAATTCTCATCTAACCCATCCCATGGAAAATGTCCCATTATGTGTACCCCTGGGGTATAATTGGCGGCAAGATCGGCCATCATCTGGCCATAGTGTTTACAGAGTTGCGCCACTTGGCGCAGCCCGCGGATTGGCCGTGCGGATGAATTTTCTTTTTGGGGCAGGTGATGCCGGTTTTGGTACCAATTGTGTCGGCCGCCGGGGCGGGGGCACAGGAACCGGAGGACCGTCCGCCAATTCGCCGCGTCGCGGCCTATTTGCATTTTTCGCCTGAACAAGATATCATCAGTTAATCCGGATTAAAGGATGAATGCTATGCACATCACCGATATCTTCCAGCGCGACAGAACCACGTTCTCCTTTGAATTTTTTCCGCCCAAAAATGACCAGGTCGCTGAAACACTCTTCGCCCACATTGCCCAGCTTGAATCGCTAAAACCATCGTTTGTATCGGTAACCTACGGTGCCGGCGGGTCCACCCGCGAACTGACCCATGCCCTGGTGCTTAAAATAAAACAGCGCACCAGCTTGGACCCTGTGCCGCATCTGACCTGTGTCTGCCATAGTCAAGCTGAAGTTGCCGATATTCTGGCCCGGTATGCCCAAGCCGGTGTGGGAAACATTCTGGCTCTCGGTGGCGATGCCCCGAAAGGCTTGGCCGGCTATCGGCGTGAAGATGATGCCTTCCAGCATGCCGCTGACCTGGTTGCGTTTATCCGTCAATTTAATTTGCGCCACGCCACCGGGTTTCCGGGTACCGACCCGCGCGGCTTTGGCATAGGCGTGGCCGGTTTTCCGGAGGGTCATCCTTCCACGCCCAACCGCCTGCGTGAAATGGATTTTCTGAAAGCCAAAGTGGACGCCGGAGCGGACTATATATGCACGCAACTTTTCTTTGATAACCACGATTTTTACGATTTCCGCGAACGCTGTGTACTCGCCGGCATCAAGGTGCCGATTATCGCGGGCATTATGCCTATTACATCCGTCAGCGGCATTACGCGAATGGCCGAATTGGCACTCGGTGCCCATTACCCGGCAAAACTGTTGCGGGCCATTCAACGCTGCGGTAACGACCCGGACGCCGTCAAACGTGTCGGCGTGCATTGGGCCACCGAACAATGCCGTGACCTTTTGGACCACGATGTTCGCGGACTGCACTTTTATACCCTTAACCACTCGGACGCCACGCTGGCGATTTACCGCAATCTTGGCGTGACCGACAGCGGCCGCCTGCGCGAATAAGACATCTCGACCAAATCGGCCCAGCGGCCCGCATACCGGCACGTCCCTATTTTTTTACCCGCGCCGGCGGCACGGGGTCCATGCCTCCGTGGAAGAACGGATTGCAGCGAGCGATCCGCCAAAGCGCAAGCCACAAACCGTAAAACGGGCCATGGCGCTCGATTGCTTCTATGGCATAACGGCTGCAGGTCGGCCAATGCCGGCACTGCCCGCCGATCAGCGGGGAAAGTGTGACTTGGTAAACTTTTATAGGAAAAATTAAGAGCTGCTTCAGTGCCGCATACAGCAGCTTATCAAGTTCGTCTATTATCAAGGCGATGCGACCGCGCGGAATTCGATCGCCCTCTGTCGCAACCGGGTACTGGCCACGAAGTGACAGTTGTTTTGACCTATTTTGGTTATCCATATTCGCACGGTTCCTTCATAACAGCAGTGTATGCAGGCGCTGTTGATATTCCAAAACAGTCAGAATTTTATGCGGCCGAACGACCAGCAGAACATCCAGTCCCGCCGGAAAATCATGCTGTGCCAGACGATACCCTTCCCGAATCCGTCGCCGGATTGCATTTCGCTGCACAGCATTGCCGCATTTTCGCCCCATCGACACCGCCACGCGCGATGGCGCGTTGTCTGCCCGGCGAACCAGGCAGGCCATAATCGGATGATGATGCCGCCGCAGACCCGTTTTATAGGCGCGGTCAATGCGGGTTTTGCCTTTCAATCGCCGCCTCGCCGAAAAATTCAACGACACCCCTTTCGCGCTTGCGCATTGCGATGAGTCCGATGGCTCAGCGGGTGGAATCGGTTCATTCATATAATTCTCCCGGCTTTCGCCGGGTTTGCGTGACCTGTGGCCGGGAATCCAAAGTCATTTGCCGATGCACAGGAGTGTATTTTCAGGCATCATACCAATGGCGGCAAACCGTTAAAGAGCACCGGAATGATGCATGGCCACGATCCAATCCGGCGTTTCGGCCAGATATTTTTCAAGCTGTCTGGCACGGTACCGGTAATACAGCGCTGTCAGCCCGCATTCCAGCAGGCCGCCCACAAAAACGCTGCCATACGCCGCGTAGGCCACCAGATGAAACGTGGACGTAAGCATGGGCGACGACGCCGTTCCGGCTCCGCCCACCAATTGGCTTATACCAGCGCTGGTTTGGCCCAACTGCTTATCATCCCAGCCCAGTTTTACCTGCAGCATCCACCACGCACTGATTACCACAAACATCGCCCCCAGCGCCAGTTGATTAATGCACAGTGTTTTGAGCACCTGTGGATGCAGCCGCCGTATTCGTGCTTCGCCCATTCCTTCCAATACGCCGGCCACCGTCATCCAAAGCCCCATCACCAGCCCTGTCAGGCTGAATCCGCCAAAAAATGCCAGCATGATGGTCGGCACACCCATCAACACCAGGCCAATCATCTGCCGATGCGCCACATGCGCTGCCCGCAGTACCGCATTGGCGCGCAGGCGAGCCTCGCCGATAAGCGCATGATGTTCGGCCGTCAGCGGGCCGCCTTCTGGCCCGGTCGGCGGCTTATCTTTCTGAAAAAATGAAAACAACGCCATGCACACACTCTTTCTTATTTTACTTTACCGGAATTGAGGCTTTCAGGGTAGTTTTGTGGTATTTTTGTCCCGCACAGGTGGCCAATCCCAAATGTACTTCCATATTTGTGGCAGGAAAGCGGATGCAAACGCTAAAATGCTCGCGCCGTGCCGCCGGGATTGCCGGACAATTGCCAATTCTTGTTGTTTGCCAAACACAATGGCCAAACCCGAAACCTGAACCCATTCTCACAATTGCGGCCATTTGGCGCTAAACCCGCAAACCGCTACTATAATCCGCTTGGTTTGGCGTACCGGCGGGCCTGTGGAAGGCTTTGCAGGTGTAATACGCTGTTAGGTTGAATGGAGTTTTATTCACCATGTCAAAAATTCGCGTTGGTATCAATGGTTTTGGAAGAATTGGCCGCTTGGTATTTCGTGCCGGCATTCATGATCCGAATATTGAATTTGTGGCCATTAACGACCTGGTCCCGCCAGACAATCTGGCCTACTTGCTGAAGCATGACTCAACTCATGGCCGCTTCAAGGGCGAAGTAACCGCCCAGGAAGATGGTCTTACAGTCAATGGCCATTTTGTGAAAACTTTCGCACTGCGCGACCCGGCACAATTGCCCTGGAAAGACTTGAAGGTGGATTACGTGGTCGAATCCACCGGCCTGTTTACCGATGTTGCCGGCGCATCCAAACACCTGGCCGCCGGTGCCAAGCGTGTCATTATTTCCGCGCCCGCCAAAGACAAGGAAATTTCCACCTTCGTCCTTGGCGTGAATGAAAATACATTTGACGGCACCAAGGACACCATTGTGTCCAATGCCAGTTGCACCACCAACTGCCTGGCACCACTGCTGAAAGTCATTAACGATCATTTCGGTGTTGAAGAAGCACTTATGACGACCGTGCACGCCGCCACTGCAACCCAGCCCACGGTGGATGGACCATCCAAAAAGGATTGGCGCGGTGGCCGAGGTGCAGGCCAAAACGTGATTCCCGCCGCTACCGGAGCGGCCAAAGCCGCCACACTGGTCATTCCTGAGCTTAAAGGCAAAGTCACCGGCATGGCCTTCCGTGTGCCAACGCCGGATGTTTCCGTGGTGGACCTGACCGTCCGCACGAAAACCGAAACGTCTTTGGCGAAAATCAATGAAGTCATTAAAACTGAATCGCAAGGCAAGCTTAAGGGAATTCTGGGCTACACCGATGAAGAAGTCGTTTCCAGTGACTTCATAAGCGATTCCCGATCCAGCATTTACGATGCCAAGGCCGGAATTGAACTTAACAGCCGGTTCTTCAAACTAATCAGCTGGTACGACAACGAATGGGGCTATTCCAACCGCGTTGTAGACCTCGTCAAGTTCATCGGAAAAAAGGATGGGTTGCTGTAAGCCCCCCTTCATCGATCTTTATCAGCATTACAACCGCAGGGCACGCCCCTGCGGTTGTTTTTATTCCAACTCCCGCATATACCCGCCCGCCTGGAGCGCCCGCGGACGACGGGGCGGGTACAATCTCGACTAGGAGCATATGCGATGCGGTGGATTTGGATTGACCGATTTGAAATTTTCGAACCGGGCCAGCGCGCCGTGGCCATTAAAAATGTCAGCCTTGCCGAAGACCATCTGCATGACCATTTCCCGGGCTTTCCCGTCATGCCCGCCAGCCTCATGATCGAAGGCATGGCCCAAACCAGCGGCATTCTGGTTGGGGCGGCTCGTGATTTCAGGGAAAAGGTAATCCTGGCCAAAATTGGCAAGGCCTCTTTTCAGCGGCTCGTTCGGCCAGGGGAACAGATTGTCTACGATGCCTGCATCAGTCAGGTCAATGAAATGGGCGCATCCATCAGCGGTAAAATCCGCGTGCGCTGCACCAATGCCGAAGGTCATCCCGTCGAATTGCCCGTCGGTGAAGTGGATATGATGTTTTCCCACATCGACCAGAACATGAAGGGCATGAAATTTCCGGAATTCAATTTCGTGTTCAACAGTGAATTCATGAGCCTGTTTGAAACCTATCGCCGCCATTTCGACCTTAAGCTGGATGGCCCGGTGCCACAGGTTCCCGCCCCGGAAGGACCGTGACATTTTGACCCGACCGCGTCCGTTGGCCGCGCCGGAGCGTATTTTGAAGAACTCGACCAATGAAACACCTGATCGTCAGATTCTTTTCCAGCGGCCTTTGGATTTTCGTCCTGTTTGGCGCACTTACGGCTGGCCTGATTGTGAAAGATATCGTTCTTCCCCTGGAACGTGGTGATTTTGGCCGCACCATTGGCGATGGCGTGCACACCGCGAGTTACGAATTTAATCTGCATCCCTGCCTGGTGCCGCTGCGGCTGATTCATGGGTCCGGCAATGTGAAAAACGGCCTGCCGGCACTGATTCATCCAAAACTTCTTTCCATTCAACGCGCCGCCCGCATTAACGACGCCCGGCGCGACGCTGGCGGCTTTATTCAAGACCCCGACCGCGTGATTGGCGTTGTAATCAATGGTGTCGCCCGCGCCTATCCACTTCCGATGCTTAACTGGCATGAGGTTGTGGATGACCGCCTGGGGGGCAAACCGATCCTCGTCAGTTACGACGGATTTTGCGATTCCGCCGCTGTCTACAGCCGGGTTGTAAAGGGAAAAATCTTTACCTTTGGTTACAGCGGATTAGTGTATAACGCGAATTTGCTGCTGTACAACCACGCCGTTCCACGTGCACACCAGAGCCTGTGGAGCCAGATCACGGGAAAGGCCATTGCCGGCCCGGCTGCGGCCGCCGGCTTTCGGCTTACGCCGTTGCCCTGTCAGGTGGTAAGCTGGGGTGTCTGGAAAAGCATGTATCCACATACGAAAATGATTGCCGGAAACCGCAGGCTCTGGGCCGCGTACCGCAAAGCCCCGTATGCATCTTCTTATGGACAGCCGGGAGATTTACGCTTTCCAATTCAACCCTTGTGGAAAGCGGGCAAGGACACACCTGATTTGAATCTTAAAAGTCGGCTTCTGGCGATTTGGCTGAAAGGCCGCTGGCATCCGATTTTTTTCCATACGCTTTTCGCAAAAAAATCACCCGATCAATTGGTGCATCTGCAAATTTCCGGGCAACAGGTGGTGCTGCAATGCTGGACGGGCATTCAGTGGCAAACCGCCACGGTCCTTTCGCCACAAAAAGCCCCGGTTGATTACAGCCTGCTTTTCGCTTGGTACGCCCAGCATCCCGCCTCCATCAACCGCGCAATGGGTACAAACCGACAACCCGTGAAAACCCCATAACGCTGCAGGATACCTATTTGCATCGTAATCCGCGACAGATTTGCTGAAAGTCCCCGGGGGCGGGCCATCGCTGATTACCTCCAAAGCCCCCCATTATTCACTGTGGTCGGGCTTGTAAAAGCCGCCGTCGACCTGGCCGTCGTCCGCACCCGTTGACAGACTCTGTGGTAAAATTTCCAGTGGTTCGATGTTTGCGGTTGATCGATCACTGATAACATTGACTTTCCCGTGCCCAACCGATACTGTTGGGCCTGCTTTTCGGAGAGATGGCCGAGCGGCTTAAGGCGCCGGTTTGCTAAACCGGTGTACGGGCTTAAACCTGTACCGCGGGTTCAAATCCCGCTCTCTCCGTTTCGGTCCCGGGGCAATTTCAGCCCCTGACCAGATTGGGCCGCCTGCTCTCCAAAAAAATGCTCACCGCGCAGGTCCCATCACCAAAACCGCGTCCGAATATACGCCGATCATTTACACCAATCCGGCTGCTAACTGGTACATCCGCCCCGGCCACCCAATAAAAGATATATGGACGTTGCGTGGCTATACAACACCGCGAGCAGATTCGTAAACGTCCCGCGAAGTGCAGGTAGGCTCGGGCTGTGTGTTTTGTTTTAAATTTCAACTGCTGGGGTCGGACGGGCGGTCGACGATTTGGCGATTTTGATTCTGGCAGGTTGCGGGTCGTCCGCGTCTCTGGGCCGGGTCTCTGGGCCGCGTTTTTACGCGGCGGATTTTTCCGCTGCGGCTGGGGCTGATTCGGCAGTTGCGATGTTGGCCCGGTGAGCGTCTTG
>DAIDJN010000043.1:0-15360 GCA_027451365.1 Phycisphaerales bacterium | reverse complement strand
TATTCGCGGGTGTACCACCCCGACGCGTTCCGCTTTACATTTGCTTCCAATGTCATCATCATGCTCCTTATGCTTGTGACGACAATAGATTCTCAAATTTTCAGGCTGCCGAGAAGACGCGGTTCGTAATGCGGACACAATCGTCCTGCTCCGAGGCCCGTTAGCCCCGGAAATTTATTTGTCCATGTCGGCCGTAACCGGCGTCGCTGCGGGCTTCATGTCATGGGCTTGTCGTTTTTCTTCAGCCGCTGGTGTCTCGGGTGTCCGCCAAGTCTCACTCTCACCGGTGCGCAACATCGCGAGCATTCAACTCAGGAATTTCCGTGCGACCGCGACAATCGCGATCTTGCCTTCCTGGCCTCGGCGGACACAAATCCGCTGGTAGCAGACTTTCATTGCTGGCTGGCGTTGAATCACCTGCCAAGACGATTACACCAGCAGCCATCGCATGGTGGCCGGCTCGGCCTTGGTGATGTTTGGCAATGAAGATCAGCCGCAGATGGCCATCCAGTCCAATGCAGTATATTCAACGGGCATTTATACCTTTAGCCTGCAACAATACGGCCTCCTTTCCTGGTAGGTGGCGTCTTTGCAGATGAACACGAATTTACTCGGAAGAAGGCCTCTTTTCTCCTGTCCACAAGATTTGACAGTAGCTCGGAATTCGGGACTTGGAAAAACAGCCAAAAGATTCGCATAAAATGCCATTGTGCGAAACTGCCCAGCGAATATAAACTAAATTTTGCCTAAAACGCTAGGAATCAAGCGTCCACAGTCGCGGTGGCTGTGTGGAACCGTAGCCCGCCAGATCGGCGTAAACTCCAATGGCTCTTTAGGAGAATAAAGAGTTTGTTATGTTTTTTTAATTTGTTATCGTTATCCTCCGCAAGTGGCGGCGCACCGTAGCCCATTCGGTCAGTGGGCAATGCACAGATCCTTTGATCAGAATAAATGAGGGCGTTATTAAGGAGCTTTCAATGCCATACAGACCAGTAAAATCAGATCGCGGTTCAATGGCGGCATTTACACTCGTGGAACTTCTGGTGGTCATTTCCATTATTGCGCTGTTAATATCCCTACTTCTTCCGGCCCTCGCCTTGGCGAAGCTGGATGCCGAGAGTACGGTTTGCTTATCTCGGTTGCGGTCGCTTGGCCAGTTGACGGTGGAGTATTCGGGTTCTAATGGTGGATTCACGCCGCCGACCTATGACAACAACACAACCGATCCGGTCTGGTCCGACGTTCTTTTCGATTGGTACACAAGCAGCCCACCATTTTCAGCATCATATCAGTGGGGACCTTATCTAGGCACGTCGGGCCAACAAGGGATCACGGCCGATTCGATGGCGAAGAAGTTCGAAGCTTTGTTTTGGGATCCAGTCCGAACGATGCCGATCACATATGCTTTTGGGACATCCTACGCGTCCAATCCCAATGGCTTCGGTTGGGAGATAGTGGGACAGGGAACTGATCCTACCGGCGGGGTTCCGTCCTACATCCGGATGTCCAATATCAAGAGTCCTACCAATCTCGTGGCTATTGGAGACGCCAACCAGGTGTTTAACAATGGCAGTTGCTGGACCGCGTTTAACTGGTGGCCGTCGCCGTCCTACTTCGGCGATTTAAACTCTTCTGCCCCAATAGCCCAAATGATTCCACCCGGAGCCCCAGGTACCCGAACGAATTTTGACTATCCCAATGGTGCCGGAAGCGGATTACGCTATCGGCATGGAGACACGACGGTTAACTTTCCTGAACCGTATCTGTCCACGGGAATAGCAAACGTCGTATTCTTTGATGGCCATGCGGCAGGGATTAAGGCTCGCAGCCTCAAGTATTACAACTGTCTTAACCAGTGACGAGGATATGCAATAGTTGAAGGGGTCTCGACAAAAAGAATGTATGTATGGCCTGTGGACGAACGACTGTCATTGGGTCGATGATCAAATTGGAGGTGTGGTAGTGTCTCACCGTCGACAGTCCATATCGAAAGCGGCGGTATGTGTCGCTTTATTCTTAGGGCTTATGGTGATGCGAATAAAAGCGCATCCGGTCGCACAAGTCTTTACGTCGGAGCTCGGCCGGATGCCAGCGATTCCTCAGCCCTATAGGATGAGAAATTGGTCGCGGGTCTCCAGACAGTTTTATAAGGTAGTATTTGATTCCCGCGCCAGCGGTCCATTTTTGCCGCTGATACACATGATACAAGCTACCCACATTGAAGCGCATGCATTTGTCATGCCATCTTATGTAGATCAAAAACCTGATGTCCGGTCATCAGCACAGGCACTTTCGGATATGGGGGCCGTGTGGGGAGCTACCCTGGTGGGGCGAAATATGTCCGCGGGGACAATTAATTATGTGCGGTTGCTGGAGCGATTTTTTGATCCCAGCGTCGGGCATGGCCTGTTTGGCAATAATTTCAGGAGTGCCAATCCGCAGGCAACGGCGTGGTACACCATTTTTCCGGATATCACAGCCGCCGCGATTTCAGCCCGATACCCCGCTGAACGGAAACTGGCGAAGATGTGTCGCGCCACAGCCCTCTCATGGGCGGACGCCATACCGCATTTTAAGAAGCCAGATGGTCGCTATGATTTTAATTATACCGGCTTCAATTTTTCCACCATGCGGCCAGTCTACAACGGTAGGTGGCGTGAGCCGGACATGGCGGCGGGCATCGCGTGGGTGGAATATATGGCGTGGCAGCGGTGGCATGATCCGGTTTTTCTCCATGCGGCAAAAGCATGCATGCAATATCTTTCCAATTTGCCACGATCGAATAATCCAAGCTACGAAGTTCTTACGCCATTTGGCGTTATCGCGGCCATACGCATGAACGTCGAGCTTAGGAAGCATTATCCGGTGGAAAAATTTCTGTACTGGTGTTTTAGCCGTTATCACGCTCGGCCAACTTGGGGAGTAGAGAACGCCCAATGGGACGGTCAGGATGTCGATGGCTTGGTTGGCGCGGTGAATCATCCGCCGCAGAGACCATGGGGTGTTGGGGGCTACGCCTTTTTTATGGAGACGGCAACGCAATTGTGGGCGTTGGCACCGGTGGCACGGTACGACCAGCGGTACGCCACGGCTTTAGGTAAATGGATATTGAATACCGCTAACGCCAGCCGCCTTTTCTACGGCAAGTTCCACCCCGCAGCCCGGCAGAGTGATCCGGGTTGGGCATTGGGGGAATCTCTGATTGCTTACGAGGGATTAAAATACCGCCGCGACTACCCAGCCCAGCCGTTGATCGCAACCGGCGATCGAAAATCATTTCTTGATCCCGGGCGATCCGGCCGCAATTATCATGCGGGTGCCACGAATTACTGCCTTTATGGCGCAGTTTATGTTGGTGTGCTTGGCTCGCTGGTGCAGAAAACCAATGTTCGCGGCATTTTGCAAATAAATCTTGGTTCTACAGACACCAGCGCCCCGGTCGGCTTTCCCACCT
This sequence comes from Phycisphaerales bacterium, assembly GCA_027451365.1. Lineage (GTDB taxonomy): Bacteria > Planctomycetota > Phycisphaerae > WQYP01 > WQYP01 > JAJYPG01. The sequence continues at coordinate 11,906 of DAIDJN010000043.1, read as the reverse complement.
TTCTGTTCTACAATCCCTATAAGCGGATGAGGACGGTGACGATAAAAATTGGGTCAAAGAAAGTAAATCTTTACAACACTATGAGCGGAGACTTTATCGCCCATAATGTATCTGGCACCGCGCCAGTGTCGGTGCCGCCAAATTCCGCAGTGATTCTGGTGTATACGGCGGCTGATGGAGTTGTCTCTTACCATGGGCACGAAACCTTAGTCAACAACTGTGTGATTGATTATCGCCATGGCCAGAGGACTTCTGATGAATGACAACGTGGTGTCAATGACACTCGATAACCCCACTCACTGTTGCCTATTTCCGGCGTCGGCTGCCGGGGGCGAAGTCTTCGGCGAAGGCTGAACTTTAGGCGGTAGAGCGGTCGGCGTATAATGATATCCGCCAACTTTTTAAGAAGGAATGCTTTATGAATCGAAGAACATTTATGACGTTGCTGACCGGGGCCACCGCCGGGGCGATTATAAAAATGAAGGCGACCGATGCGAAAATAACTCCGGATCACTGGGAGATCGGGCCTTTTATGCGTCCAGCCGGAGGTCAACCCATTTTAAGCCCTAATCGGGATGCTGTATTTATTGATCCGAACACGCACCGTCTTTCGTACTGGGAATTTTCGCATGCGTTTAACCCGGCGGCGATTGCCTGGAACAACAAGCTATATGTGTTATTTCGAGCCGAGGGGCGGCATGGTGATGAAATTGGCGGGTACACCAGTCGCGTGGGCCTTGCGGAGAGTTCCGACGGGAGTTCATTTCAGGTGTTGCCACACCCAGTGGTATATCCCTCGCCGGGTAAATGGGGAAAATATGAATGGCCCGGTGGCTGTGAGGATCCGCGAATCGTCCAAACTGAAGATGGCACATTTGTGATTACGTTTACCATGTGGGATCACAAGGTGGCGCGGCTGGGCGTTGCCACTTCCAAAAATTTAACTCACTGGACGCATCACGGGCCGGTGTTTCGGGAAGCGTATAAGGGCCGCTTTGCAAATTTGTGGTCGAAATCCGGAGCCATTGTCACGCGAAAAGCCGGAAACCAAGTTGTTGCCGCCAAGATCCATGGCCGCTATTGGATGTATTGGCATACCAATCGGCAAACGTTTCTGGCGCACTCGGAAGATATTTTGAATTGGTCGCCGGTTTTGGATGGAAGCGGCCAACTGCGGCTGGTACTGCCAAAAAGCGAACCCGGACATTTTGATTCATGGCTAACCGAATCCGGGCCACCGGCGCTTCTTACGCGACGGGGAATAGTATTTTTCTATAACGGCATGAGCGATGGCCTGATTAAAAAAGGCCCGCGCGTCCCGGCCAGCCAGTATTCCGCGGGGCAAGCACTGTTTTCGGGAGATGATCCGGCGCAACTCCTGCACCGGCCAGCGGAACCATTTTTCTGGCCAGAGGAACCGTGGGAAAAAAGCGGGCAATACAAGGCGGGTACTACCTTCATCGAAGGGCTGGCCTGGTTTCGCAATAAGTGGTTTCTCTTCTACGGTGGAGCGGATACGGACGTTGGTGTGGCAATAACCAGCTAATGGGATTGAATTTGCAAGCTCTCACAGCTTCCACTGATGTGCCGCTGAATGACCAGCGCCCCAGGACAATGGATGTTATCAGCAGAAATGGTGCGATTGATGGTTTAGATTTGCGATAAATTCGCCGCTGCCATTTAGGCAAACGTCCCGCCAACCCCACCTGGCGGAAATTTTTTGACGGGGGTAAATTCTAATTCCTTGATTGCACAAACGTTTCAAGGAGTCAGCAATGAATCAGCAGGATGAGTTGTCCAATGGCAATCGTCGTGCATTTTAGCCTCATGCCGTGGACGTTTTTGCGGGTAACTGCGGTTTAAGAAGGATTCAGGTTCCAGGTCGGGGCAAGGTCTGATTCGGAAATCGAACGCGCTGTTCGAAATGAATCATTGCAATAGATCGCCAATGGATGTGCGAAGCTTGTTGCAGTTGCGTAAGGTAGGCGTCAACATTAGGCTTTCTGCCGCACAGCTTTACCCTTTAAGTGTGTCAAGAATGCGCTGCGCCTCCGCCCATGTTGCGGCCATCGCTAGGTTCTCCAGCAGAAAACTCTGTCGTGAGGTGCAGGGAAATGCCACCTCCGCCGCGGCTGAAAGCTTTGCCAGACCAAGCGCCTGAAAAATAAGGTCTGAAAGTTCCGCAAAGCCCGCAAGTTCGGGCGCGCATATCTGCACCGCCGGAAGATGGGGATATTCAGCCAACGGATTCCATTGCGCCGGCAGATCGGTCTTGGTGGCTACCAGAATCAGCGGCTGCCTTCGCTCCGGGCTGCTTGCCAGTCGGTTTAATATGGATGCTGTTTGCGGCTCCAGCGGCCGGGACTGGTCTGCCAGAAATAGCAGAATATCGGCGACGGCAAGCTGCTCACCTGTGCGTTCAATGGATAGAGCCTCGAGTGTATCCTCGGTCAGCCGGATGCCTGCGGTATCCACCAGATGCACACAGATACGCACCGGACCACTGGAAAGAAACGCCGGCTCGTCCACCCAGTCGCGAGTGGTGCCGGGAATATTGCTGACAATACTCGCCGGGCGGCCGGTAAGGGCATTAAGAAGCGTTGATTTTCCCGCGTTGGGTGCGCCGATAATGGCCAGCACAGGCGGCCGCAACAGGAATTGCGACCACGCCGTCTGAGCGCGTATCCATTGCGCTTCCCTGTGAATCTGTTGCAATTGATGCGCGCTAGGCGAACTGGCCGCTAATCGGCTTTGCCATTGATCCGCCCAGTTCGGCAGACCGTCATTCAACTGCCCCGCAAGTTGATCCACTGCGGCATCACACTTTGCGCGACAAAGCTCAAGCCATATTTCCCGCGAAAGTTGCGATTGCGGCATCTGGGGTTGCAGGTGAACTGGTACGGATTTAAAAAAATCGCCATCAATTGATTCCGCCGCCGAAACCGCCTGTATTCCAATTTCCTGCAAGGCCGCCATCGCGCGGGCTACCACCGCAGTGCCACCATGTAAATGAAATTCGATCTGTGTCGGACTGTGAAAAACAATCAGACCGTTATCAAATACCTGCCTGTTGTGATAAAAATCCGTCCGGGCGATCTGCCCGGTCGCCAATTGCCTAAAGTCCGTCAGGTCCCGATGACATATCTTCCGCAGCGCTTCACCGGTCTCCGGGCCGGCAATTGCTATCACAGCAATGGCCCCGGTTGTGCCGGCGGTTAACACCATTGCTACGGTGGCGGAGCGTTCGCATGCGACATCTGGTTCTTCAATTTGTGAGCGGTTTACCATGGCGGCATTACATCCACAAAATCGGGCTGTCGTCCGGACCGCTTAAAACCTGAACATTCAATTGTGGATAAGCGGCTTTTAACCGCCTGGCCACCGACCGAAGCACCGGCTGCTCGCTGGCGGCGTGGCCAAGGCAAATCGCCGACAGGCCCATGCCCGCATAATGCAGCATGTCGTGATGTTTGAGTTCCCCGGTTATCAGACAATCTATCATCCGTAATTTCATGGCCGAGGCCGGCTCCGATCCAGAACTCCCCGCAATAATTGCAGCACTTTGCAATATCGTCTGCGGGTCGCCGATAACCGCGACGGCTTTTAATTTCAGTTGACTGCGACAATTGCGGGCAATCTGCCCAAGCGTCAGCGGCTGACTGAATCGGGCTATCCTGCCCAGGCCCGGTTCCTCCGGCGGGTTTTCCATCGCCAGCAGATCAAACGCCGGTTCTTCATACGGATGGCTGGCCCGCAGCGCGGCGACTACCGGTGCCAGATGGCTTCGGGGGACAATTGTTTCAAAGCGTATTTCCGGCACAAATTCTAACTGGCCCTTGCGGCCTGCGGCCGGTGAAGTCGATTCATCCCCGAAAAATGTTCCCGTACCGCGAGTGCGAAAACTGCACTGCGTGTAGCGGCTGTTGATGCCTATCTTGCCGGCACCCGCTTCAAATACCGCCGCGGCCACTTGTTCCAGATGGCTTTCCGGTATAAACACCACCAGTTTAACGGTCGCTCCTTTTGCTGGCTTAAGCAGAAGTGAACCTGTCACACTTAGATTCAATTCGGCGGCAAGACAATCGTTGGTGCCTCCTGAGGCAATATCCAGTGCTGTGTGCGGACTGTATACCCACACATTATTCTGACTTAATTCCACTGCCAGGCTCGCCGGTGTCTGATCGCGGACACATAAATTTTCCACCGGCTTTAACAGCGGCGGATGATAGCAGACCAGCAGCGTATTTTCCGCAGCCAGCGCCTTGTCCCTCACGCGGGCGGTCAGGTCCAGCGCGATCAAAACGCGCTTAATGGGCTGGTCCCGGTTACGCGGCGAGCTTAAAAGTCCCACATGATCCCAGTCTTCAGCCAGGCAGGGGGGGGCAATGGACTCCATAAAATGGATTATTTCCGCCAATGGTCGTCCCGCAATCGGTGGCAGTTGCGAGCGCCGGCCTGCCGCGGAAATCGATCTTAATTTGGTGCTGTTGCGGGATTTAGTCAATGTGCATCTCCATTCACGCAGTCATGGTACAAGTTTACCGCTTATTTCCGCCGCATGACAGGACTTGCGATCGCTTCAGGTTTTCGGGGACAATTCCATGTCCGGGTTGTATAGTCCCTGTCGCGCACGGCCATTACAACTGGCGCGGTGAAGGAGCGCCTTTTGTGCGGCCATGACGTTTTCCGGCCGTCCCTTCCACAAGTCAAGAGCCGGTTGCTGAATGGCTCGCGAAAACGAAAATGTTAACGCCCAGGGCATGCGTCCTTTAAACTGGACGTTCATTGTGTTCAATCGTTCTGACGCCAGCCGGGCGGATTGGCCGCCGGACAAAAAGGCCACTCCCGGCACCGCCGCTGGAACAGTGCGCAGCAGACACGTCACGGTCGCATTGGCCACTTCATCCACATGATTCTGTTCCGGGCAAACTGTGCCGGGTAACACCATGTTCGGCTTAAGAAGCAATCCTTGGAAATCGACCCGCTGCATATAAAGCTGATCAAAAAGCGAATGTTGTACCTTTTCAGTTATCACAAGGCATTGCTTTAACGTGTGGTTGCCCTCCATAAGAACCTCCGGTTCCACTATCGGAACCACTTCGGCCTCCTGGCACAAAGCGGCATATCGCGCCAGTGCATGCATGTTGGCATGAATACAGCAATCTGTGGGAAGACCGTCGCCAATGGCGATTACCGCCCGCCACTTGGCAAAAAGCAGTCCCGCCGCCCGATATCGACGCAGTCGCGAGCGCAGACCGTCCAGGCCTTCGGTCACTTTTTCGCCGGGAAATGCGGCCATATCCGTCGTACCCAGATCGACCTTTATGCCCGGAATAATGTTTGCTGTTTGTAGAGCGTCAATAAATGAGTCGCCCTTCATTGTTTTCTGGCCAACGGTCTCGTCGAATAAAATGGCTCCGCTGATAAAATCTCCAAGATGCGGAGTGGTTACAATTAAATCCCGATATGCTTGCCGCGCCTCCGCCGTCTGTGGAATGCCGAGTGCTGCAAATCGCTTATTGCATGTGGGATTGCTTTCATCCATTGCCAGCAGACCCTTGCCCGGGGCGACCAATGCCTGCGCTGTGTGAATTAATTCTGCACTGTTCATGTTGTATTCCTTTCAGAAAATGTGAATAACATCGCCGCCTGCATGTTCGTCGTTCTACATTGGACAGTCTCGTCAATCATTTACTGAATTATATCCGTCCGCTCGGGGGGATGGCTGCACATTGTGATTCCGTTGCCTGGCAACCGAAAAAGGAAGGGGGCCGTTGCCGCGGTCGCATTGCGCATCGCGGTGCGCCTCATTATGCGTCTGCCGGTGCGACCAATGCCGGATGCCCCGCATCATTCGCCGCAACGGTGGCTATACCCGGAAATGGAAAAAGCATTGCGGCGAGCCTACTATACATTGGGGCAAAGAGTGTATTCTCTTTTTTGTCAGGAGTGATTATGTCTGTCGAAAACATTGTTGTTGCAACTTATGACACCCATGCAGGGGCTGAAGAGGCTGTCAAGGAACTTCAGAAAGCCGGCTTTGATATGAAAAAGCTTTCCATTCTGGGCAAAGGAATGGAAAACGAACAGCATGTCATGGGGTATTACAATGCGCCGGAAAGAGCGATTTTCTGGGGAAAAAATGGCGCCATCTGGGGCGGCCTGCTCGGTCTGCTGTTTGGTTCCGCCATGTTCATGGTGCCGGGTGTCGGACCGCTGTTTGTGCTTGGCCCGTTGGCTGGTTGGATATTTGGCGCAATTGAAGGAGCCGTGGTGGTGGGGGGACTTTCCGCCTTGGGCGCGGCTCTTTTCAGCATCGGAATCCCCAAAAACAGCGCACTGCAATATGAAAGCGATATCAAAATGAGCAAATTTTTAGTGCTCGCACATGGATCGCTTAACGACATTGACACGGCACGGCAGATTTTAAGCCGGACGGCAGCAAGAACAAATTCGCACGCGGTTGCCCCGGAACCAAGCTTATCTAAAGCCTGAGCAACGTTGAATGGACAACTTCGCAAGAATGGCCATCTCCGATTGTGCCATATTTCCGGCGAACCGAGGACACGCTATCATGGCGGTTGTCCGCCTGCAATGGGAGATCATTCTATGGCACCGCATGCTTCCGCACTGAAACCGGAAAGCATTCCAGCGATTGATGCCGCCAGCGGGCTTTCCACGCAGGAGGCCGCCGCACGGCTCAAAAAGTTCGGCCCCAATGCCATTCCTGAACAAAAGCCACATCCTGTTCGGGCCTTTTTGGCAAAGTTCTGGGCACCCGTGCCATGGATGCTCGAAGTCACTTTTATTCTGGAACTGGCGCTGCTCAAACCGGTGGAAGCTGTCATTATTGCATTGCTGCTTGTCGGTAATGCAATACTGGGATTTGTTGAAGAAGGCAAAGCCCAGTCCGCCCTGGACATTCTCCGCCATCGTCTGGAAGTTAGCGCCCGGGTCATGCGCGATGGCAAGTGGCTTCCGGTGCCCGCACGCGATCTGGTTCCCGGTGATTGCATGTACCTGCGCATGGGCGACATGGTGCCGGCGGACGCCCATCTTATTCATGGAAATATTCAAGTGGATCAGTCCGCTTTGACCGGCGAATCCGCCCCGGTTGAACTTGCCACAGGCGGTGATGTCCGTTCCGGATCAATCGTCAAGCGCGGTGAGGCGGCGGCACAAGTCACGGCCACCGGAGCCAAAAGCAACTTTGGCATAACCGCCGAACTTGTGCGCGGCGCAAAAACCGTGGGCCACATGGAACAGATTATATTTTCCATCGTCAAATATCTGCTGATCATGGATGTGACGCTGGTGGCTATTGTTCTTGTGTACGCCTTTATGATGGGGATTGCCTGGTCGGTTATTTTGCCGTTTGCCCTTATTCTGCTGGTGGCTTCTGTTCCTGTGGCGCTCCCTGTAACGTTTACCCTGGCCCAGGCTGCCGCATCATTGGATATGGCCAAACTGAATGTACTCGTTACGCGTCTGTCCGCTATTCAGGAACTTGCCGGCATGCAGGAACTCTGCTGCGACAAAACCGGCACACTGACGCTCAACGAATTGGCCCTGGAAAAAATCCAACCCGTTAATGGTGCGTCCGAACCGGATGTTCTGGCATTTGCCGCACAAACCTGCGATGCCGGCACGCAGGACCCCATTGATCTGGCTATTCTGAAAACATATCAGCAGAACCCCGTTGAATCCTTTCACTGGAAGCGGACCAGGTTAATCCCTTTTGATCCAGCCACCAAAAGAGCTGAAGCCGAACTGGAACTTGATGGTAAAAAGGCCCGTGCCATGAAAGGGGCGCCCAAGACGCTCGTCGCCTTGTGCAAAAATCCGGCTGACAGCCTCCAACTGGCCGACGCGCTTGCGGCTCAGGGCAATCGTGTGATGGCGGTGGCCGCTCAAACGGATGGTGAATTAAAACTCATCGGACTGCTTTCGCTGCATGATCCACCGCGTCCGGAATCGCATGATACCATCGCAAAACTGCAGGCATTGGGCATTCGCGTGCGAATGGTAACCGGGGATGGTCAATCCACGGCGCAGGCGATTGCCGTGCAGCTTGGTATTGGAAATAAAGCCGCCGACCGTTCTGACATTGAAAAGGGCCTGATTGATGCCGATGTGTTTGCCGGCGTGTTTCCGGAAGACAAAATTGCGCTCGTTCGCCAGCTTCAAAAGCGTCATATCGTCACGGGAATGACCGGGGATGGCGTGAATGATGCACCGGCACTTAAACAGGCGGAAGTTGGCATTGCAGTATCCAACGCCACCGATGTCGCCCGTTCCGCGGCCAGCCTCGTGCTTACCAAGCCGGGCATTTCGCATCTGACCGATGCGGTGAACATTGGCCGGAAAGTTTATCGCCGCATGCTTACCTACACCACCAATAAAGTTGCCAAAACCATCCAGGTGGCTTTGTTTTTGAGCATGGGCCTGCTGATCACCGGTTCTCTGGTCACCACGCCGCGGTTGGTGCTATTGCTGCTGTTCGCCAGCGATTTCGTCACCATGTCCCTGGCCAGTGATCGTGTTACTTCTTCACCGCATCCGAACCGCTGGAATATTAAAATTCTAATGGGGTCATCCGCCGTTATTGCCATTGCGTGGCTTTTGTACTGCTTCGCTGTGTTCTACGCCGGGCGGCATTATCTTTCCTTGCCGGCGACACAAACTCTGGTCTTTCTGGCCTTGGTATTCAGTGGACTGGCAACGGTGTATCTGGTGCGCGAAAGCGGCTCATTCTGGAAGTCCCGTCCGGGAACCTTTCTGCTCTGTGCCACCGTTGGAGATGTGGTCGTGGTATCCGCAATGGCGGTCTTTGGGCTTTTGATGACCCCGGTGCCCATTATGATGGTATTGGTTTTGTTAGCCGCCACCATTGTCATGATGTTCCTGCTAGACACCGTAAAAAAGCCGTTCATGCGTCGATTGGCTGGCGGTTGAGGCCTTATGGCGCCAAGGTGCGATGGCGGGGCAGATTCCGCCATTACCCGCCTGCGGCCGGCACTGAAGGATGCACCGTCCCATTGGGGCGCAGCGCCTCGTTGCCTGACAGTAAATAAACCGCCATCGCCGCCAGCATCAGCAGCAGTGCGGTCCAGAACCGCCAGTCACGGTGCATCCGTTTCCAGTAGGGACCTGCGGATTCGCCCCCATGATGCTGGTGTTCCTTTTCATGCTCTTCTCTGGTGTGCTGATGATTATGTGAACGATTTGCCATAAAGCTGCCTTTGCATATATATCCTGTCCTCCATGATTTTCGCTTCGCGTCGTGGACATTTCCGTCTTATTCCTGTCGCACAGGTATCGCATTCGGACTCGTTCAAATCGGAAAAAGCTGATTCGTTTTACGTTCCCCATTTCCAGTTGCGAATTTCCGGAAGGTCCTTTCCATGCTGATTGATATAGCGTTTGTGCTCAATCAGTTTATCCCGAACCATCTGTTTAAGATAAGCCGCCTTGGAGGCCAGCCCTGGCAGACGGTCCACCACGTCCTGCACCAGATGAAAACGGTCCATGTCGTTAAGTACCGTCATGTCAAACGGTGTGGTGATCGTTCCCTTTTCCTTGTAGCCGCGAACATGAAGGTTCCGGTGATTGGCCCGGCGATAAGTCAGCCTGTGAATCAGCCACGGATAACCGTGAAAAGCGAAAATAACCGGCTTATCCGTTGTAAAAAGCGAATTAAAATCAGCATCTGACAGCCCATGCGGATGTTCACTGGCAGGCTGCAGCTTCATTAAATCCACAACATTGACCACGCGAATTTTCAGATCGGGCAATTCACGACGCAAAATCGAAACCGCAGCCAGTATTTCCAGCGTGGGCACATCGCCCGCACAAGCCATCACCACATCCGGCTCAACGCCATGATCATTGCTGGCCCATTTCCAGATACCTATGCCTTCTTCACAGTGAACCGCCGCCGCGTCCATTGCCAGCCACTGAGGCGAAGGATGTTTCCCGGCCACTATGACATTGACATACTGTCGGCTGCGCAGGCAATGATCCATGACGGACAAAAGACAGTTGGCGTCCGGCGGCAGATACACCCGCACAACATCCGACTTTTTGTTCACGACCACATCCAGAAAGCCGGGGTCCTGATGCGTAAAGCCATTATGGTCCTGACGCCAGACATGGGACGAAAGCAAATAATTCAATGAGGAACTATCCGCACGCCAGGGAAGATCGCGCGTAACCTCCAGCCATTTGGCGTGCTGATTAAACATAGAATCAACAATATGTATGAATGCTTCGTAACAGTTAAATACGCCGTGGCGGCCCGTCAGCAGATATCCTTCCAGCCAGCCTTCACACTGGTGCTCGCTGAGCATGGAGTCCAGTACTCCGCCGACTTCCGCAAGAAATTCGTCGTTGGGCACAGTGCGTGCTTCCCATTGGCGATTGGTCTGGTCAAATATAGCGCCCAATCCGTTGGAAAGCGTTTCGTCCGGGCCAAATACGCGGAAATTTCGCGGAGCGGAATTCAGTCTGGCTATGTCGCGCAGGAACGGAGCAAGTACGCGCGTATCACCGATGCCCGTGATGCCCGGCGTCGGAACAGCAACGGCATAATTCCGAAAATCCGGCATCTGCAGGTTCCGCAGCAAAACTCCGCCATTGGCATGAGGATTCGCGCCCATATGCCGTCGGCCCTTGGGAGCCAGCGCGGCTATGTCTGATTTCAGACGGCCTTTGTCGTCAAACAATTCTTCCGGATGGTAACTTTTCATCCATTTTTCCAGCATTTTAAGATGACTGGAATTTGTGGCCGGATCTGACAGCGGCACCTGGTGGGCGCGGAATGATCCTTCCACGGGCAGGCCATCAATTATTTTTGGACCGGTCCAGCCTTTGGGCGATCGCAGCACAATCATGGGCCAGCGCGGGCGCATGGTATTGCCTTGTGTGCGCGCTTCCTGCTGAATTTGCCGGATGCGTTCCACTGCCGAATTCAAAGCCGCCGCCATGGCCTGGTGCATCAGGTCCGGTTCGTGGCCTTCAACAAAACTCGGTGCCCAGCCATAACCGCGCAGCAATTGTTCCAGTTCTTCGGGTTCTATGCGTGCCAGAATAGTTGGATTGCTGATCTTGTAGCCATTCAGGTGCAAAATTGGCAGCACCGCTCCATCCGTTTTGGCATTAAGAAACTTATTCGAATGCCAGCTCGTGGCCAGAGGGCCGGTTTCCGCTTCTCCATCACCCACCACACAGGCGGCGATCAGGTCAGGATTATCAAAAACCGCGCCAAATGCGTGACTGATTGAATAACCAAGTTCGCCACCTTCATGAATGGATCCCGGCGTTTCCGGGGCAGCATGGCTCGGAATTCCGCCGGGAAATGAAAATTGCTTGAAAAGCTTCTTCAGGCCTGCCTCATCCTGGCTGACATTGGGATATACTTCGCTGTAAGTACCCTCCAGATAGACATTGCCAACCACCGCCGGTCCACCATGCCCCGGTCCGGATAGATAAATCATGTTCAGATCATATTTGTTGATTACGCGGTTCAGATGCGCGTAAATAAAATTTTGTCCCGGTGTGGTTCCCCAATGTCCGAGTAACATTGGTTTGATATGCTCAATCTTTAATGGCTCTTTAAGCAGCGGATTATCATATAGATAAATCTGCCCGACGGACAGATAATTTGCCGCACGCCAGTAAGCATCCATTTGACGCAATTCTTCTGGTGAAAGTGGATTGTTCATAAATTATTATTCCCCGAAAAAAAAACGACGCATCACACTAGCCCGTAGTTCCCCCCAGTTTAAGCCTATCGAGTCGTTTACAAGCCTTTGATTTATCGTGGTTTGCAGCGATTTTTCGGGTCGATTTTGCCTTAAATTTGTACCCATGTAAATGTCGTGTTGTAACTTGACATTGTCTTTATT
>DAIDJN010000042.1:0-79865 GCA_027451365.1 Phycisphaerales bacterium | reverse complement strand
CGGAGGCACAACTCTGGCTTACTTTCCGCAGCAGAAATGCTGCGGCCCCATTGAAGCTCAATCTGACGATCGGTCATGGTAAACACTCCTAAACTTTCCGCAGCAGAAATGCTGCGGCCCCATTGAAGCCAAATGAGCATTTTTGCCGGCCCAGGCGTCTACTCTTTCCGCAGCAGAAATGCTGCGGCCCCATTGAAGCTGGGCATTTTGGCCCTATTTTCCTAAGGAGTTTTCACTTTCCGCAGCAGAAATGCTGCGGCCCCATTGAAGCGCGTAGTACCTACCACGTTCACATTGTACAGGCCCGCCTTTCCGCAGCAGAAATGCTGCGGCCCCATTGAAGCCTCGAAATGCAGGAAAATTTCGACCTCAACGTGTTCTTTCCGCAGCAGAAATGCTGCGGCCCCATTGAAGCGTGGAGTCTGGCACCATGGCTCGCGGCGCAGGATGCTTTCCGCAGCAGAAATGCTGCGGCCCCATTGAAGCTGGTCGATGGAACGGGTGAATATCAAGGAACTGGTCTTTCCGCAGCAGAAATGCTGCGGCCCCATTGAAGCTATTATAATATCTGGCACATTTTGAAAATGTAAAGACTTTCCGCAGCAGAAATGCTGCGGCCCCATTGAAGCCTGCTGTAGATGATGAAAAGCGATTTAACACCATTCTTTCCGCAGCAGAAATGCTGCGGCCCCATTGAAGCTACGTTTACGCACGGTACAAGGAGAAGATTCGGCCGGCTTTCCGCAGCAGAAATGCTGCGGCCCCATTGAAGCCGCCAAAGCTGAACGCCATCCTCTGCGGTCCACAGCTTTCCGCAGCAGAAATGCTGCGGCCCCATTGAAGCGCCGGCAACCGGATGGCAGCACCACCTCGTTGTCGCGCTTTCCGCAGCAGAAATGCTGCGGCCCCATTGAAGCACGGGACAACGGACTTGGCGGGCGAGACGCCTGCACCACAAGGTGAGAATCATTTGCCTCTTTGCGAGAGGGTTTGATTTGAAACGATGGCGGGCGAGACGCCCGCACCCCAGGCGGCGGGTCATCCGCAATTTCTTGCCGCGGCCGAGTTGAAACGCCGGCAGGCGGGGACGCCTGCACCACAAGGTGAGAATCATTCGCCTCTTTTCAAGATGGTTTGATTTGAAACGATGGCAGGCGGGGACGCCTGCACCACAAGGTGAGAATCATTTGCCTCTTTGCAAGATGGTTTGATTTGAAACACCGGCGGGCGAGACGCCCGCCCCCCAGGCGACGGGTCATCCCCAAAGTTTTGCCGTGGCCGAGTTGGAACGCCGGCAGGCGGGGACGCCTGCACCCCAGGCGGCGGGTCATCCGCAATTTCTTGCCGTGGCCGAGTTGGAACGCCGGCAGGCGGGGACGCCTGCACCACAAGGTGAGAATCATTTGCCTCTTTGCGAGAGGTTTGATTTGAAACGATGGCGGGCGAGACGCCTGCACCCCAGGCGGCGGGTCATCCGCGGGGGTTAAAGTGAAATATTCCGCCCGCCCTTGCTGGGTAAAAACAGATGGCAACGGTCTGTTGCCAGATACAAGGTGATGGCCTCCTGCGGACGAATAAGCTCGGCATGCGTAGAATCTGTTCGGCAAACAAATCGATCCTGACCGCCCACGGAAAAGTGGATATCCACCTTGTCGCCCAGCGGCTCAATAACGCCGGTGCGGGCCTCAAGCTTATTCTGCCCGCCTGCAAAACGACCGGCGCAGTCCGGCGAAAGAGCTTCCGGCCGCGCGCCCAGAACCAGGTCCTGCCCGGCATGGGCACCGGCCACGGCGGCCAGACGTGGTGGCAGTCGAAGTCGCTGCGGCTGGCCATCGGCCTGTTGAATGACAAAATCTCCATAGGCATCGACGTGGCCACAAAAGAAATTCATCGGCGGAGTGCCGACGAAACCGGCGACAAACATATTCAGCGGCCTGTCATAAACCTCCAGGGGCGGCGCACATTGCTGAATGAGGCCATCTTTCATGACCACAATCCGGTCGCCCAAAGTCATGGCTTCTTCCTGATCGTGGGTGACATAAATCGTGGTGGTATTCAGTCGCAAATGCAATCGTTTAATTTCCGCGCGGGTTTCCACCCGCAGCTTGGCATCCAGATTGGACAATGGCTCATCAAAAAGGAACGCCTTGGGATTGCGGACAATTGCCCGCCCCACCGCCACGCGCTGGCGCTGGCCGCCGGAAAGGGCTTTGGGCCGACGATCCAGATAGTCGGTCAGGCCCAGAATGGCGGCCGCCTCTCGGACGCGCTGGTCGATCTGCTGTTTGGTAAGTTTGAGTTCGCGCCGGCGCATATGCAGTGAAAACGCCATGTTTTTATAAACGCTCATGTGCGGGTAAAGAGCGTAATTTTGAAAAACCATGGCGATGTCCCGGTCTTTGGGAGCAACCGAATTGACCACCCGCCCATCAATGGATAATGTACCACCGGAAATTTCCTCAAGTCCGGCGACCATGCGCAAGGTGGTGGTTTTTCCACAACCCGACGGCCCCACAAGCACAATAAATTCACGGTCCTGAATGGACAGGGAAATGCTGCGCACAGCCTGTACGCCATCTGGATAGACTTTGGATACATTTTCAAGCTCTACCGTAGCCATGCGTACCCTTCCCGCGGAATAACACTCGATTGGCGCAGTTGGAATCATCACACAGGGCAGCCTTGAACGCAAGTGAACTGAATCAGGAGAAGTGGCGCGGGAAACTTGCACCCTCCGCGCTTTGGTGGAACCGGACGCGAGCCTATTGACTCATTGGGCACCGATCGTATTTTGTTTCCATCGGCCTCCGAATTCATCTTCCGTTTAACCGGTGGGGAAAAATGCAACCCCGACGGGATGCGATTCAAGATGTGATACAGGTTGATTTTCAGTCTGCGTTCAAGCGCGGCTATCGTTATATCATCGATGCCCGCGGCCCCCCGATTGGCGCGTACCTTCAGCCACGCACGGCGTTCCGGTTGTTTGGAAATATAAAATGACTGGCCTTTCGTTATCGGCTCCTCCCGGCCAGGGCGGCGTGGGCCGGCCGGCGGAAGACCTGATGATACAAGCCTGATCCACGCCCGCACCGCCTCAAGACCAGAAAGCATGTTACCGGCATGCAGTCCCCCCGCCATTTATCCTGGTACCCAGACCATGCTCCGGTTTTGACCCGCCCCTTGGCGGCCGATTTTTAACCGTCTGCGGACACCGGGTAAACAGGTCAATTAGACAGAATTGCCGGTTCCGGGCGTGGGGTTTGGCATATCCTGAAAAGCCGAGATCGAAATAAGGCGAAAAAAGCCCCGGGGCCGCTTGGCCATCCATGGGCAAATCTGCTTGTCTACGAACAAAGCTGAGCCTGACATTGCGCGGCCTGGCGCCCAATTACAAGAGATAAACTACAGGGCCGCGCGCCACGAACAGTACTTAAATGTGAATATTTATTATTACGAATTTAATTCTTGCTTATAGGTATTATTTAACAATGCTTTGCGAATATGATAAACGTTGGCGAGTTGATGTTGTAATCAGATTATTGTACACTATTTGGCTCGATAGAAACGAGACACATGTGGTGAAGAATTGCACCGCATTGGAAGAAATCATTTTTTGACAGAGGTTTGTCATGGCGCATAAAAAAGGTCAAGGTTCCACCCGCAATGGCCGGGACAGCAATCCGCAATATCTGGGCATTAAGGCCTATGCCGGCGAACATGTGACGACGGGTTCGATCATTGTCCGGCAGCGCGGCACCAAATTCCGCGCGGGCAAGAATGTCGGTCTGGGCCGTGATGACAGCCTGTTTGCGTTGTCTGATGGGCTTGTGCATTTTGCCGCCAACCGTAAAGTTTCGGTTGAGCCTGAAGTGACGGCAACGGTCAACGGCTAAGCCTTCAATATTCTGTATCGCAATATACTGACTGCCGGTTTGACCCGGTTTGATCCAGCCTGATTGATTCCGATCCGGGCACGTAAAGCCCTGGCATTTTATGCTTCGTCGCTGAAATAAAATTGGCCGATTGGCAGCCACTTGTCCAATGAATTCTGCCGCCCCACAACCCTTTCTGGAATGCGGAATGCCGCCGGCAGAGGCAGGCTCTCGCATGCGCAGCCCACAATGATTATCATGCTCTGGTCGTGACCATTTATTCTTCGTTGGGCTTTTTCCCGGGGGAAGCGCACATGTCGGCCGCCAACTGGATGCAATTCGGATGCAATCGCATAAAAGCGGCGATTGCCAGCGTGCACCGCGCCAGAACATCCGCGTCATTGGCCGCGATAGTGGGCGTTCTGGCGGCATGCGGATGGACTTGCCCATTGGGCAATATTTATGCGGCTACGCCAGATTCCAGTACAGGAAAGTCCCAACCGGTGGTGTTGCCGCCGACGGTAAAAATAGCGGCGATCCTGCAAACCCGCGGTGTCATACTGTCGCAATTCAAGACGCCCTACATTGATGCGCTCAACTCCCGCCTGGGACTGCGAATTGTACTGGCGGTCAGTGGAACCGAATTTGTCCGCCCGGCGGGAATTTCGAATGTCCATCTTTATGCCACAGGGCTGGATGGCGGCGGCCGACTGCGGTTGCTTTCACCTATCGGCCCGGTTGCCGAAAAAATCAACCAGCCGCTGTATGCCACAATGAAGCAGGAAGGCGCGATCGGCTTCCCGGCGATTCTCCGCTTTGCTCCGACTCCGCCGACCGCCAAACAAATAAGGCATCTGACCGGGGCGTTCACAGTGCTGTACGGCGGTCAGACTAAAACCATACGGATTCCCGATATCGCCGCGGGAATCGGCAAAACGCTTGAAAACCCGATGCTTAGGGCGTGGCATATTCAGATCAGCATACTTCCGCTGCAAACAGCGAATAAGCGGACATTTCTAGCGGTACTTCTGCACGGTCCGCCGGATTGCTTCAGGTCGTTGCGGATATTGCGGGGAAAGATATTTGAGTCGCCCGGATATTTTTCCACGCTGCTGGCCAATGGATCCACCCGCATTACGGTTCCATTGAAGCGGCCGCCGACGGCGGAAACATCATTGGAATTAAAACTGATGGTCGGACAAAAAAAGCGGATCGTGCATTTTCATTTTTCGCATATCACTCTGCCGTAAAGGGTGCAGGTTGTGGGCTGGTCGGACAAAAGAATAACGGATTCGGCGGTCTTCGGCGGCGCACGCGATTACTTGAATTGGTCAATGCGGTCTCTTGCGATATGATAGCTGACCTGACGGCGGGATTGCCCGCTGAATTTTCTGGGGCTGCAGCCCCAAAAACAGGAGTTAAATGATCATGGCGGAAACGACTCAGGCACTGGCACCCCGCATTCGAATTGAAACTGATCAGGGAATTATTGAATTGGAGTTATGGCCGGACGTGGCTCCAAAAACCGTGGAAAACTTTCTGACTCTTTCGGACAAGGGCTTTTACAACGGACTGGGATTCCATCGGCTTATTCCGGGCTTTATGATTCAGGGCGGCTGCCCCCAAGGCACCGGTACCGGCGGCCCGGGTTATAAAATAAAAGCTGAATTCAGCAAAAGAAAACATCTGCGCGGCGTCATCAGCATGGCGCGATCGATGGATGTGGATTCCGCCGGTTCGCAATTTTTTATCATGCACGCGGATTCCCCGCATCTGGATGGCCAGTATACCTGTTTTGGCCAGGTGACTTCCGGTATTGAAGTCATCGATAAAATAGTATCGGTACCGCGCCGCCCGGGAACGGATTCGCCCGTGCAACCGCCAAAAATCAAGACAATAACGCGGCTGTAAATCCGCCAGCCTGCCGGCAGAATTGGCCGGCAGCCGCCACTGGGGTTGATCCGGAAAGCACCATGCCTGCACAATATCGACTCTTAAGCGTGTTGATGCCGATATTTAATGAATCGCGCACGCTTCGGACGATTATTGCACGGGTTCTTTCCGCGCCCTGTCCGTTGCCCATTGAACTGATCTGTGTGGATGATGCCAGCGGCGATGATACATGGCGGATACTTCAGGACCTTGCGGCACAGGACAGCCGGATTCGTCTGTTTCAGCATCCGTTCAACCAGGGGAAAGCCGCAACCATTCGCACCGCCATCGCACAGATGACCGGCGATATCGCCCTGATTCAGGATGCGGACCTGGAATACGACCCGCGGGATTACGCGGCCCTTCTTGCCCCCCTTCTGGAAGGAAAAGCGGATGCGGTGTTCGGATCGCGATTCGTATTTTCCGGTCAGCGGCGTGTGCTGCGATTCTGGCATGCAACCGCCAACCGGGTTCTGACCGGCATTTCCAACATGATGCTGGACCTGAATCTGACCGACATGGAAACGTGCTACAAAGCGATTCGATCCGATATTTTCCGTCGGCTTCCACTGAAGGCCGAACGCTTCGGCATTGAACCGGAAATTACCGCGCGGCTGGCCCAGTGGAATATCCGGATTTATGAAGTCCCGATCAGTTACCATGGCCGCACAGTGGCCGAAGGGAAAAAAATCGGTCTTAAGGATGCGTTCGAGGCGGTATGGACATTGGTTAAATGCTGCTGGTGGGACCGGCGATTCACCACGCACGATGGGTATTACCTGCTGACAAGTCTGCGGAAACGAAAAAAAATCAACCGCTGGATCTTATCGCAATTTGAGCGGTACATCGGCGCTCGTGTGCTTGAAACCGGGTGTGGCATTGGCAATTTCGCCGAGCAGTTGCTGCATAAGCCGCGGCTGATCTGCATAGATACTGATGAATTTTACACAGAAATGACCAGCCGCCGCTTCGGGCAATTGGAAAATGTGCGGGTCATTCAGGGCGATCTGCTGGCGCCAGAGAACCTCCAGATTCTGGCCGACGAACGACTGGACAGCATTATCTGTCACAACGTTTTGGAACACCTGCCCGACGACCAGCCTGTGTTGCCGGCGCTGGCGAAAATACTGGCCCCCGAAGGCTATCTGGTGGTTCTGGCTCCGGCACACCAGCGCCTGATGAGCCGGTCTGATGATAAACTGGGACATTTGCGGCGTTATGATTCTGATCGGCTTAGGACTCTGCTTTCCGCCGCGGGCCTTGAAGTGGTTTCAATAAATGATTTCAACCGGCTGGGTGCATTGGGCTGGCGGATCAACGAATTTCTAAGGCGCGATTCAATTTCCCCGGGCCAACTGGGCTGGTTCCAGCGGCTGTTACCTGCCGCAAGACTTATGGAAACCGCGCGAATCGGCCAGGGCCTAAGCCTTGTGGCGATTGGGCGCAAGCCACTGCGGTTCGCAGCCGACATAAAAACAGATGTCACGCCCGGTTAATATCACCGGTTTGGCGTCCGTTATTCAGGCTCGCGACCGTTTTAACAAAGGATTGGAATGCTGGCATTGCTGCCATTTCTGATACTGCTATTGGTCGCAAAGCGATACTCGGCCCTGGGCAGGCACATTGCCAGTTCCGGTACCAGCCGGCGCGAGGCAATGCTGGTGGGCGCACTGTTTTGTGCAATCTGGTCCGCCGCGGGAAGCGAAGTTTTAGGGTTGATGGGGGAAATTCGGTTCTGGCCCGTACTGCTGTGGTGGCTTGTCCCATTATTCAGCTTCTATCTGATTAAAAAGCATTCACCGCAAGCCGGTAACGCGTCACTTAACCCCTCGGAAAAGAGGCCGGAGGGTGCGGCTATGAATTCATCGAAGCTAACCTGGCGCGGCAAAAGCGCCCTGGCCGCAGCCGTGGTCATCATGGCGTATGCTCTGGGCAGCGCGTTGTTCAGCCCTCCCAATAATTTTGATTCACTGGCGTACCACATGCCGCGGATTATTTTCTGGATGCAGCAGCACAGCCTGGCCAGCTATCCAACATCCGATCCTCTGCAGCTTTGCATGCCGCCGGGACTGGAAATGATCGGCCTGCAACTGATGGTGCTGGCCCACGGCAATGACTGGGCGATCAATCTTATCGGCTGGCTGACCGCGTTATTCCTGGGTTTTGCGGCAAGTCTTATCAGTCGGGAAATCGGCGGCAACAAGGATTCCGAAGCGCTATGCGGACTGATGGTGGTTTCCATGCCGATGGTGTTCTGCTCTGCAAGCACATTTACACCGGAAATTCTGGAGGCATTGTGGACCACCTTCGCCGCACTGCTGTTGTTGCGGATCAGTCGGAACCGGCAGTGCGGCCCCATCACATTTCTTTGTCTGGCCGGGGCGATTTCGCTGATGCCTCTGACGCATGGCACGGGGTACCTTTTCGGCGTGCCGATTGCCATTTTTGCGGCGGTGGCGTTTTGGCGCACCAACCGGTCAAGAGTGGTGCCATGGCTTCTGATGATTGCAATCGTGACACTCATCATCAATTCCGGATACCTGATTCGCAATATGCGGCAGTTTGGCGCTCCATTGGGTCCCCTTCATTCAAAAGATCCCCGGCTGGTCCTGTTGAATGGCGAATTTAATATCCAGACCATTCCAGTAAATGTATTGCGCACCACCGCATCCATGTTTTCCGGCCCGAGCCATTTGTTGAATATCGGCGTGGACAAGGTCATTTTTGGAATCGCCGGATTTCTGCATCTGGATATTCAAGATCCGCAAACCATGTATGTCTATCCCGGCGTACGGATATATTTTGACGGCGCAACGTATCACGCAGGAAATGAAGATAGAGTGGGATGGCCTTTTCAGATGCTTCTGTTCCTGCTTATTCCACCAGGCCTGATATTTTTGCGCGATCAATCGATCAGCGCCCTAAGCTGGAAGTTTTTACTGCTGCCCGTGGCATGTCTGATTATGGCGGCCGCATTCCTGCGGTGGCAGGCCATTGCAAACCATCTGCTGCCGGCTATTCCGGCTATGGCGGCGCCAGTAGCCGCAATTGTTCTGAACAGCAGATTATTCCGCTGGATGACGCCACTGGTACTCGTTGGCCTGTTTGCGTGGCTTGTGCCTACCATGCTTCTGTTTCCGCGCACGCTGGTGGGCGGCCAGGGCGTTGAGTTTCATTCACGCGATTACCTGCTTTGCCGGGACAGCGACCAGCCCACGCGAAATGTAGAACAGATTTGCACCTATTTACGGGAAATGAAACATCCGCCAAAGATCATCGGGCTGCACATCCGCGGCTATATGCCATATACCTACGCCATTCTTTCATCGCTTTTACGGGGCCTTCCGGAAAAGCCTGTATTTGTAAGCTTTAACGCCCCGTATGGTGTCAAAGGAAAGCCTGAGGTGGATCCCGATGTCGTTATTGCCCATATCGGAGCACACACCATGATACATAAAGACACTGGTACAATTTACACGTGCGCCCGCCGATTTGGCTTTCTTCCCATTGCGATCTATGAACGGCATGAGCCAAAAGGCCGGAACGATTTCAGCCAACCCGCGGCGAACCACATGCGCGCCGCTAAGGCCGCGACCACGCATTCGAATTAACGTGCGCGAACATTCACCTTCGACAACTGCCGCCGAATGACTATACCCCTTTGCGGGCAGAGCCGACGGGCAGCAGCCGCCGCAGGACCAAATACGCAGCCAGCACAATTCGGTTTGCGAGCTGCGCACACCCGCCGGCCATGGAATATCAGCAAATGGCTCAGGAGCGTCCAATCCGGCTGATCTATAAGTCGCATCATATCGCGTTCCACTTTTTCCGGATCCAGATGCGCGGACAGGCCCATACGCCGCGCCAGCCGGCCGACATGCGTATCGACCACAACGCCCACATTTTTACGAAAGGCGTTTCCAAGCACGACATTTGCGGTTTTTCGCCCGACACCACGCAATTGTATCAAGGCGTTCATCGTCTGCGGCACTTCGCCGGCATATTGTTCAGTCAGTTGCCGAGCGGTTGTCTGAATTGCTTTCGCCTTGGCCCGGAAAAATCCAATGGAACGAATAATATTTTCGATGTCCGTCATTTCAGCTTGGGCAAGCGAAGGGGCGTCCG
Source organism: Phycisphaerales bacterium (assembly GCA_027451365.1). Taxonomy (GTDB): domain Bacteria; phylum Planctomycetota; class Phycisphaerae; order WQYP01; family WQYP01; genus JAJYPG01. The sequence goes on along the minus strand of DAIDJN010000042.1, from coordinate 69,936 downwards.
GAAAGCGGGCGAACAGGGCCGGCGTCACCCTATTGACCCGATCGTCCGTGCATTGTGCCGAAAGAATGGTGGCAATTAACAACTGAAATGGATTGTCATGATTCAGGGCGCAATGGGCATCGGGATATAATATTTTCAACTGTCCGACAATCCGCGCGGCCCGCTGTTTTTTCTGAATGAACGATTCCTTCGCCATCAGTGCTCCTGAATTCGGTGTCTGGTGGAGGCCCGCAATGCCGCCGGTTTATCCGTGCTTTGCGGGAGCCTCGGCGGCGGCTCCCGTTATCTTGCGGATATAGGCGTTGCGCGTCGGATAGTTGACACACCAGGCCGAAATTATAAGCAGCGCCAGCAACAAGACGGTTTCAATAACACCATCATGTTCGGCAGCCAGATGATACTGACTGAACAGTTTTTCGTGAACCTTGGCCGCCGCCGGCCGGGTCGTCAGGCTGGCCAGCCATTGGCTGTGCTGGGCGAAGACCTGCGGTGCGATAAAAAATACATCATGCAGCGTAACCGCCGCCAGCAGCACAATGACCAAAAGACGCAACCAGACACCGGCATTCCACAAATGCAGATGCAGCAGCATCTGACCGACCACTGCGCCAAGAATCAGCCCGAGACAGACCAGTTCAATCCAGTAAAAAATGTGGAGAATATTGCCGAATACCAGTCCGGCCAGTTCCCGCGACTGATCCAAATGTGTATTCATGCCCGCAACCTGGACATGGGCATGGGCAATGGTGGCAAACAACTGCCAGGCCACCACCGGCCCCAACACCAGAAGCCCTCCGAACCACGCGCTGATCCCCAGCCAGAAGCACACCTGAGTTAAGCGAAAGGAAAAGATGGCAATCTCCTTTGCGGAATCACCCATGCACGGCCAAAATCACAGACTGCCGGCAGTCCTCGCCGCAGGTGCGCGAGTCTGAAATGGCACGATCCAGCGAACTGGCCGGACCGTCACGCGGAGAACACGGCCGCGGTCAGGTCCGGGGAATCGGTTGCTTTAATTCCACGGTCGTTGGCGGCCAGATGGCGCAGGACATGGAACACGGTTTCGGCCTCATCCGCCGCGCCCAGAGCCTGCGCAATTTCGTCCGCCGTGCCCCGCCCGCCGGATTTCAGATGCGCCATGACTCTGGCCTGAAGAGCGACGACCGCGGTGGCGGCTTTTTTGCCCGCTTCCACACCGGGCTGATGGTAGGCATTTATGTTCACCAGTTCCGCGTACAACCCGACGGCCCGTTCAAACAGCGCCAGCAGAACACCAATGGTGCGCGGTGAAATATCTTCCACCGTAATGGTCATGCTTTCGCGGCCATTTTCAAACAAGGCCCGTCGCGTGCCCTGGAAAAATCCATTCAGATAATCACCGCTGGTGATGCCCGGCTCAACTTCCAGTTCCGAAGCGGCACGGCCTGCTTTCAGACTCGCCGCGTCGCCAAGCACAGCGATAAAGGTGGCAAAAAAATTATTGACGCCTTCACGCAACTGCTGCACATACGCATGCTGATCGGTAGACCCTTTGTTGCCGTAAACAGCGATTCCCTGGTGAACAACCTGACCCGCGCGGTCCAGTTCCTTACCCAGGGATTCCATGACAAGCTGCTGAAGATATTTGCTGAAAAGCGCCAACCGATCTTTATATGGCAATACGACCATGTCCTTGGCGCCTCGGCCCCGCCCCGCGTGATACCACATCAGAGCCATTAAGGCCGCCGGGTTCTTCTTGACATCCGGGCGCCGCGTCAGTGCATCCGTATCGCGGGCGCCCTTAAGCATGCCATCAATGTTGATGCCGCAGATAGCCGCCGGCACAAGCCCGACCGCCGACAGTTCGCTGGTTCGCCCCCCCACCCAATCCCACATGGGAAAGCGTTTCAGCCAGTTCTGTGATTCCGCGGTCTTATCCAGTTCGCTCCCAGCCCCGGTGACGGCGACGGCATGCTCTGAAAAATTCAAACCCATCGCCTTGTAGGCCGCCGCGGCCACCAGCATGCCGTTCCGGGTTTCCTTGGTGCCACCGGACTTGCTGATCACAACCGTTAGCGTACGCGAAAGATCCCGCCCTATGGTCTCTAACACCCTTTCCATGCCGTCGGGATCAGTGTTGTCAAAGAAGTGTATTTTGATGCGGTCTTTGGCCACACCCAAAGCTTCGGCAACAAATTGCGGCCCAAGAGCTGAACCGCCGATGCCGATGACCAGAAGGTCTGAAAATTTCTTTTCATTGGCGGCACGCACCGTGCCGCGACGAACATCCGCGGCAAACGCCTTGATGTCCGCAACGGTCTGGGTGATCATTTGGGAAAGTTCCGGATTGGGTGCCTTTTCCGGACTGCGCAGCCAATAGTGACCGACCATTCTCTTTTCATCCGGATTGGCAATCGCGCCGGCTTCCAGCTTTTCCATGGCCGCAAAGGCCGCCTTCATGGCCGGCATCATGTCCTTCAGAAACGTCTCGGGGAAATTCATGCGGCTGATATCCAGCGTAAGCCCGATCCGCGGGCAAACACACAGATGCTGTTTATATTTTGTCCATAGTTCAATATTCGTCATAGGCCTTATCCTTACAAACTAAAACGCCGCAAAGCGGCTGACCGTCAATATTGTAGCGAAATTATTTGTCGCGGTCTTCCGTATGACTGGTTTCCCGAATCCCGCGACACCTGCCGACGGGGACCTGCGGAGCCGCTGTGCAATGCGCCGGACCCGTCAGATTATTCCCGCCGGACAAAGCACCTGAGCCGTACGCGCGGGCAGATATATCTGCACGCTTTGCCCGCGGCCATACATTTCCACCTTCTGCCATGGATAAATCTGACCGGTTTTGACACGATCGAATCCGCCGAATTCCGGCGCATCCGTTTGCAGCACCACGCGGTAGTCGGACGGGTCCGGCACCGGAATGCGCAAATCCACAAAACTTTCCGTCGGATGAAAATTAAAAATAAAGACCAGCGGACCACGACGATACCCCAACTGCCGGGTATCTTCATGCACCAGAAGTTGCTCAATGAACGGATCCGGCAGAAGATTGAATTTTTCGTCCAGCATCTGCATGGCCCGGTCGAATTCCCGCAAACCGCCATAGCGCAAATCGTCGCGATCCGCCAGCGACCATTGACGCCGGGCATAATGATAGGAATTGTTATTGCCGGGGCGCGGAAAGTCGATCCATTCCGGATGGCCGAATTCATTGCCCATAAAGTTCAGGTAGCCCTCGCCCGCAAGGGAAAAGGTGATGAGTCGGATCAGTTTATGCAGAGCAATTCCCCGTTCCACCACAATGCTGTGGGTAAATTTGCTCATATTTTCATACATGTCTTTATCCATCAGCCAGAACGCCAGCGTTTTGTCGCCGACCATCGCCTGGTCGTGGCTTTCGGCGTATCCGATGTGCTTTTCGCCATGTCGGCGGTTCATCAGTGTGTGATACAGGCCCGCCAGATTCCATTCCTGATCGCGCTGTTCCTTCAGCAGTTTAATCCAATAATCCGGGACGCCCATCGCCAGTCGGTAGTCAAAGCCGATGCCGCCCTGCCTGACGGGCACCGCCATGCCGGGCATTCCGGACACATCTTCGGCAATCGTAATCGCATCTGGTTTAAGCGAATGGACAAGCTCATTGGCCACGCGCAGATACACCAACGCGTCTTCATCCACATTCGGGCCAAAATAGCTGTCATAGCTGGTGAACTTTGCGCCCAGACCATGGTCGAGGTACAACATGCTCGTCACGCCATCAAAGCGGAAGCCGTCGAAGTGAAATTCTTCCAGCCAGAACCGCAGGTTTCCCAGGAGGAAACGCTGAACCTCGAACACACGATAATCAAAACAGAGCGAATCCCAGGCGATATGTTCACCGCGCGCTCCGGCGTGAAAATATTGATGATCGGTGCCGTCAAAATGATTAAGCCCCTCCTGCATATTTTTCACCGCATGACTGTGCACCACATCCAGAAGAACACTCAGCCCCATCCCATGCGCGGTATCAATCAACTGCTGCAGTTCCTCCGGCGTGCCAAACCGTGACGATACGGCGTAAAAACTGCTCACATGGTAACCAAATGATCCATAATAGGGATGCTCCATCACCGCCATCAACTGAATAGCGTTGTAACGCATGTCTCGCACGCGCGGCAGAACATCATGCGTAAACTGCGCGAACGTTCCCACGCCACCATGTTCCTGCGCCATTCCCACGTGCGCCTCGTAAATGCGAAGTCCGCCGTGCCGATCTTGCGGCTTGGGAGAGGAATTCCTGAAGGTGTATGGCTTTTCCGGATTCCAATATTGACCCACGAATTCCGGTGACCCCGGGCGCTGTACCACACGGCGAATGTAGGCGGGAATTCGATCCATGCCGCCAAGCGCGGAAATCACATGCACCTTCAACATACCGCCATGGACAAGCAGGCTTGCGTACGGATCATCAGGCAGAAAAAGGCTCCAGACGCCGTACTCATCGCGCGAAAGCGGGTTGGCGGTTCGGTCCCATCGGTTAAAGTCTCCGACAAGGCTTAAAGCCGTGGCTCCGGGCGCCCATTCCCGATACCAGAGACCGGCGGTGCCCTTATTTTCGCCGCGGTTAAATCCGAAATATTTATAGCCCGTACTTGCAGCGCCCAGCAGACCACCCGCCTTTTCCAGCCGCTGGCAAGCGTCCATAAACATCCGCTGACGCCGGTGAAGCTGATCCGCATACGGTTTTAACCATGGATCCGCATGAATAATATCCAGATTCGGCGAAGCCGCTGACGTTGCTTTTGTGGATTTGGCCATTCTTATCTCGCTTAATCTGATTTGTCCGCCGCCACCGCGCCCGTCGGGTACGCGAGGGTCACACCGACATTATATTACCGTAAAATCATAAAGTATGCCGCGTATCTTATTTTAGAAATTGAAGATGAAATCTGCCCACCTCTTGAACGATTGTCCAGCCGTTGCAGAAAATGACTTTCGGTTAAAATGGCCGCGTATGACTTCAATCGACCATTCGCACGATCACACTTTACCTCCCGCCGTTCGAGCGTGGCTTGCCGGACTGGCCACGGATATCGCAGCGCGCAAACGCGATCATCTTTGGCGACGGCTACCGGTGGTGGGCAATGCCGTGGCCCCCCGCATGACGATCGATTCGCGCAGCTACCTCCAATTCTGCACCAATAATTATCTGGGACTCGCCGCCGACGAACGCGTGATAGATGCGGCCCGCACCGCCATAGGCCGTTACGGTTTGGGAGCAGGCGCATCGCGCCTTGTGGCGGGGTCTATGGAGTCGCACCATGCACTTGAAGCGGCATTGTCCGCGTTCAAGCAAACGCCGGCCACCCTGCTGTTTTCAAGCGGATATACCGCGAATCTTGCGGTGCTCACCACATTTGCCGGGCCAGGCGACCGCATTGTTTCCGACAAGCTTAACCATGCCAGCCTGCTGGATGCAGCCAAATACAGTGGTGCGGAACATCGGGTTTTTCCGCATCTTAATTATCGCCGCGCCGCGGCGTTGCTGGCAAAACCCGGCCGTGGCAAAAACGCGATATTCAAAGCGGACGACATCTCTGAATCAACGGACTCCGCGGAAGCTTCAGCCGGCGGCCATCCCGATGCGGAGGTGAAGCGATTTGTGGTAACCGATACCGTGTTTTCCATGGATGGCGATATTGCCGACCTGCCCGCATTGTGCGCCGCAGCCGGCAATACCAGAACGCTGATCGTGCTTGATGAAGCCCATGCCACCGGTCTGCTTGGACCCGATGGCCGCGGACTCGCGGCCATGCAACAGGTGGAATCTCAGATAGCGGCAACGGTCGGCACGCTTTCCAAGGCGCTGGGAAGCGTGGGCGGATTCGTCACCGGGCCGGCCGAAGTGATTGAAACACTGGTACAGAAAGCCCGTGGCCTAATCTATACAACCGCCATGCCCGCCGCCTGCAGCGCCGCGGCCATAGCCGCCTTGAATATTGTAAAAAGTGAGCCACATCGCCGGTTGGGTGTGATGGCCGCAGCCAAACGCGTCAAATCAGCACTTGAAATGATGGGCTATAATTGCGGCCGGTCCTGTACGCCCATCATTCCGGTCATACTCGGTCGAGCGGAAACTGCACTGGCTGCCGCTGAATGGCTTAAAACCCGTGGAATTTTTGTACCCGCCATCCGTCCGCCCACGGTGCCGCCGAACAGCGCCCGCCTGCGCATCAGTCTGATGGCCACCCATACCGATGAAGACCTCGATCAACTGTTACGCCAAATGAAGTCCATGCGGGATGAACCTTTTCTGAACATTGTGCCTATACTTTAAGCATGACTATGGACCAGACAATCTTGCCACCGCCATCCACCGCAGGCATTCACCACGTCACGGCAATATGCAGCGATGCTCAACAGAATATCGACTTTTTCAGCGGCGTTCTGGGCTTGCGGCTCGTGAAGGTGACGGTCAATTTTGACGACCCGTTGAGTTATCACCTTTATTATGGCGACGTCAGCGGCACGCCCGGAACAATCATGACGTTCTTTGTATGGCCTGGGGTATCGCCGATTATTTCTCCGGCCGCGATTGCCGGAGTTCAATTTTCCATTCCTCCTGGCGCGGCGGATTTCTGGCTTTCGCGGCTTGCCGGCACGCAAACCCCCTGCCGACTCATGACTTCGGTCGACGGACGAACGGGTGTGGAGGTAACCGGCCCTGACGGGATTCACATTGAGCTTTTGTGCGGCGATCATCCGGCAACGGCAACCCTGTCGGGCGGACCTTCGCCGGACCACGCCGCCATTTCTGGAATCGCCGGGGTGACACTGGCCAGTCGCCGAGTACAGGAATCGGCATTTTTGTTTTCATCCGAACTCGGCCTCCGTGCCCAGGAAATTGCCGCCACCGATTTACATCCCGCCACAATTGCCCTGTCCGTGCCCGACTGCCCGGTCCCCTGCGTGACGATTCAGGAAAGAAGCAGTTTGGCCGCCGGACATTTTGCGCCGGGCAAAATTCATCACGTCGCATTTCGCGCCCGCGATATGGTCCAGCAGAAAATGTTCCAACAAGGCCTTGCCACGGCAAAATACCGGCCCACGGAAATCATGCAACGATTGTATTTCCAATCCATCTATTTTATGGAACCAGGTGGAGCGGTGTGTGAGATTGCCACAGACGGTCCGGGTTTTGCCGTGGACGAACCTGCAGGCGAACTGGGAAGCGGACTCAAACTTCCACAATGGCTGGAAAGCCGACGAAGTGAAATTGAGCGAGCATTGCCGCCTTTGAAACTCAACCCTGTCACCGATGCTTCACACTTCCTCCGATAACGCTGCTTCAATCATCAGACAAAAGCCGGACAAACGGATATAATTCCCGCGTTTCAAAAATTCGACGGCCGTGGCGGCTGACGAAATGGAAACAGGAGATTCAAATGGGCACCACACAAGAATTCACAGTCGGCATTATGCAGATGCGATGCACGGCCAACGCCCAGGATAATAGAGAACGGGCGGCTACCATGATCCGCCAGGCCGCTCATCAGGGGGCACAAGTGATCTGTACCCAGGAACTTTTCGGCAGTGAATATTTCTGCCAGCGTGAGGCCACGGAATTATTTGATCTGGCGGAGGAAATTCCAGGCCCCAGCACGGATTTATTTGGTCGGCTGGCCAGGGAGCTTGGGGTTGCAATTATCGTGTCGCTGTTTGAACGCCGCGCAGCCGGGCTGTACCACAACACCGCCGCCGTGCTGGATGCCGATGGCACTCTGCTGGGTATCTACCGGAAAATGCACATTCCGGACGACCCGCTGTTTTACGAAAAATATTATTTCACGCCCGGAGATACCGGCTTTAAAGCGTTTGATACCCGATTCGGGCGCATTGGCGTTCTGATCTGCTGGGATCAATGGTTTCCCGAAGCCGCCCGCCTCACGGCACTCCAGGATGTCAGCGTCCTGTTTTATCCGACGGCAATCGGCTGGCATCCCTCGGAAAAGAACAAATTCGGCGCCGCCCAGGTGGATGCCTGGCAAACCATTCAGCGTTCGCACGCCATCTCCAATGGGGTCTATGTGGCCTCCGCCAACCGAATTGGGCATGAAGGGCCGAAGGACGGCGGACTGGAATTTTTTGGCAACTCATTTATTGCCGACCCGTTTGGAAGATTCTTGACCAGAGGATCGGTTGATAAAGAAGAAATTCTGACCGCGGTCATTGACCCGCGCCATCTGGAGACAGTCCGACGAAACTGGCCATTCCTGCGCGATCGGAGGGTTGATGCCTACGGCCCGATTCTTAACCGGTTCAATTTTCGCTAAGGCCTGCGTAAGTCGCAGAAATGTCCTAACAATGCACCAGCCAATGAGCCTTCTATGACACAAATGCCTCTGACACCACCACGCCCACTGCCGCGGGAATTAGGATATGCCATGCCACCCGAATGGGACACGCACGCTTCCACTTGGCTGGCCTGGCCTCACCATGAACCGGACTGGCCTGGAAAATTCGGACCAGTTCCATGGATATTTGCAGATATTCTGCGGCATATAGCATCGGCCGAGCGCGTAGATCTGCTGGTACAAACCCCTGCGGAAAAGCGGGCCGTGACCAGAATTTTAAATAAATCTGCCGTGAATCTGTCCAGCGTCACCTTTCATATTCAGAAGACCGACCGCATCTGGACGCGCGATTCCGGGCCCATTTTCGTACGCCGCGCCGGTCCTAAAGATCCGCTTGCCGCAGTCGGATGGCAGTTTAACGGCTGGGCAAAATATCCCAATTACCACATGGACGAAAGGCTGCCGACATTGGCCGCAAAAGCGAATGCCATTCCGCTTTGGCAACCTGTTGAAAAGGACCAGAAAGGTAGAAATCGCCGGCTGGTTCTGGAAGGCGGCAGCATTGATGTCAACGGGGCAGGATGTGTGCTGACAACGGAAGAATGTCTTCTGTCACGAATCCAGCAGCGGAACCCCGGATTTACGCGGAAAATGGTGGAGGAATTTCTGGGGAATTACCTGGGTATTCAGAAAGTGCTTTGGCTGGGCCGCGGTATTGCCGGAGATGACACCCACGGCCATATTGATGATACCGCCCGTTTCGCAACCCCCAACCTGATTCTAGCCTGCACCGAACCCAACCGTCGCGACCCCAACCACCTGCCGCTTCGGGAAAACCTTCGGCGGCTGACCGCCATGCGAGATGCGCGCGGCAAACAGTTTAGCATCGCGGAATTGCCCATGCCGGCACCGGTGGTATTTGAAAAGCAACGGTTGCCCGCCAGCTACGCAAATTTTTATATCTGCAATGCGGGCGTGCTGGTTCCGGTCTTTAACGACCCGGCGGATCTGATGGCCCTTAAGGTAATTGAACAGGCATTTGCGCCTCGTACCATTATCCCGATTTACTGCCGTGACTTGGTTTGGGGGCTTGGCACGATACACTGTATGACACAGCAGCAGCCCGCAGTGCGCCGGAATGGCGATGGCCCCGCCGCTGGAACCCGGTAAATGCGGTTGCTACCCGGTATAATTCGATACGGACCAATTCCACAAAGGCGTTTTAACAGGAGCCATCATGCGAATTCTGGTAACAGGCGGTGCGGGATTTATCGGGTCCAATCTTGCCAGACATCTGGCCGGGGCGGGCCATCAGGTTACCATTTTGGATAATTTTTCATCCGGAGATTTTCGCAATCTGGTTAAATTTACGGGCGAGGTTATTTCCGGCGGATGCACGGCGAAGCCGGCCGATCGCTTCGATATTATTTTTCATCAGGCTTCCATTACCGATACCACGGTCACCGACCAACTCCACATGATGCAGAACAATGTGGAAGGATTCCGCAATGTTCTTTCCTGGGCGGCAGATTATGGTGCCCGCGTGGTATGGGCGTCGTCGGCGGCGGTTTATGGCAACCTCCCGGCCCCGATGCGTGAAAATATGGAACCGCATCCCTTGAACGTATATGGCTATTCCAAACTGGCTATGGAACATCTGGCCGCCCGTTGGCATGCCGAAACCCACCTGCCGATCATCGGTCTGCGATATTTCAATGTGTATGGCCCGGGCGAAGGTCATAAAGGGAAATTTGCCTCGATGATTTACCAGCTTGCTCAGCAGATAAAAGCGGGCAAGCGGCCTCGCATTTTCCGGGACGGCTCCCAGAGGCGGGATTTTGTCTGGATCGGTGATGTCATAAATGCCAATCTTAAGGCGATGAATACCGACACCCATGGTGTATTTAATGTGGGAAGCGGCGAATCGGAATCATTCAATGCCATTATTGCCGCACTTAATTCGGTTCTGCACACGCGGCTGGAACCGGATTACATAGAAAATCCGTACAGCTTTTTCCAGGTGCATACGGAAGCGGATATATCGCAGACCCGTGCCGTTTTAGGCTACTCTCCCATCAGTGGTCTTTTGGATGGAATCCGGGCCTATCATGCATCTAACCAACTGTAACCTCAACCGCGCAACCGTCCGCATGCACGGACTGACGTAAGGCCCTCACTTTTGCCCGACAGCGCAGACGTGACACGGAAATTGCGGAAACCAGAATAAGGACACTCGCATTGCCGACTTGCATCGCTGATCAACTCATATCCGCGTCGGTGAATCCATGGTTGCCGGCGGCTGCCGCCACCGTGGGCGTGGCGGCAACACTCGGTTACGGCGTGCTTTGCAACACCAGCCCGCTTTTTGCACCGGTGATAAGCCGCATTCCGATCGCCAGGGCGCTGGCGCTCACTTTTGATGATGGGCCGACCGCACAATTTACGCCGCCTGTTCTGGATATTCTGGACCGGTTCTCCGCCAAGGCAACATTCTTTTTGATCGGCGAAAATGTGGAACGGGAAAAATCGCTGGCCAAGGAAATATCGGATCGCGGCCATACTATTGGAAATCACACCTTCAACCATCATCACAATGGGACAATGCGCGGAACAGGCTATTGGCTGAACCAGTTAACACGGACCAGCGACATTATTTTTGCCGCCACCAGCAAACGTCCAGCGCTATTTCGCGCCCCGATGGGATTTAAAACGCCCTCCCAGGCATGGGCCGTGCGCGCCTTGGGCATGAACTATATCGGCTGGCGGCAGCGCGGCTTTGACACACTTCCCATTCCATCGCCCACCATTGCAACCTTTATCAACCGCCGGATGCGTCCCGGTCATATTGTCACCCTGCATGACGGGCTGGAACCATCGCGACGCCATTTGTCGCAACAACGCACGATAGAGGCGCTGCCCCGGATTCTTGAACATATTGTCGCCTTGAATTTGTGCAGCCTGTCCCTTCAGGAGGCCTTGGCTATTCCCGCGTATCAGATTGCCGCCACCCGATAACAATACGCCCCACGTTCACCCGCGCAGCCAATTGTGATGTTGTTCATATTCTTAATAATGAGAATTTTTGCGATTATCCGATAGTCATACGACATCGAAAAATTGCAATATGTTTAAATTTGTGGGATTGTGGATATCAAACGATCCTCCGCCCAGTGTACTTTGCCCCCAAAATAACGCCTTTGGCGTCGTATAGACTTCCAATAAAATGAGAATAAAAGATTACGGAAGAAGAAACGATACAGTGAAAAGATGCCGGTATCGATTATGCAGCAGGCTGTGTCGGCGGCAACCCCCGCTTTAACCCCGGTAGCCCTTCGTTTTCGCCAAAATATGAGCTTCGTGAAAGTATGGTTATCGCCAAACTCAGCCGACGCGCTTGCCCCACGGGACGTTTTTTGGCATGATTCATTTAATAGTTTGGCCCGAACATGGAAAGACGCGTGGCATGGATTTATTCCTTACCAGCAGATTGCAAGCCCAGCCGGCAGCCGCCGCATTCGCCCGTCGCCTTAATCCCGCCATTGACCGAATTATTTCACCGCTTTCGCCCAACGCCGTTGGCGTGTGGGACGTCCGCCAGTTGCCGGACGGCCATAACCTTTACCACTTCTGCCTGCATGACGCATGGTCGCATCTCCATCAGCATTTTTCGCCAGAAGAAATATCCGAAAACATGCCCGTGGAAAAACTTATTGAAGAGAAACTTGCGCTGTTCACAGGCACCCCACGCCGCGTGCGGTTTAAGATTCAATCTGGAACTTTTGCCACAGAAGAATTGACCAATCTTCGCCTGCGGCTGAATCGAGTTCCCGGGATCAACCGGAAAAGTCTGGAAATAAAAAACAGCATCGCTTTTGCCGTCTGTACAGCCTATATCGCCACCAGCGCATTTGATACAAGGGAATTCACGATTTCCGCCGATGCTTCATGCGAGCAGGCCGTCAAACAATGCATAGAGCAAAGCGGGTTTGCGATTGAATCTGTTCAGGCTATCTGACCGCCCCACCAATCTGATTTACCCCCATTCGCCAGTCCGATATACCCGCGCCGCCGCTGCGGTAAACATCCCGTCCGCCTGTGCCTGGGCCGCGTCGCGAACGTGTTGGGCGTCAGCGGCGGAATCCGCCAGAATAAACAGTGTGGAACCACTTCCGCTCATCTGAATTTTTCGACCTGTTAATTGTGCCAGTTGCCGACTTAGCACCTCCAACCGCGGTTCGACATCATAGGCTGGAGCCTGAAGATCATTCGTTAACAGAGCGGCCATCGCATGCGGTTTAAGGCGGCTAATTGCCATCCAGTCCGGCAACTGATGCGGTTGGGTCGGCCTGCGCTGGTCAAAACGCTGATAGACAGCCTTGGTCGCCACCCCCATTGGTGGCATAAACAGGACCACGTAAAGCCAGTCATAAAACGGCAACTGCGTCATTTTTTCCCCCCGGCCGCGGCATACCGCCGATTCACAGTGAATAAAAAAGGGCACATCGCTGCCCAAGCGGGCCGCCAGATTGGCCAAGGCATCGTCCGAAAGGTCAGTTCGCCACATCCGGTTCAAGGCCAATAGCGTAGCCGCCCCATCTGAACTTCCCCCGCCCAGACCTCCGCCAGCAGGCACCACTTTGTGCAACTGAATGTTCGCCCCCGCCGCGTGACCGGTTTCCGCGGCGAGCAACAGTGCCGCCCGACCGACAAGATTGTCATGAAGATCGGCAGATATGTTCCCGCAAACTCCCGTCACCTGAAGCGACAATTCCGCCGCCGGAGAAATAGTCAGCGTATCGTAAAGCGAAATCGGCACGAACCAGGAATCGATATCGTGAAACCCGTCGGGACGGGGTGGATACACGATCAGTCCCAGGTTCAGCTTTGCCGGCGCAAAAATACGCAAGCTGCCATTCGGCAGGGTGGTTAATCGCTGGCCGGTTCGGGTTGTAACAGTATGGTGTTCACGCGAATTATCGATCATAAAAGGTCGGTTCATCTGCCTGTTCAGTCGGAATCACCTGTCAGATTCCAATAGCTATCGTCCGGCCGCGACGGCCGAAGCGTGGCATATTCTACCTTCTGGGCGCAAAAGAAAAATGCCGCCCGTTCTGCCGGTGGCCAGCGTGGCCCCGAATACGGTCGAATATCGCCTGTCGCACCGCCATATTGATTAAAAATCTGACGATCTAATCCCGGAAATCTGCAAAATTTTCGAATGTACGTTATACTTACGACAGATTTGGCACGCCAGTTGCTTGCCAGCGGAGCCACGGTTTTTAGAGACATGGGTACGCCTGATGCGTTTTGACTCGTCCATGAACATGCGAATGAACCAGCAGATGAAGCTGGTCCCGCGGATGATTCAATCCATGGAAATCTTGCAGTTGTCCATCATGGAACTCGAAGAACGGATCGATGAAGAACTTTCCGCGAACCCGGTTCTGGAAAAACTCGATTCCCCCTATGACTCCGGACCAGACAATACCACCGTCGCCGGGATGCCTGCCGAATCCTCGCCCCCAACTGAAGAAGCACCCGCCAGCATTGAAACACCACCCGACCTGGGCTGGGAAGATGGGCTGTTCGGCAATCGTATTGGCAAAATAAATCGCGGCGAAGATGGCCGCGACCCCAAAATGGAAGCGATGGCCAATGCCGCCGCCCGCAGTGCTTCCCTGGAGGAAGAACTCTTAAGCCAATGGAACCTGCTGGACATGGATGAAGCCACTATGGCCGCCGGCCGCGTCCTGATCGACTGGGTAGATGAGGATGGATTCATCCGCGACAGTATGGATACGATATGCCGACAGCTACCTGCTGGCGTTCGCCGGGATGATGTGGAGATGGCGATTACACTTCTACAAAAAAGGCTCGAACCGCCTGGAATCTGTGCCCGCAACATGCAGGAATGCCTGTTGTTGCAGTTGGACGCCCTGGCGCGTGAGAATGGTGCTCCGGACCTGACTATTCCACGGGAACTGGTGAGTCATCATTTAGAAGACCTGGAAATGAACCGGCTGCCGCAGATTGCCCGCAAGTCCGGTTATTCGCTGGAACAGATCAACCAGGCGCGGGCATTTATGGCCCGACATTTAACCCCGCGCCCCGGTCGTCTGTTGGTCAGTGCCCCAGTGCCCGCAATCACGCCAGATGCGATTATCGAACTTGACGACCAGACCGGCGAATATACCATTCGGCTGACTGACGACCGCATTCCACGCCTGTGCATAAACGACGTCTATACCAGAATGGCCCGTACCAAAGCTGTCGACACCAAAACACGACAGTTCCTTTCCGGAAATATTCGCAATGCCCGCTGGCTGATTGACTCCATCGCCCAGCGGCGCAATACCCTGTTAAGGGTGCTGCGCGTTGTGGTGGATCGGCAACGGGATTTTATCGACTTTGGTCCCGAACACCTTAAACCTCTGCCCATGACCAGTGTCGCCGACCAGCTTGGCATTCACGTGGCGACCGTCAGCCGGGCGGTGGCGGAAAAGCATATCCAGACGCCCCGTGGTGTATTTCCACTGCGCCAGTTTTTCACCGGTGGCATGGAAAACGCCGCGGGTGAATCCATGAGCTGGGATGCGGTAAAAGCCCGCCTGCTCGACCTGATTGAACACGAAGATAAAAAAAATCCACTCAGCGACGATGACCTTGTAGACAAACTGAAGGAACAGGGAATCACGCTCGCGCGCCGCACCGTAGCCAAATACCGCAAACTCTGCAAAATAGCTCCCGCCCGCCGCCGACGCGAATTTTAATCTGCCCGCCCAATCGTTTGCCTTTTTATGCCGCATTCCGGCCCTTGAAGCCCCATGCCTTTTGGTGTCCGCGAAAAATATTTTTCTAAATTTGACTTAATTTCATCGGCATTTCATGTTTGACCGGTAATATGCCGCCCTGATGGGTTAAACGACATGGAAGCCGCAGTAAGGTGCCAGTTATTTCGTTGACGCCCGGCCCACTGCTTTTTTTCATCCCAAAAAGGATGCTGTCGCATGAATCTGCATAGAATTCAACAAAAACACCATGAAATCACCCGGGCCCCGATGAGGCCCGCCAACGGCCAACACATGTTGAACAAGGTGCCCGAGGTCACCATTTTGTTCTGGATTATTAAGGTACTGGCCACCACTGTGGGCGAAACCGCGGCCGACCTGCTTAGTGAAAAATTAAAGCTTGGGGAAGGGTACACAGGACTGGTTATGGCGATGGTGCTGCTGGTTGTCATGTTCTTCCAGTTTCGCGCCAAAAAATATATTCCATCCATCTATTGGCTGGTTGTGGTATTGATAAGCATCGTCGGAACGCTTATCAGCGATAACCTGGTGGACAATCTTGGCGTTCCCCTGCAGGTAACCACAACTCTGTTTTCTATCGCTCTGGTCGCGACGTTCAGCATTTGGTATTTTCGCGAAAGAACGCTTTCCATTCACACCATTTTTACCACACGCCGTGAAACATTTTACTGGCTGACCATTCTTTTCACCTTTGCGCTGGGAACGTCCGGCGGGGACCTGCTTTCAGAAGGTTTAAAATGGGGATATTTGAATTCCACATTCATTTTCGCCGGAGCCATCGGCCTGGTGGCAATCGCTCATTATTTTTTCAAACTCAACGCCGTGGCGGCGTTTTGGATTGCCTATATCCTCACCCGGCCGCTGGGCGCATCCCTTGGTGACCTGCTTTCCCAGCATCACTCGGTCGGCGGATTCGGCTTGGGGACCGTCAAAACCAGCGCCCTGTTCCTGGTCACCATTGCCTGCCTGGTGCGGTATCTTGCCTTTACCCGGATTGATCAACCTCCGGCCATCGATCTGGATTCCGACATTGCGGCCCATGGTCACGATATCCGCCTGCCGCCGGAATCGTCGAATTGCGACTGAGTTTCACTTTGCCGTGCCCTGCTGAACGAAAATTAAAAATTATCCACTTGCTTAGCCGCCCCCGGGATCGGGGGTGGCGACTGCAAAAGCCTTTTTTCATTGCAATCAATTGACGGAATTCCGGTCACTTCGGCCACCGAAATTGGACCCGAAAAAAAATTATTCTTTTTTCTTGCTTTGTCAGATTTTATGGATACACTGATAAATGTAGCCACCGCAGGTCGCATCTGTGGATTGTCTTGTACGGGTTCGTACGATGCGTCTTTGACGCGGCCTTGATTGGCCAATCCGAACGCGACCGCTAAGTGGCCCTGAGTCGCTATGACAAGCGCCCATACGGTTGGCGGTGCAGACAGGCGGCTCACGGTCGCTTTCCACACACGCGGTGGCTTTATTATTGCCCCATTCAAGGTCGGCCTTATACTGCCGACTTTTTTTATTACGCACGCTTCAACCGGCGACATAAAGGGGCGTGTTCCCCTAGTTTTGACCTTCTGCTGTCGCACCTAAGGCGCCAAGGAACCGGGCCGGAATAATTTTTCCAATTGGAATAGGCCGGAACCACGAGGCGTCAAAAATGGAGCGCTATATTTCACATAGCCGCCAGCTTGTCAGTGGTAGAACCCTCACAATAGACCATCCGATTGCAGTGCAAATCGGGAGGTAATTGCGGTACCATTCCTGAGGAGTGATTTTCCAACGATCAGGCGGTCGCGATCGTCCGCAAATTAAAAATGCCCCGCCATATTGCGCTACCCGTTGATTTTGGTAAAATATGCCACGCCTGAGGCGGATTATGGATGGTTGCCAAAACACTCGCGAAAGGCGGCAAAGTTCGATAAAAAAGAGGTTATGATGAAACAGGCCGGTCCTTCCCAGCATTCCGGTGGCTTTCGCTGTCCCATCTGTAAAAAGGCGGTTGCCAACGTTCAGGAACCCGCGTTTCCATTCTGTTCAGACAAGTGCCGCCTCCTGGACCTCGGCAACTGGCTGGATGGAAAATACAACACGTCGCGCCCGCTGGATCCGTCGGATGATCAATCTATTGAAGATCGCCAGATTCAACTGAATCCCGAAATTCATGATCCGCCCTGACTGGATCAACCGAGTCAGTTTCTTTTGTTCTGTTTCCAACGGGAGAACCAGGTGCGCACCCGGCTACACTTCCGGTACAGAGCCTGTTCAGACTGAACTTATTTCAGTCTGTTTGGTGGCCACAATTTCATCCACCTTAACCTCAAATCTCTTCAACAGTTCCTGAATATCATCGCGGGCACTTTTGACCTGATCTTCTGGAAGCGATGATTCCTTTTCCTCGGCCTCCACACCTTTATTGGCGTCGCGACGGATATTGCGCATCGCAATGCGGCAATGCTCCGCCACCTCTTTGACCTTGCCCAGCAACTGCTGGCGACGTTCACCCGACAGCGGCGGCAATACCAGTCGCACCTGTTTGCCGTCACTGATCGGGTTAATTCCCAGATTGGCCGCCTCCAATGCTTTCACAATATCCTTTAAACTTCCCGGATCAAACGGCTTAATGATAATCGAACTGGCATCCGGAGTGGTCAGCGAAGCCAATGCGCGAAGGTCCGTTGGAGTTCCGTAATAATCCACCTTTATATATTCCACCAGCGATGTACTTGCCCGTCCGGTGCGCAGGCCGCGCAATTCGTGGCGCAAATGGTCAATCGCCTTTTCCATGCTTGCTTCGGCTTCAAAAAGTATTTCATCTATAGGCATGTTTATTCTCCTGTATATCGCGTTTATGTTGCCGGCGGCAAAACCTGTTCCATCGCCGCCCATCACCGGCAACACCACGTGTTTGCCGTCAGACCGCGACCGGGCCTAATGTTCGACCCTCATCGTAAATAAGCGTGCCAATGGACTCCCCGGCCACGACCCGCGCAATGTTGCCGTTCTTTTTCAAGTTGAACACAATGATTGGAATTTTACTTTCCATGGCCAGAGATATGGCCGTCATGTCCATCACGCGTAAATTGTCCGTGATAACCTGCCGGTAGGTTAGCCGATCCAGCCGTTTGGCCGCCGGATTCTTTTTCGGATCACTGTCATACACGCCATCCACCTTGGTCGCCTTTAGCAGCACATCGGCCTGGAGTTCCGTGGCCCGCAAAGCTGCGCAGGTATCAGTGGTAAAAAATGGATTACCCGTACCCGCGGCCAGCACCACCACCCGACCTTTTTCCAGATGACGGATGACCTTGCGGCGAATGAACGGCTCACAAACCTGCACCACCGCCAGCGCACTGGCCACCCGCGTGGGCTGGCCCAGATGTTCCAGAGTGTCCTGCAGGGCCATGGCATTAATAACCGTGGCCAGCATACCCATGTAATCAGCGGTGGACCGCTGCACCTGGGCACTGGCCGCAAGTGATTCACCGCGCACAAAATTTCCGCCACCGATGACCACAGCCACCTGCACGCCACTGCGGGCAACCTGCACAATTTGGTGGGCAATCGCGTGAAGTTCCTGATTGTCGAACCCGAAGCCGCCTTCCTGGCAAAGCCCTTCACCCGATATTTTCAATAAAATGCGCTTGTACTTCGGTCCAGACATTCAAAGCTCCGCAAAGCATGTCAACCGCCAGGTGCGGCACTGCCAAAAACAATTAACCGCTTCCCGAACCGCGCCCATTGTTAAGCGCCATTTTTTCCGCGTCACATCCAATCCGCATCGCCCCATGTCGGCCTGCGGCCATCCGCGGAAACGCCATATTCTATCCAGAATAGCCATCCGTCAGCCGGCACAAACTGCGGATTTTTACGCGGTTTTCCGCTTCTCGCGGTCTTAAATTTCGCCTACTTTAAACCGGGCAAAATGACTGATGGTCAGTTCGCAACCAGCCGCCTTGCCAGTTTCCTTCAGAAGGTCGCTGACCCGCTTTTTCTCATCTTTAACAAACGGCTGTTCAAGCAGAATAATTTCCGCAAAGAATTTATCCAGACGACCAGCCACAATTTTTTCCACAATATTCGCCGGCTTACCCGTAATGGATTCGGCCGCCGCCGCCTTCTCGCGAGCCACTATCGCCGGATCTATTTTGTCACGCGAAATCGCCGCAGGCACCGCGGGCATACCCGCGGTCACATGCATGGCAACTTCCCCGATCAGCGCGCGTACGGCCGGTCCCTTGCCGCCATCCACCTGAACCAGCGTGCCGACCTTGGAATTGTGATGCACATACATGCCAACCTGACCGGTGGTGGTCTGAAACCGCGCCAACCCGGTAACTGCCATATTTTCCTTGATGGCTCCGCCAATAAGTTCCTTTATGACAGACGCCACAGTGCGGCCGGAACCGTCTGAATAGGGCAATTCGCCTAGCTCGGCCGGCGTGGTAACCGGGTTGCTGAAAGCCAGTTCCACCAGATTGTTAAGTAATTTCTGAAAGCCATCGTTACGGGCTACAAAATCGGTCTGGCAGCCTAGACGAAGCATCACACCTAGTGAGCCATCCGGGCTTATTTTGCCTGCCACCAGGCCTTCCTTCATTTCATTGGACATTTTCGCGTCGGCCTTGCCCGCACCCCATTTACGCAGTAATTCAACAGCCACGGCCATATCGCCATTGGCTTCCTGAAGTGCCTTTTTTGCATCCATCAGCCCGGCGTTGGTTTGCACACGAAGAGCCATTACATCTTTTGCATTTATTTCCGCCATAATTTCTTCCTGCACCTGTTAAATAGACTCAAATTCCTGATTCACCGCAGTCCGGACGGGGCGGACATCCGCACCCGACCCTTGGGTAAGACCTATATAGTAGGTATTCTGCGCAAAAACGTCCAGACGGCCACCCTGAAATATCCTTTTCGCGGATTAATTGTACGGTACCCCGCCACATAATGAGGCATCCCCTTGGCTCAAATCATCCCTTGACGGCGTGGCATCACTTGGCGTCAACCGTCCGTCATCGGAAACTATGCGTCAATCATCTGAATCGCGCGAAGTTAATCCAGAACCGCGCGTGGCGAGAACCTTGGGGCCTCTAACCGCGTGCGCATCTTTAATGTGGCCAGCAGACCACGATCTATAAATACTGCAAAGGCCGGCTTGCCACCTGGCTGCCGGACGCCTGGAAAGTGAGCTAATCGGAGCGACCGTAGAAAACAATAGCGTCCTGCTGACGCGGTAGCAAAAGTGGCGAGCTTCTCATGCGTGCATATATCCTATTTCGGGTCCAATTGGCGGTCAGAAAAATCTGCATTTTTGACTGAAAAGTTTTTTTTTTCGCTTCCCAGCCCCATCAAAAAATCCCAGCAGAAGCGATGTTTTTGTAATGCGATTCCGATCAGCACTACGCAAAATTACGTATTGCATAACTTTTCAGGCGGGATATGCTTTGCTTTATCACCTGACGCGTATTCAGGGATGGAGAGTTTTCATTGCTAGTCTTACGGAGCAAGAATCATGGCCAAAGAGAAAATTGCGCTGGACAGCTCGGGAGTCTGCACAGCAGATCGGAATGTCATTAAGAAAGCGGTTAAGCCCCCGCGTGGTCTGGCTATTGCGGCATGTGCAGCGGTGGCAGCCGTGCTGAGCGTTGCGAGTACCGGTTTTGCCGATATTTCAGGATTTGGTGATGGCGCGGGCTTCACCTTGACCGGCTATACACAGGACTCTTCGGGTAATATTACCGACAACAACGACCCTGCCATCAACAGCGGGACATTAACCCTCACTACCGCCGCCGCCGGCGAAGCCCGCGCGGCGTTCTTCAATACGCTCCAGTCCATTAGCCATTTCACCGTTGGCTTCACGTTTCAGACGGACCCAACCTCATTCGCGCCGCTGGGACCATCTGATGGGTTCGCTTTCGTATTGCAAAATGACTCCCGCGGAACCTTGGCCATTGGTGGAGGAGGTGCCGGGTTGGGCTATGGGCTGATGAACAACAATCAGCCGCCTTCCGGATCGCCGGTTTTAACGGCCATCACACCCAGCGCAGCGGCGGAATTTTTTCTCCGCAATGGCAACGGTGCGGTTAGTACTGAAAACAGCGGGACTATCGATCCGAACTCCGGCATTACCACCGGATCGGTTTCGCTGGTATCGGGTGACCCGATTGGGGTTGTGCTAAGTTATAACGGTACAACCCTCACGGAAACATTGACCGACTTAAATAACCCTTCGGAGGTGTTTGCGGCTTCCACGAGTGCCATTAATCTGCCCCAAATACTGGGGGGAGACTCCGCTTTTGTTGGCTTTACCGGGGGAACCGGCGGCGGGTATTCCACGCAAACAATCAGCAATTTCACATATTCAAGTACAGTGCCCGAACCGTCGGCGCTGGCGATTATGGCTGTTGCCGGCACGGGAATATTGCTGCGGAAGCGGCAGGTGGATTCACAGAGCATTTGAACTTTGATTCCGCTGGGTGATGTTTAATCACCGGATATGCAGAAATATTTGATCAGGATTTGAACGCAGTATAAATCTTTGGAAACCTTAGCAAAACAGCGAGCTTTTTTATAATATTTCAGATGACCAATCGTTCTGCTTTCACGCTTCTTGCGGCCGCGTTCGTCGCGCTGGGCTTGTTGCCACAGGGCGGATCGGTCCACGCCGATAGCGTCGCATTCGGTACGCTTTATGGCAGCGGCACGGGCAGTACGGCCATTTCGGCCTGCCCGTATCTTAATGCCAGCGGCGCAACGGCCGCGACCGAACCTCGCATTCATTAGTGGTAATCGCGCGTCCATGAGTGTGGTACGCCCCAGTTGGATCAAGGCTATTCTGGGGAGAGGCCGATTGCGCGGCATGATTTATTTTATGTGCCGGAGCGTATTGCGGGGTCCCTCGGTGCGTTTCATCCGACTGGTGGTTTACCACAAAATTACTGTTGAGTGGTCAATTCCCTAAATCGTGATTTCCATGCCATGGAAAAGGACGGTTAGTTGCGATGTCGGAAAAAAAATCCGGTCTGTATAGCATCTGCAGTGGGTGCTCGCTAATAGATAAATATTGGTGCCCACCACCCGCTTCCGTACATCTGAATCCGGTATTTCATTGCTCCGGGTGTTTGAAGATTGGACAGGTTTGCCAGATTGCCAATTGGTACCCACTTGACGTGACCGTCCATATAGCATTCATTTCCACCCTCGGCAATTCCGGCCAGATTCAAGTGATTGGAACTTAAACCACTGTAAAATCCGCTGGCCTGAGTGAAGCTGTTGATAGCAGGAACATACACGACGGCATCGGTAACGATGGGTATTGACGACGGCGAATAGCCGGAATCAAAGCTGGCGGGCTGATTCGCACGTGGCTGATAGCCGGGTGGCGGTCCTCTACCGTTCCAACTTGTCATCGTACTTCCGTTCCAGACTTCTCCCTGGAACCAGCTTTGTGGAGGCAATTGATTGGTCGGACCATGCGTAAAAAGCCATGTATAGGTCGTTTCACAGCAGCCAAGGCCGGAGCCAAATACGCGAGTGGGGTTGGTGTCCCATGGCTGGCTGGGGATTGGGTTACCCACCGGAAAACCGCCCCACATTGTCGCTGGAGTAATCGTGTTTATCTCCGGACTTGAAGGGCAATACATGGTCCCCTCTGATGCGCCGCACTGTGTAAGCGCGTAGCGTGTTCCAAAATTGAGATCCCAAAGCCATGTTCCGCCATTTTCGCCGTAATTTGGCGTGTTGTTTTGGCCGTTTCGTGTGTATATGTATGGAAAATAGCTGTGGCTCATTGTTGCGTAAACCTGCAGTGCTTCACCATCGTTATGCAGATTCATCGCACATCGCACCCGGTTGGCCGCAGCACGGCTCGCTGCCAATGCGGGCAGCAGAAGTGAAATTAGCAGCACAATGATGGCCAACACGACCAATAGCTCAACAAGTGTAAAGCCGCGATCGTTGCACCGGCGAGTTTCCATGAGCATGCTCCTTACGTATCGCGATCGTTGCCGATCTTACGTATCCGCTGCTCAAATGATTTGTTTTTCGCCGCTCAATGTCAGCCGCGGACGGCGTTTCCGCCCAAACAACACCCGCGTAAGGGGCACCCGACTCCTAAGGCAACGAACCTTAAGTTGGCCGGATGACCCAACCGACGACATTTTAAAATAATCTAAACAAATTACAGACACAAGTATAAAATAGCGCAAAACATATATATATTAGCGCAATCCGTAGGCATTACGAGTTCGTCCCATAACACCGTATTATGGAATCACCGGACCGGATGCGGTTTTGTTCGGAATCGGCAATTCACGGCCTGCGAAAGCCATCTCCAGACCATCAATCACCGCACAAACCCGCGCCGGCATTGCCTTGCTGAAGTTCGCACCATCGCTGGATGTCATCATGCCACGCTGATAAGGCGGGAAACCAGGTGGCGGAACAATATCCTCACGGACAAAATCCACGGTCCCGATATTCGGAAGTCCAGGAACTATCACGAATGCCATCCACTTAAGCAGAGAAAACCTTGGGATCCACGGCAGGAGATTTCCTCTCCGCGTGCGATCCTTCATGTCAGGGCATGCCCCGCATAAAATAAAATCATGACCAGATTGCGCATGATGTAACTCGCAAGTGATTGATGCCGTTCCGCGGCGCTACGGATAATCCTGTCCGGTCGGACGTATCACAAGCTCATTAATATGCACGTGCCGCGGTTGTGATACCACGAAGCCAATGGCATTGGCCACGTCCGGCGCGCTTAGTGTCTGGCCGAAATGCTTGATGAGTTTGGTAAAATTTTCATCCGTGTAACCGGCCACATTCTGAAATTCGCTTTCCACAATTCCGGGTTTAATGGTGGTCACACGCACGCCATGCCCGCAAACTTCGCGCCGCAGCGCCTCGGCCGCGCCCGCAATCGCCCATTTGGTCGAGCCGTACAAACCGCTGAAGGGCGAAATGTTGTGGCCGGAAACAGAACCCACCACCACAATATCTCCCTGTTTTTGCGCCATGAATTGCAGGGCGGCTCGCCGCATCAGGTGTGCGGCACCCAGAACATTCAGCTTATATAGATATTCCCACTGCGATTCATCGCTGTTGGTCAGGCCGCCAACCAGTCCGCGACCCGCATTCACCACCACAATGGCTGCCAGGTGGCCGATCTTTTTTGCCCATTCGTCCGCGGTGGACAGCAACATGTCTATGGCGGCATTGTCCGCGGCGTCCGCTTCCACCGCCAGGGCAGCGCCGCCCGTCCGCACGATGTGCGCCACAAGCCCTGCCAGCCGATCCTTGCGGCGAGCGCTGACCACCACCGCCGCGCCCAGACGGGCCAGACGATCCGCGGTAGCCATTCCGATTCCAGCGCTGGCACCGGTCACCAGAGCCATTTTGCCCGCCAGGGGCCGATCAGGATTCGCGATTTCCGCCGGAGCTTTAGTCGTTTCGGGATTCATCATGTCCTGTGTCTCCTGAATGCGTTGCAATCATCATTGACCGCAGACAAGTATAGAGTTCCCGGGCCGCGTTGTCCTGACGGGAGGCCATGGCGGCCATGACAAGGCGCAAATCGTCCGGCGTGTCCACATCCGGCAGTTGATCGCCTATGGATAGCGCGATGCGAAGGTTGACCGCCCGGTCCAGGGTTTGCCGACAAACCAGGGCGCTTCCCCACGCAATATTATCCAGCAGCGGTAACGCTTCAGGCCGAAGGCCCAGTGCGACATAACCACCGTCATGGGCGGGCAGCATTACGGCTTGGGATTTCAGCAGATCTTGCGCCATCCACCGGAGTAAGGCCAGATTCAGATGGACCGAATCCACTCCGATAAAAATCATCGCGTCCGCCTTTTCAGCAAGGCACACCTGGGCGCAAAAGCGCATGCGATCGCCCAGGTCGCCCGGCGGCTGAAAAATGGTCCGCCATCCCGGCCAGTCGAACTGTTCCCGCGGCTGGCCAAGGGGATCGATAAACAGCAACGGTTGAATGACGAAATCGTCGGTACAGACGGTATTGGCCATGGACAGTTGCGGTGCCGCCCCGACCGCGGCTTGTGGGAACCGATGTGAGCCGGACTCTGCCAATGTTTCCACCAGGTTGCGCAAAAATTTTAAAAACGCGATCTGGACATCTGCCGCCTGCTGGGCGGAAACAAGTGGAGAAATAAGCCGCGTTTTTACGCGGCCACTTACCGCCGCTTTGGCCACCAGCACCAGGGCGATGCGCATAGGCCGATCGCACGGCCAGGAGAGATCAGGTTCACGAGCGCTATCGTTCACGCTTGGCAGTCTTTCAAAACAGGCAATTCACGCGGTGGAACAGCACCTGGCTTCGTTGAGCCGGCCTTCAACCAGCCGGCCCGGTAGCCGGCCAGAATGCACCAGTTTCGGAATGTTCGCAGGCTCGAGCCGCTGCGCCAGTGCCGTGCGCCAGTGGTAACCGGGCAATCGAGAATAAGTGGCGGTCCGATGGCCTTGAGTCGCAGAGCAAGTTCCAGGTCTTCATACTTTTCCTGAACTGGAAATCCGCCTATGGACTCCAGCACACGCGATCGCAGAAACATCGCCTGGTCGCCGAATGGAATGTGCCAATAAGCGGCCCGCCATGTGTTGCCGGCTTCCAGCAGTCGAAAACGGCTTCGGGCATCGGCAATGACATGGCCAAAGGCACCCCATCCAAGCTCCGGATTCCCCGCGATGGCCGATTCAAGCCGGCCACGCCAGCCCTGCGGAAAAACCATATCCGCATGAGCTATCAGCAACAGGTCTGGCCGGGGCGAGGCCATTGTTTGATTAAGACGGCCCGCCAGCGCCGGGCGGCTGGACCGAGGTTCGCCAAAGATTTCCAGTACACCAGCCGCAATCGCCAGCCCGCGAGTCGGACTTGACGGAATCATGCAATGCACATTCAATTCCCGCGCAACAGCTGCGGTAAAGCAGTCGCCTGTGGAATTCACCACCACCACCCGGTCCTGGTGGCCCAGTTCAGCACCCAAGCTGACGAGGCACGGATGCAGCAGATCCGCATCGCTGTGACAGGGAATGACCACGCCAAGCCGCAGCGGGCGGATTTGCCGCGAATTTCCGGACCTCAGCGGTACGGATGGTTCCGCCAATGTCGGAAATATGAAATCATGACTTTCCATATTATATTGGTCGGGACTTTCGGGCGTACCTTTCAATTTGCTGAATCGGAATACCCCGCTATCGGCTGCTTTCATCCGTGCCATGATCGATTTCCCCGCGGCGGGCATTTGACCGGTGCAATCCGCGTCTGCGTTCGGGGCCAGTTGCCGGACAGTTGGTCCCGATGGCAATTTACGGCGTCACAATATGGCGGACCCGCAGTCTGCGGTCACCGATTGGTTCGCCATCAATCACCAGTTGCACGAAATAATCACCGGATTTTTCCACCCGGACATTCATGAACGGAACAACAATTTCTCCCTCGGCCAGCGGGTCGGTATCGTTGAGGGCCACATTGACCGGCGGCGCGAAAATCACATTTCCTTCGGCATCCATTATGCGCATTGTGGCCTGCGCCTGAGATCGAATATCGGATACCGCGGCGTAACCGAAGAATGGGGGCAATACCGCCGGAAACCGGTTAAAGGCAATCGCAGGTGAAACGCCAAACAGGGCGTAACGCCGGGCAAGCATGTCGAACGTGACCCGTTCGCAAAGTACGATGGCCAGCAGATGGGGCTTTTCAGTCATGGTTTTTCTCAAATCATTGCGGACACTCGCAACCGCCGCAATCTGTTGTAACGCCAAACAGGACTTATGACAATCCGGCGTGCCGTGCTTAATCGCTGGCTACTGGTGACAAAGCCGGGTCGGGAACCGCAACGGTGCCGTTCAAGCAGAAGCCCGGCCCAATGGCAGACAAAACCAGAATCCCACGTTATAACTGGTGCCATCTTATTCAGAAGTGAATGCTGCGGAATAGTCGAACCGTGCGATATTCCGGCATGCAGGGGTATTTATTCGAAGTGCGGTAGCCCGTTGTGAGGTGCCAGATGCGATTGAGATTACCTTTTAAATCAGTGGCTGCGTTATTGATAATCAGCGGTGCGGCGGCCATTCCCGCCGCCGCGCAGCAGACCGCGGTGCCTGCTCAAGCCACGGAGGCAGCGCAGGCGGCCCAACAGGCTAAAGCCGTGATGGAGGCCGAAAAAGCCAAAACTGGCGGTTCCAATCGGGATAAAACAGAATCCGCCGCACCGGTCAAAACTGTTGTCGCCACCGCTGGCTCCGGTGCGCCACCCACACCTGCCCAGATTCACCAGTGGATCGAAGACCTGACCTCGCAGCGATACCGGAAGCGGCAATCCGCTAAAAAGCGGTTGATCGCGGCCGGGGAAATCGTCCGGCCAGCTGTCAAAAAGGCGCTCAATGGCCTGACAACTCCGGAAATGCGCCATGAAATGCGGGCAGTGATTTATGCCCTCAATAACCAGCGGCTGCTTTCCGGCAAGCTGATTACGCTGGAACTCAAACATGTTTCTCCCGAAACCGCATTTGACAAAGTCGCCCGCACTGCGGGAATCACATTCAGCGAATGGCCACCGAATTTATTTCAGCAGCAGGCGGGCCGCCAGGTTACACTGCACGCCCACAATGAACCGCTGCTGCGCGTGCTGTGGTCTTTGGCCCGGCAGACCAATATTTCCCCTTCACAGTTCAACTACAACAACATGAGCAACGTGCTGGCCGCACCGGGCGGGTTGAACGTGCACAACCCGGTCGATTTTGACGGTTCATTTCTGACGACAATCGATCAGATCGATTACCATAAAATGGTCAGCTTTAACAATTCCCGTCCGCAGATCACACATCAGTTAATGGTATCCATGATAATGGCGGCCGACCCGACGCTGCGAGTCATGAATGTAAACAATATGGTCGTCATGACGGTTGCCAAAGACAATCTGGGCCATTCGCTGCTGGTGCCCAACGCGGGTGGACAGGCCTTTTATTATGGCGGCTACTGGAACGCAAACTCCGGCGTTTTCAATTTATCCGGAAACCTGAATGCCGTCCCGCACATGGGCAAAACACTCGCATTGCTGAAAGGAAAAATTACCGTCACTGTGGGAATCGGCACTAAATCGCTGGTTTTCAGCCATTTGCATAAAGCTCAGAAACATGACGTTGGAGGAATCCGGATTAAAATCGGAAATTTCATGCTGTTGAATCAGAATCAATATCAGATTCAGGTCAGCTTTGGCCCCGCCCGGAGCGTTGCCGGCAATGTTCTGGCGCCCAACCAGCAGGCAATTGTAAATTCGCTGGAAAATTCCAGTTGCTATACGCTGGAAGATAAGACTGGACACAAGCTTTCCGGAAATATGGCCGGTGGTGGTGGTGGCCCGACACAATTTCAATACAACTTCGGCTTCTTTAACAATAATGGCATGATCGGGAAGCCGACCCGCCTGATTATAACCGTGGTAACCGGACAAAAAACGCTGCATGTTCCATTCACCTTCAAAAATGTTCCGTTGCCGTAACATGTTCCGCCCGATTCCAGGTTGCCCACCCGCGTCCACTTAATCGGCGGCGCGGCGGGATGGAATTCGGGCCCCTATGCGGTGCACCGGCTCGGAATCGTGCTATTATTAACACCACAGGCGTCCGTCGCGCTGGCATCGGACCCGTGTATACTTTGTGCGTCGGCCCGCCGATGGTCTGCCATCAGACTGCCGCCGGAGTTTTTGCAGGAATCACCGAGGAACCACCCATGGCTGAAATACGGGTCGCAATTGTTGGAGCCACCGGCTACACATCATTGGAATGCATCCGGTGGCTGCTGCGGCATCCCCACGCACACATCACTTGGCTGGCCAGCCGCAAGGCCGAGCAACCGATCAGCGATCTGTTTCCGGAACTCCTCGGTCGGCTGGATCTGCCCATCAGTCCGTTTGATCCCGCCGCGATTGCCCGGCACGCCGATGTGGCTCTGCTTTGCCTGCCGCACCTGACCGCCATGGAACATGTTCCGCCGCTGCTGGCCGCGGGCGTGCGTGTGATTGATTTATCCGCGGATTACCGGCTGAAAGATACCGCGGTCTATGAAAAATGGTACAAACACGCACATGTGGATGCGGCCAACCTGACGCATGCGGTCTACGGCCTGCCGGAATTCTTTCGACCAGCCATAAAATCGGCCCGGCTGGTGAGCAATCCGGGATGTTATCCAACAGCGGGCATACTGGGCGTTGCGCCGCTGGTCAATACGGGCATCGTCGAACCTGATGATATAATTATCAATGCCGCGTCGGGCATTTCCGGCGCGGGTCGAACGCCTTCGCAACAGCATCATTTTCCCGAACGCAACGAAGCGTTTGAAGCCTACAGCATTGGCACCCACCGGCATGCGCCGGAAATTCAGCACACCATCGAAGCCATCGCCGGTCAGCCGGTGCTGCTGCTTTTCGTGCCGCATCTGATTCCAATGGACCGGGGCATTCTGGAAACCATTTACCTTAAGCCCAAGCCCGGAATGGCGCTGGCGGATGCTCAGCACGCGTTCGCCTCGGCCTATAAAAATGAACCGTTTGTGCGGCTGCGCGAAGGCAATCTCCCGAGCACAAAATTTGTGGCAAACACCAATTTTGCCGATATTGCCGTCCGAGTTTACAACGGCCGGTTTGTGGTCGTTACCGCACTGGACAATATGGTAAAAGGGGCCAGCGGTCAGGCCGTGCAGAATTTGAATATCATGTTCGGATTGCCGGAAACCAGCGGATTAATCTGATGGCGCCCCGGAACCGGGTTTGCCGCAATGCCGGCAGAAGCGGTCGGGGGCATCCATTGGCCAGCCGCAATTGCCGCAGCGCCGCGGCGGGGAATCCGGCGGCGGGGAATCCGGATTTTCATGGCCTTCCACCACCCGGGCCAGACGGCGCATTTGCGCAAGCAGCAGGTACCAAAGTCCCAGCAGCAGTGTCATGCTGGAAACAATCAGCAGTGAATAGGCCACAATCGCCTGCCATAACGTAAAATTGCTGATGGTAAACGCGCCCAGAATTGACACGCCGTAAAAAAACCAGCCCGGCAACCCAGTCAGCACCGCCAGCGCCAGCATCAAATAGCCGATGAATCTGAAACGCTTGCGTTTGCGCACCAGCGCGGTAGGCAGCCCCACATCATGCGGGTGAATCTGTAAATGATGGTCGGTCATGACGCCTGCATTGGGTGAACCTTTTTCCGGATGCCCACGCTGTGATGCCGCACCCGCGAACTTCTATTCCACGCGACCTTTGATGGCAATTTTACCCGGACCATCCCGGATTGCCGGGCTTATTCCCATTCAATCGTTCCGGGCGGTTTGCTGGTGATATCATACACCACGCGGCTTACGCCGCGAATTTCGTTCACAATCCGACCGCTCGCTCGCGCTAGAACATCATAGGGCAGCCGGCTCCAGTCCGCGGTCATAAAATCGGTGGAATCCACGCTGCGCAGACCAATTACCGGTTTATAACTGCGGCCATCTCCCATCACCGCCACGCTTTGCACCGGCAACAACACCGCAAAAGTCTGGGCCGTGGACCGGTAAAGTCCCGCAGCGATCAGTTCCTCCAGGAAAATCTCATCCGCCTGTCGAAGGAGTTCAAGCTTCTCACGCGTAATATCGCCGATGATGCGAACCGCCAGCCCCGGGCCGGGAAATGGATGCCGCCATACCATATGCTCCGGCAGTCCGAGCACCTCGCCCAGCCGCCGCACTTCATCCTTAAACAGATCTCGCAGAGGTTCAACAAGTTCAAAGCCCAACTCCGCCGGCAGGCCGCCCACGTTGTGATGCAGCTTGATATTCGCCGCCGTTCGGGCATAACCATGCCCGCTTTCGATCACATCCGGGTACAGCGTCCCCTGGGCTAAAAATCGCGCATCGGGGATATCCGCGGAGGCCCGTTTAAATACATCAATGAACGCTTTGCCGATAATCGTTCTTTTCTTTTGCGGTTCGGTGACACCGGCCAAAGCATCCAGAAATTCGGCCGTCGCATCCACCACGCGAAGGTCAATTCGGAAATGATCGCGGAAAGTGCTTTCCACATTCTGCCGTTCATTTTTCCGCAGCAGGCCGTTGTCCACAAAAATACAGCTTAATTGATTGCCGATGGCGCGGTGCAGCAGTGCCGCGGCCACCGCCGAATCCACGCCTCCGGAAAGCCCGCAGACCACCCGGCCCGTTCCCACCTGCCGACGGATTTTGTCCATGGCAATTTCCACAAAATTTCCCATTCGCCAGGTCCCCGCCGCATGACAGACCCGGTAAAGAAAATTTTCAAGAATTTTCATGCCATACGGGGTATGCGTGACCTCCGGATGAAACTGCACTCCAAAAAACGGTTTGGTTTTGTGCCGCATCGCCGCCAGCGGGCAGACATCGGTGGATGCCAGCGGCACAAAATCCGGCCCCAGGTCTCGTACCTGGTCGCCGTGGCTCATCCAGACGGTGGTCTGTTCCGGCACACCGGCAAATAAATCCGCCACCATCGCGGCGGCCTGCGGATCTCGGGCGGTGTTCAGCCGTGTGGCACCGTATTCACCGGCCTGCCCCGGCCGCACCTGCCCGCCCAGCAATTGGGCGGCTATCTGCATTCCATAACAGATTCCCAGAACCGGAATGTTCAAATTAAAAATAGTTGGGTCGCAGCGCGGGGCTCCGGCCTCATACACACTGGAAGGCCCTCCCGAAAGAATCAGTCCCACGGGATTCATCGTCCGAAGCTGATCGACGGAAATATCAGGCGGCACAAGCAGAGCCTGCACGCCCGCTTCGCGGACACGACGGGCTATAAGCTGGACATATTGCGAACCAAAGTCCAGTATGGGAAGGGTTTGTTCTGTCATGGGCTGTTCTTGTTTCATGGGGCAATTGTAACGCGGGAAATCAGAGTTTTACAATCGTGTCCCCCAATTGCGCCCCGCGGGGGGTGCATGACCTATTCAGTTGTGGCACACCGGCCCGCCGAAATCGTCGACCTTGAAGAGCCGCCAGACCGTTGCATTCACTCGCAACTGCCGGGCGATACGGAATCGCCGCATCGTGGAACTGTGGATCAACTTGCGCCAGGCAGGGCGGCATTGCCCGGAATGCCTATTGCCGCGGGGCTTGCCGCGCTCGGAGCCGCCGCCATCACGCCGGTGAGCCGCGCCTGTACCGCTTCATATGCCACGGAAAGCAGGGCAAGGCTGAACCAGGAAATAACCGCTTGCGTGGTGGCGGCCGCAATCAGATATGCATCGAAGGTCATGCCCGCCGCCGACGCGATCAGGATTGCGCAGGCAAACTCCACCGCTTTTTGCAATTCCGGGTCCACTACGTTCCTGTGCCGAAAAACGGTGATTACTTCGCGGGCGGTGGTATAGGCCACCACAACCAGCATGATGATGCCGACACTTCCCAGAGTGTATAAGATTACGATAAATGAGCTTTCCACCAATGATTGTGCCGATGCGACACCCAGAATCGGATGCTGCGAGAAAACCGCCAGGCCCTTGCTCCATTCCGCACTGCGGTCGTTTTCGCTGGAAATCAGGTGGGTTATAGCCTGGGCACCGGTGCGGAAATAGTGTGTATACAATTCGTATGTCACACCACCCACCACTGCGAACACCGCCCAGCGGCGAATCGAAATCCGATAGAGAATCAGCAGTCCAAGCGCACACATGCCCATTGCCGTACGCGAGCCGGTCCAAAGCATGAAGGGAAGCATCAGACAGGCACCACTTAATGCGACGGTCTTCTGCCACGCACGTGAATAGCCGGAAATAATGATGAAATTGGCGCAAATAATAAGAATGGCGGTGACTTCCCCGGTGAACTGCGGATTTTGGGAAATGCCGCAGAATCGTCCCACAAAAACAATGTGGTGAATGTTGCCAAGCACAATTTCCATCAGCGAAAGGCCGTAAAAAGCCAGGCCGCCGGCGAACAATGCCAGGGTATAATTGACAATGTCCCGGCCGGATGTGATGGATCGCCGCAACAGCTCCCACATACCGTAAAAGAGCATCAGGTCGAGTAAAATTGTGCCAAACGACCGTTCCGGTGCCACCAAAATAAGTCGCAGCGAAAATATAAATTGCAAGGCCATAAACGCCATCGCCGATTTTCGCGGGGGCGACCATCGCAGCGAATCATAGGAAATGATAAAGCGCACCGCCATCAGACCTATCGTGATGACATAGGCCGGTTTACAGATGGAACGAAACGACTGCAACACCGGAATCAGGGTGTTGTTGTGGTAAACGCTGTGGAAAAATCCAACCATTCCGGTTAAAGATGCCACGAAAAGCATCAGTTCCACGCCGCGCTTACCATACAGGAAGTAGTACCCCCCCACCGCAATGAAAAACAGAGCAACTATGCCGGTGGGCGTGCTGATCCAATGGATCAGGGGACCTAAATAATTAAAGACGTCGCGGCCGGTTCTTAGTGCCGTCTGATTTTCGCTGGCAAGCAGTGTCAATACCATTAAGAAATCCGCCAAGAAAAAACAGGACTCGTTGCCTGAACAACACGCCAACCATATCCGCCGAAAGGCAGTCCCCGGATTTCGCCGACGCCGGACCGGGCTGCTCTGGCTAACTTTGGGCGGTCAGAGAGTCGCAAGCCGTCGGCTGCATCAGAAGCTCTCATCCATTTAGTTTAATCGGCCCTTTGCCCGGTGTAAATTGACGCATCTTTCCGAATCCGCATTTCAACGGCTAAAATGTTCATGACTCGTATGGCCTTTTCAGGAGATTGTAAAATGTTCGCGCTGGACCATGTCGCAATTCAAACAACGGATATTCCCGCAACCGCGGAATTTTATGTTCGCCAGTTCGGAGCTGAAATTCTTTACCAAGACAAAACCTGGGCCTTTTTACGCCTGGGTCAAGGCAAACTTGCTCTGGTGCAGCCGAGCCAGCATCCGGCTCATGTGGCGCTGCGAGCCACTCTGGAAGACCTGCAGGCGGCTGCGGCACGTCATAATCTAACAATTAAGACACATCGGGATGGCACACAAGGCATCTATTTATCAGACCCCGCGGGCAACGTGCTGGAACTGATCTATTATCCCCCTGATTACGCAGCCTTTGCACCTTAACAATTCCCAGTAAACTCCTGCTATCTTCTGCCGGCAATTTACAATTGATCAGGCATAACGCAAACGCGAATATCATACAACCACTCATTCCATTTTCACGAAAAAAATCCATTTTTGCGCACGAGTTTGTAATGCGTGCAAAATCCGCGATAATTGAGCTGCTTGATATGGAAAGCGAACAGTCTAACGCCGTATTGGGCGGAAAACTGGGAGAATGGCTTTTTATAGTGTTGGCTGCGGAACGTTCTGCGACCAAATATAGAGAATTCGACGGCGCGTCAGGCACGGATGCCCGAATCCCCGCGAATTTCGGCAATAGACGGTTATCAACCGCGTTAAGAAACAGGAATGGTTATGGATGCCAGAACCCTTGCCGCCCTGGTTTTGCAGTGCCGCAATGGTGACAGAGGCGCATGGGACGCGCTGGTTGAACAATATTGGCAGCGGCTGTACAGCTATGCCGTACAGGCGACGCGCAGCAACGAACTGGCCAACGACCTGGTGCAGGAAACTTTTCTGCGGGTCGTGCAAAAGCTGGAACGTTATGAGGATCAGGGAAAGTTTGAGGCGTGGCTGTTCCGCATTCTGGTAAATCTGGTGCGCGACAACAGCCGCTCGGCTTCCCGTCATCCGGTGCGTTCCGGAAATGTCGGCGTTGGCGATCAGATGGTCGATCTGATAGATTCCATGCCCGGCAAAAGCGGCAGCCCCGAAGCTCCGCTGGAACACAAGGAGCATCTGGACCGTCTATATACGGCCATGGAAAAACTGCCCGAACTGGATCGGCAGGTATTGTTGTTGCGGCACTATGGAGATATGCCGTTTAAGGAAATTGCCAAAACACTGGATTGTCCGTTGGGCACCGTGCTGGCCAGAGCGCATCGGGCTTTGGGTAAATTACGCGTGCTGATGGAGGTTGGCCATGAAACGCCCCAATAAACATTTAAGCCTGTCCCAAACCTGTTTACTTGATGTTTCAGGGGAATTGGGACCCAAGGCTCGGGAACATCTGCAACAGCATGTTGCAACCTACCCGGCGGCCCATTTGGAGTATGAACTGGTGCGCGGCCGCTTCGCCATGCTTCAATCTCTGCCGAAGATTGAGGATCAACTCGACCAGGTTTCCAAAGCCCGCATTGCCGCCAATATCAAGAAGGGCATTCATCAATCCCTCGACCAGCAGCGCAAGGCCCAGCGGCAGGCTAAGCTGGCTCGTGTCTTTTACGGCTTTATGGCAGCCGCCTCCGGCGTGGCCGCGGCCTTGGTGGTGGCCGCCGGTGTTTATATCGTTCATGAGCGGCAGTTGGCACACCGCCAGCGCATTATCGATGCGGAAAATACTTTTCAGGAAGTTGCCCAGACGCAACTGCCGGGTGAAGGAAAATCGCGTGTGGATACCCTGGCTCGGCGCATTTCGCGTCTGGAACAGTCAGGCGGAATTTCAGCTGAAGGCAATGTCGGCAATTCCCACATGATGAATCTGCTGGACGCCCTGGATTCCGTGCATGCAACCGATTCGGTCCCCGCCCCGGGCGATTCCGGATATTAATCTCCCCCACGGCCCATTTAAGCCACCCGCGGCGACGAACCGTTTAATTTGGCCACCGGCAACCAGTTGATTGGGTATTTGATATTTCAAGTGTGAATTGTAAGGTTGCCCCGCACGCTGTGCGCCGGCTGTAATAAAAATGAATTCTGAAACCTGAAATCTCAAACGGGCAATCAGGCGTCCTTTTTTCCTTCGGCGGATACCTGCTGGCGTTGGGCGTTCCGCCGATGGCCGGATGGCAACGGCTTTCGGCGGCGGTGATTTCCAGAATTTTTGAACAGCCTTGCACAATTTATAATTGGCGTTACATTTCGCCCACAGGAGAAGCCCGATGCCACAATTTTCTTTCCCAAAATGGATTTCCCCGATTCGCTGTAACCGGTTTATATGGCCGCGAAAGATCGCGCTGGTTGGTGTTGCCGCTTGCGCGGGAATTTTGACGCTGCCCGTGTGTTTGTCGGCCAATATTCCACCTGCCCATCCGCGGGCCACCGATACTTCCAAACCGGTCATTCGTCTGAATCCTGACCAGATAGAACGGATCATGCAGTTTCTTCAGCGAACGCAGCCGGATGTGTATCAAAAGGCAACCGCGCTTCGGCATTCGCACCCCCATAAATTTGTAAAACTGATCAGCGAAGCTGCACCCAATTTCCGCTGGCTTGAACACCTTCAGAAACATGACCCCAAGCTCTTCAACCTGACCCTTCAGGATATCGCCGACACCCACAAGTCGTTCCGGATCGCCGGTGAATTGCGCCAGCCCGGCCTGCCCGCGGCTGAATCTGAAAAACTTCGCGTCCGGCTGGTGCGCGTGGTCACCGACCAGTTCGACGTGCGGCAGAAAATACGCACGCATGAGCTAAACCGCCTGCTGCGCCGCATCGACACCCTGCGCGCCGACCTGAAGGACCGCCAGCAGAAGCGGATGCAGATTATTGACAAACGGGTCCGTTCCCTGATTGGCAGGCCGCCGAGTTTGAACTGGTAAAATACCCGCGTTTTCATGTGCGCCAACGCCCGAAAGGACCGGTATGAAAAAGCTTCCTGCTTTCATGTGTGCGCTGGCACTGCTTGGCGGAAGCCGACTGATGACCATCAAGCACGCCACTGCGGCACCGACCGCGGCGGCGGCCGGGTGGCATCTTGTCTGGCAGGATAACTTCCGCAAGCCCGGGCGTCCTGACGCGGCAAAATGGAATTACGAACACGGATTCGTCCGCAATCATGAACTGCAATATTACCGGCCCGCCAACGCCGTGGTACGAAATGACATGCTGATTATTGAAGCCCGCCGGCAGCGGGTACGCAACGCGGCCTATCGGCCCGGTGCCAAAGGCTGGCAAAATGACCGCAAATGGACGCGGTACACCTCGGCGAGTTTAACCACCGAAGGTAAAGAAAGCTGGAAATATGGCCGCTTTGAAATTCGCGCCAAATTGCCCGCGGGTCGTGGAATGTGGCCGGCATTCTGGATGCTGGGAACCGATATTTCAAAAGTGGGCTGGCCGCGCTGTGGTGAAATTGACATTATGGAATGGCTGGGACGCCAAGCCCGAATCATTCATGGAACGGTGCACTGGGCAACAAAAACCACGGGGCATCAATCCGCATATCACACATTTAAGCTTGGTTCTTCAGCGGCCGCCAAATTCCACACCTACCGAACGGACTGGTCCAGCCGCCATATTAAAATGTATGTGGATGGTAAAAAGTACTTCACCTTCAATGTCGACGCCGCGGGAAAAGGCCCGGACAATCCGTTTCGCAAACCGATGTTTCTGATTATGAATCTGGCAATGGGCGGCTGGGGTGGCCCATTGGATGGCCATGCCTTGCCGGCTAAATATGAAATTAAATATGTGCGTGTATATCAGCGTGACACACATTGAACCTGGGTTCCTTCGTCCGGCCGGATTCCCGCTTGTCGCATGGTCCGGTTCAGAGGCCACCTTAAAATGTGTGGACGCAAGAATAGTGTTCTGCAATCTGAGTTTATTTTGGAGATCATGATGACTTACGCCCAATCCATTCTGCCGGAGTTTGATCAGGAAATGGCCAACACGCGCAAAGCGCTTGAACGCATTCCCGATGATAGACTCAACTGGCAGGCCCATCCCAAATCGCACACCATAGGCTGGAATGCCAATCACATTGCGGATATGGTGCACTGGCCGGTGCCGGTGTTGACAATGCAGCAGTTGGATATTGCCCCGGTTGGCGGCCCACGCTACCAAGTACCGTCACTGGCCAGCCGAAAGGAAATCGTCGAACTTTTCGACCATAACCTCGCCGCGGCGCGGAATGCAATTGCGGCAGTCAAAGACGAGCGGATCAATGACACCTGGACACTGCTGAAAGCGGGAATACCGATGCTGGCGATGCCAAAGGCCGCCGTCATCCGTGGCTTTGTCATCAGCCACATCATTCACCATCGCGCGATAGTGTGTGTTTATTTGCGTCTCAATGACATCCCGGTGCCGGGCATGTATGGTCCTTCCGGCGACGAATAATGTCCCCCGAAGCTGTTGGGTGCCGGTGGCAACAGCCGACCAGACGCGTGTGTGCCAATGCCGTCCGAACGCCTTCCGCATTGCATTTGGTTCCATTGTCATCATCATTCTTGATATGCTTGTGACGACAACAGATCCGCAAATTTTCAGAGCACCGTAAAGACGCGGTTCGTCATACAGGCACTGCTGTGGTACTGGATCGTGCTGGGACAAATCGTTGAATCTTACGAATTTGCAGCCGGTGGCTGAACTTATTTACGACGGCGGTTGCTTAGGGCGGCTACGGCCAGCTTGCGGACAATTCGGGCGATCATCTTCTGTTCGTCGGTGGGAATCATAAAAGTCAGCACGCCCGCATTGGCGGCGGAGATCGCCTGCCGGTGTTTGCGATTCGCCTCTGCATTCAGGCGAATACCAATAAATTCCAATCCCGCACATATATCGCGACGTACCGCGGCGTCGTGTTCACCAATTCCGCCGGAAAATACCAGAACATCCAATCCCCCCATACCCGCGGCCAAACCAGCTATCGCCGCACGCGCCCGCTGACAAAACGCCTGAATTGCATCCCGGCATGATGGGCTATGCGATGCCAACTGATGCAGTTGCCGCATGTCGCCGGTACGGCCGGAAATTCCCCGCAAGCCGCAGTCTTCATTGATAAATCTGTCCGCGGCCGCCGGTGTCAGCGGAATCCGCCGCATTAAATGCACCAGCAGTCCGGGATCCATATCGCCCGGACGGGTGGCCATAATCAAACCGGCCGTTGGCGTAAATCCCATGGTGGTATCCACCGGCCTTCCGGCATTTACCGACGCCAGGCTCGCGCCGGATCCAAGATGCGCCAGAATAACCCGTCCGCGTGCGCGGGCGGGCGAGATTCTTTGCAGTTCTTCCATCAGGAAACTGTAGGAAAGTCCATGAAACCCGAATCGGCGGATTCCCGCGCGGCCAAGACTGCGCGGAATCGGCAATAACCGCGCCACACGCGGCAGATTCCGATGAAACGCGGTGTCCAGGCACGCAACCTGAATCGCCGCGGGAAATGCTTTGGTCATGGCTTGGATCAACACAATTTCACGTGGCAAATGGGCCAGATCCAGCGGCACACTTATTTCGAGTTCCGCCATCACTTTCGCGGTAATGACCGTATGGCGGTTCAGGCGAATGCCTCCATGCACCACCCGGTGGCCCACCGCGGCGATTCGCTCGCCATACGGCGTAGCACGCAGAAAATCGGTCAGAATGGCCGCGGCCTTCTGGTGGTTCCGTCCGCTCAACTGTTTGGTATCAAGTAATTGCGATCGCGCATCAAAGGTTTGCAATTCAACGCGGTCTGTGCCGATACCGTCCATGTTGCCATAAAGCAGCGGCCGGTCGTCGGAATTTTTCTTCTTGGCTGGATAAACCGCGAATTTAATACTGGAGGATCCACCGTTGACGGTTAAAATGACCGGCGGGCTTTTACCCGCCCCGGCCGGCGTCGATTTGATAACGGGCAATCGCTTGATCTTCCGAATGGAATGCATGGTTTAACCCCCGGCAATAATGGAGGAGAAAATCCGGGCCTGTTGGCCAATTCCGCCCCAGTCCAGAATACCATATTTTTCATGGCGGGTCAGAAACAGGGTGAAATCGACTAATAAATCGGCAGGTCAGGCCGGGATAAGGCCGCGTTGCCTTCTTGTGCGATCAGTTGGCTGGCGCATTGGGGGCCGTCGGTTATTTGCCGAGGCATCGCGGGTTATTTGGTCTGGCCGTAGGTCGCCGTGGGGCCATGTTTGCGGAAAAAGTGCTTATCCAGCAGAGTGCCGCCGATGGGCGAAACACCCGGAAGGATCGCATGGGTCTGAAGGCACATTTTGGCGGCGAATTCCAGCACAATCGCATTTTCCAGCGCCTTGGCGGGTGTTGAACCCCAGGTAAACGGGGCGTGGCTTTTCACCACCACTCCCGGCACATTGGCCGGGTCAATCTTGCGAGTCTGGAAGCATTCGACAATCACCCGACCGGTATTAAGCTCATATTCTGTTTGAATTTCCGGCCCGGTCAGATCCCGCGTGCATGGAATGGTGCCATGAAAATTGTCCGCATGGGTGGTGCCCAGACATGGAATGTCCGCGCCGGCCTGCGCAAAGCTGGTGGCATAATCGGAATGGGTATGCACGATGCCGTTGGCCGCCGGAAAATGGCGGTATAAATGAAGATGTGTAGCTGTATCAGATGAAGGTCGTCCGCGGCCGTCAATCTGTTTTCCGGTCTCCAGAGAAAGCACAACAATATCACCTGGCGTAAGCCGGTCGTATGGAACACCACTGGGCTTAATAGCCATGACGCCCGACGCACGGTCCGCTCCGCTGGCGTTGCCCCAGGTCAACACCACCAGGCCCGCGGCCACCAGTTCCTGATTCACGCGGCAGACATCCGCCTTGAGTTGATCATAGGCCATTATTTTCTAACCTCATCGCGAATATTCAGCAGGTCTTTCATCACACCGGAAAGGTCCGCCGCATGGCCGCTGATTCCAAAGGCATCATGCATTTTCCGGTAAAGGGCATAAAGTCGGTTATAGAGTTCCATATTCGCCGTGGAAGGCTTGAATACCTTTTTCTGATCGGCGGTCATGGCCTTCACCGCACCGGCAAAATGCGCGTGCCCGCCTTTTTCTTTTCCAGCGGCGACCGCCGCGCCAATCGCCGCGCCAAGGGCACAGGTTTGTGTGCTGCGGGAAATGGCGACCGGTCGGCCCATGATGTCGGCATAAATCTGCATGACCAGCGGATTTTTAGCTGCAATGCCGCCGCAATTGACTACGCGATCCACCTTCACGCCGAATTCTTCAAAGCGTTCCATAATAGCCCGCGCGCCAAACGCGGTGGATTCAATCAGGCTTCGATATATTTCGGCCGGTGTGGAATGCAGTGTAAGCCCCAGTGTCAGTCCGGTAAGCCGCTGATCCACCAGAATCGTCCGGTTGCCATTGTGCCAGTCCAGCGAAAGCAGTCCGCTTTCGCCGGGCTTGAGCTTTTGAGCGCCAGCGGTAAGAGCGGCATAAGAACCTTTTTTTGCTCCGCCTGGCTGGAGGCCATTGACAAACCAATTGAAAATATCACCGACGGCGGATTGGCCCGCCTCTAAACCAAAAAATTCGGGCAACACAGATTCCGGCACAATGCCGCACAAACCGGGAATATCCGGCAGATCGCGATTCATGGGGGCCACCATAATATCGCAGGTGGAGGTGCCAATAATTTTAACCAGCGTGTTGGCGGTTATTCCGGCGCCAATTGCGCCATAATGACAGTCAAAGGCGCCGATGCCGATGGTAATTCCCGCCGGCAGGCCCAGTCGCACTGCCCAGGCCGGACTAAGCTGCCCCGCGGAATCGGCGTTGTTGTATGTTTTTGCGGGCAGACTCTGCCAAATCCGGACCAGCCGTTCATCCAATGAACGGAAAAAATCCGGATCGCCATAACCGCCCCAATTCGGATTAAAGAATGCCTTGTGGCCAGCGGCGCAAACGCCGCGCCGCAGTCTGGAGGGATGCGTGTTGCCGGCAAGATGCGCGGGTATCCAATCCGCAATTTCAACCCAGGTATGGGCGGCGTCAAATACTTTCGGATTGCCGCGAGCACATCGAAGGATTTTGGCCCAGAACCATTCCGACGAATATCGGCCGCCACATTTGGCCAGATACTGCGGCCGCAACTGTCCTCCCGCGGCGGTAATTTCCGCCGCTTCAACGTGGCTGGTGTGATCTTTCCACAGCCAGGCGAGGGCCGCGGGATCTTTGGCGAAAGCCTTATTAAAGGCGAGCGGTTCGCCCATGGCATCCACGGGCAGAGGGGTTGAACCGGTGGTGTCCACGCCGATGCCGATGACATCGGTCGGCCTGAAGCCGCGAATTCCTGCCGCCTGGCGCAACACTGCGCGGACAGTCTTTTCAATGCCTGTCAAGTAATCCTGCGGATGCTGGCGGGCCAGATTCGGCTGACGGGGATCCAGAATCACGCCATGATCGCCATGGGCGTAATTCCATACACTCATGGCCAACTCGGTCCCCCGTTTCACATCCACCAGCAGAGCGCGAACGGAATTGGTTCCAAAATCCAGCCCGATGACACATTTACCGGCCATTAAAAGCCTCCGGAATTAACGAAAGAATCTTGTGCAAAATCGATTTATCCGCAATGGAGGTAAGTATCCCATCCAAGGTAATTTCCCAAAGCGTCCTTCAGGATTGCAGCCACGGGAGCCTTTGTGGCGGCGACATGATGTTCAAAACCACGTTCACAGATATGATGCAGCAACTTCTGGAAATTTGGCACTTTAATGACGCCGTAGCCGCCGAATGTGTCGAGTTTGTCGTCGGTGAATTCACCTTCACCAAAATACGCGGCTATACGGCCTTCCAGATCGTTGGTGGAAACGCGACAATAGGTAAACGGTCCGGGAGCCACACGGCCTACAATGGTTCCGAAGGTATTTTCCTTGCCCACAGTTCCAGCGATAATTTCCTGGTAGTCCATTTTCTGGCTGCTGAAGAAATCTTTAGGCAGATTGGAACAATGAAACACAACGCCCTTGTTGGGATCTGATCCGTAGTTGTTATTCCAATCCAGGAGTGCCGCCGGCCGGCCGGAGGCCAGGGTAAGCGCATACATGCCCACCACACCGGCAATGTCAGTTTCACAGCCACTGGGCATAAGGGAATTGGACATCATGCTCATGATGGTGCAGGGAACCACGCCGTAGAATTCCTCCAGCGAAGTCCAGCATTGAATGGCCGTGGCCACCAATCCGTTATCTGCGACCCAGCGATCAATTGCCACGCCCAGCTTGGCCATTTTGATAATAGGCAACTGTGGAATTGAACCAGTGTTTGTATAACTCTGAATGGCAGCAAGTTTCGCCTTTACGGCGGGTTCCTGGTCGGTCATTTTGGCGGTCCAGCCCAGCACTTCGGAAAGGTCCAGGGTTTCCACCGTAATGCCCGCGCGTTCCAGCAGTTTTTCGCTGTAACGCACCGTGTTAAACGCACCGGGTCGCGCGCCAATGGCACCCAGGCGGCAATTGCGCAATTTGTTGACCACACTGCAGGTGGCGGCAAAACGCCGCAGGTCCGTTCGAAATTCCTCTGACTCCGGTTTCATGGTATGCAGGCTGGTCAGTGAATATTTAATGCCATACTGCTTAAGGTTATTGCAGACGGACATTTTTCCGCAGAAGCTGTCGCGCCGGTCCTTGATGGTCATTTTTTCGCCATCATCCTGAAATGCGTGAACCAGCACCGGCACATTCAAGCCGGACCAGCGGATGGTGTTGGCCACGGCGCGTTCGTCGCCAAAGTTGGGAAGCGTTACCAGAATTCCGTCAATCTTGCCGGCATGCTGTTTGAAAAGTTCAGCGCATTTGCGGGCGTCGGCATGACTTTCAATGGCACCGAATTTGGTCTGGTCCACCGGCATGGCCACGACATCTATTTTTTCATCCGCCAGAATCTGAAGGATTGTTTTGCGCCCCGATTCGCACAGGTGTGCAGGAAAAAAGCCTCGATTCCCAACAATTACGCCAAGCGTCGCCATGAATCCAACTCCAAAATTGAAAACAATTCTTCACATTCAAAGGCC
This sequence comes from Phycisphaerales bacterium, assembly GCA_027451365.1. Taxonomy (GTDB): domain Bacteria; phylum Planctomycetota; class Phycisphaerae; order WQYP01; family WQYP01; genus JAJYPG01. The sequence goes on along the minus strand of DAIDJN010000042.1, from coordinate 25,981 downwards.
GGACCCGTTACGCTAATAGGCTGCCTTAAAAATGTCAATATTGTTCCGAAAATTGGCTTAACCGGAAAGCCGGTACCCCGAACGCGGCCCAAGCGGTTATCAACTGTGCAAGCCGCGGTTCAACCCGCTAAGACTGCCCGAATCCTGTTCATTATACATGATATAAACTAATAATATAAATCTATTATATGAATTTGCTTCATACATTAAATGCCATCAGAATATCGGCGGCGGTTGGAAATGTTATTCACTGGTGCGATGCGGCAATTGGTTTGCCGATCCAAAAAGCGAGGATTTGCCGGTGGCCAGGCCACCGGCCACGGGAAGGATGTGTGCGATGTTTCAAAATTCCGATCGGCAGAATCCATTTGGGCTTCTTATTTCCACAGCCGCGGCCGTGCTTATCGTCGGTGCCGCCGGCCCAGCTTTAGCTGGAGATGAGTCGGTCACGACTCAGCTTGCGAATCTGCAAAAGCAGATCAGTGCCTTGAACGCCAAAGTGGTACGGATTAAATCCCGGCAGACCGCCGCAATCCGCAAAATTGTGGATGAAACCCTCGCCGAATCGCGCCGCCAAAGCCAGACAATGAATCGGATCAGCGCCGGATATGACCAAGGCTTCTATCTGAAAAGCGGCAAAGATTTCAACCTTGTATTCAATGGCCTTCTGCAGGCCCGTTATACCTATGCCCATGTGGAAAACACCATCGGCGACGCGGGTACCGCGCTGGGCACGCATTACAGCGGCGATATGAACGGCTTCGGCCTGCCCAACGCCATGCTTTGGGCCAGTGGAACACTTTTTCAACATGTCCTGTTCAAATTCGGTGGAAATTTCGGCAGCACCAGTTCTTTTAACACGGCCGCCACCGGAACATTTCAATTGATCGACGCCTGGGCCGGTTACAGTTTTGCCCCGTGGCTGAATGTGCGGGCAGGATCCATGATTGTTCCCTTTGCGCCCATTAAAACCATGGCCAATTACGGCGGATCTGAATTTCCCGACTTTGCCACCAGTTCGCTGCCTTTTCTACCCGGCTATGGTCTTGGCGCCGATGTCTATGGCGTCATCGGCAAGGGGAAATTCACATATAGCCTGATGATAGACAACGGCGGCAATTCTCAGAACCTTGTGGATTCCACTTCTCCTCTTGCCGGAACGGGACGCGACAATCGGATGGGCTTTTATACGCGTGAACAATTTTTCGGTTCCGGCAAGCCGACCGACTTTCTGGATGAGCCGGACCTGCAATGGCATAAAAAGCTGGTTTGGGCCTTGGGCGTTGGCCTTGGATATGAATCGCAGAACAGTTCGGCAACGGCATTCCCCGGCGGCCAGTCTTCCACTAAAATCGCCGGCCTTTCCACCCAGTCCACCGGTTTTCTGGCTTCTCCTTACACACTTAACGGAAATGTTTACCGGGCCACGTTGGACTTTCGTTCCAAGTATCGCGGCTGGTCCTTTTTTCCGGCGGTGTTTTATCAGCAGATCAACAGCGGCGCGGATGTCATTCCCGGCCTGCCGACCACCAGTGTGGCGCAATATGGCTACTACGTTCAGACCGGCTGTTTTCTGCTGCCGCATAAGCTGGAGATGGCGGCCCGCGTGGGACAACTGTTTACGGATGGTCTGCCCAATGAAATGGAGGAATATACACTTGGCTTGAACTATTATCTGTTTGGAGAAAATGCCAAAATTCAGTCCGCAATCAATTACATTCCCAATGAGGCAGCGCTGACAAATAATGTCGGTTCGGTTGCCAATACCCAGGATATTTACGGCGAAGTCCAGTTCCAGTTGAAATTTTAGCCTGTTGACCGGGCGGATGGAGGTCTGCTGGGTCGCCTTCTTAAGAAACGGGCATTGTGAGGCCCGAAACGCGACGGGTAATTCAAAGCAAGGGGTTCCGACCTGTCCAACGGCACGACAATTGCACCGTTCTCGGAGCCAGAGCCTGGCCAGCAAGGTGTTCAACTGTGGCGGCAGCGCCGGAAAATATGGAGTTATGTCATGACCATCAATGTATCAATGCTTAAAGGCACCGCCACGCGGACGCTTTGCGGCGCGACCCTCGGCTTTTTTGTCGGATTCGCATCTGTGAGTCTGTTCAACGTCACAGCGCTTAAATTCAAAGGCCCCATGCACCTGAATGCCGCCACGCTTGGTCTGCTAATGGCCATGCCGCTTCTGTCGGGGTCTTTCCTGCGTATTCCCTTTTCCGCATGGGTGGATCGCAATGGCGGCCGTAAGCCGATTTTAATTTTGCTGGGGCTGGCTATTTTGGGTGTGCTGGGTGTCTTTCTTACCGCCCATGCGTATTACCCGAAGCATATCACGCCGGGGTTGTATCCGTGGCTGCTATTTCTGGGGTTATTAAGTGGATGCGGAATCGCCACTTTTTCACCGGGCATAAGTCAGGTTGCGTTCTGGTTTCCCAAAAAGCGGCAGGGCTGGGCGCTGGGGGCGTATGCCGGTTTTGGAAATCTGGCACCGGGATTGTTTGTTCTGTTAATGCCGCTGGCACTCGCCCATTTTGCGCTGGGCACAGTGTATCTGATCTGGCTGGCAATGCTGATAGCGGGAACTGGCATGTATGCAATACTGGCCAGAAACGCCTGGTATTTCCAATTGCGCAAAGCTGGACGGACGGAGCAACAGTCCGCGACCATCGCACAGGAGCACGGCGCAGAATTGCTGCCCACTGGAAAGGCGGTCAGATCGCTTCAATTGGCGGCAGCGCGCTGGGAAACATGGGGATTGGTCATGCTGTATTTCACAAGCTTTGGCGGCTTCCTGGCCCTGACCGTCTGGCTGCCAAATTACTGGCATGCCGCTTTCGGAAAGCCAATTCCCACCGCCGCGCGAATTGCCGGTGGCCTTAGTCTGGCTTCTTCGCTTGTCCGCGTTTTTGGCGGAACGTGGGCGGATAAATCGGGTGGCCGCGTGGTAGGACTGGTGGCTTTGTCCCTGATTGTCTTGGGAGCGCTGGTGGCAGGCTGTTCTCTGTCATTTCAGAACAGTTTCGCAGGCATATCATTGATCATGCTGGGTATGGGACTGAATAATGCCGCGGTATTCAAATTATTGCCGAATATAATTCCCGAAGCCGTTAGCGGCGCAGCCGGCTGCGTGGGGGGACTGGGGGCCTTGGGCGGATTTGTTTTGCCACCTATCTGGGGTGAAATTGTGCGTTCGCAGAGCAAGGCGGAAAAAGCGGCGGCCTATGCCCATGGCATGTTGGCGTTCGCAGTGCTGGGTGCCGGGTGCCTGGCGCTGCTGGCGGTTCTGCGGCCAAAGGCGGTAACGACAACGATTGAATCGCCCGCCACCAATGCGTCGGTTACACAGACGGCGTGAGCAATTAAAGTGCGTTCGCAGAAGCGTCCGGCTGGGGCGGTCAGGCGGTGGGATTGCCCCACGGTTCCCGCCAACTGGGCCGACCGCACGGTTATTACAGGACACCTTTGGTACTGGGTATGCCGGTATTGCGCGGATCAATCGCCGCCGCCTGTCGCACCGCCTTGGCCAACGCCTTATAGATGCCTTCGGCAATGTGATGGCTGTTGGCACCGTATGGCACGTTGACGTGCAGATTCATTCCCGCGGTATTGGCCAGTGAACGCAGTGCTTCGGGAACCAGTTCGACATCAAATTCACCGATTTTGGGCGTTGGAAATCGTACGTTGAACACGAAAGCGGGCCGGCCGGAAAAATCCAGCGCCACGTTGGCCAGTGAATCTTCCATGGGTACGCTGGCCCAGCCGTAGCGGTTAATGCCGCGTTTGTCGCCCAGCGCCTCCCGAAGGGCGGTGCCCAATACCAGGGAGACATCTTCTACTGTGTGGTGGGCGTCGATATGCAGATCGCCTTTGGCGGAAATCGTCAGGTCGCACATGCTGTGGCGGGCAAAGTGGTCCAGCATGTGGTCAAAAAAACCGACGCCGGTCTGAATATCCGCGCGGCCGGCGCCATCGAGGTTCAATTCCATGGAAATATCTGTTTCTTTGGTTTTTCGCGTCACCTTCGTCTGCCGCTGTTGGACGGGTGGTTGGTTTGAAGATTGGGTCGTCATATTCTGCTCCGCATTGCCGGTCTGGTTAAGTTCATCCGCCGCCTTTGAATTTTCCGCAGGCATGCGGTTCCCGTCATTGATCCCGCGTTCAGGGACAGATTCAGTGGTTCGTCGCCGGCGGTGCCGGTATCGGCTGCAATGCCGCCACGAGTGCCCGGTTCTGGTCCGGTGAACCGATCGTGATACGCAGTTTATCCGTAAGACGGGGAAGCGCAAAATAACGCACCAGAATATTCCGCGCCTTAAGCTGTTCATAAATCCCGCGGGCATCTGTACCGACGGGCACGCGCGCCAGCACAAAATTCGCATGACTTTCGGGCATGGTATAGCCGATGGCCGCAAGCTGCGATGTCAGCCACTGCCTTTCGGTTTTCACGCGTTCCCAGGTGCCGCGGGCGTAGGCTTGGTCTTCAATGGCGGCGGTGGCCGCGGCGATGGCCAAGGCGTCGCACGGGTAACTGTCGCGTACCTTGTGCAATTGTTGCAGAATATCCGGCTGTCCGATGGCATAGCCGAAACGCAAGCCTGCCAGGCAATACCCCTTGGACATAGACCGCAAAAGCACCAGATTCGGAAATTTGCCCACCAACTGCAAGGCGCTGTGCGGCGCAAAATTCACGTACGCTTCGTCCACCAGAACCAGTCCGGAAAAGCCCGAAATAATTCGTGAAAGTGTATCCATATCTATAAATGTTCCGGATGGAGCGTTGGGATTCACAATCAGAAGCAATTTCGCGTCCAGTCCGAATATGGCATCCGGCAGTTCCCACCTGGTGCCGGAAATATTATAGGGCAGAACGATCTGCCGGGCAGCCTGCATCCGCGCCAGCACCGGGTAAAGGGAATAGCTTGGGTCAAGCCAGGCCACATTCTGCCCTTCCCCCACGCAGGCCCGAAATACCATGGCCAGAAGTTCGTCGCCGCCGTTGGTGGCCAGAATCATATCCGGTGAAATGCCGTGTACCCGCGCCGCCGCCTGCCGGAAGGCCATCGCGTCCGGACTTGGATAGCGCCGCAACTGTTCGGGCGTAACCTCCGCGATCGCCTCCATTGCGCGCGGCGAAGGCGGAAAAGGATTTTCATTGGTGTTAAGTTTAATAACCTGCGTATCCAGTGGCTGTTCACCGGGCACATAGCCGGTCATAGCAAGAATATTGTCACGTACCAGACCCATGGCTGCTTCCTGTTTATCGCGCGGCGTAAGCGCAAACCGTGCTTGGACGGCCTGAATCCGCGCTGTTCAGCGGCAGAATAATAACGGATTGCGTCATATTATGCGAAGCGTCCGGGCAGAGGTTACGCCTCATCGGGCGAAGGCTTTTTCAGGCTGGCCACGGTCCGTTCCAAGTCCCGAATCCGCTTGGCGAGGTCCGGCAATTGATAAAGTTGCAGATACACCCGTTTAGCCTGTTTCATTTCAACCGCCGGTGTGCCGCCGACATCCTGTGCGTCCGGAATATCGGCGGCGATTCCCGCCTGCGCTGCGGCGCGCACCAGATTTCCAATATGCAAATGCCCGGCAACTCCAACCTGCCCGGCCAACACCACATGATGCCCCGTTTGTGTGCTGCCGGCAATACCGACCTGGCTTACCAGCAGATTATGCTCACCAATCTGGCAGTTGTGGCCAATGACCACCGAATTTCCCAGTTTCGTTCCTTTTGCTATAACCGTGCTTTCCATTGCGGCCCGTTCAATGACGGTATTGGCGCCCACTTCTACATCATCTTCCAGCAGGACATTGCCAATTTGCGGAATTTTATGATGCACGCCGTGGTGGGTGGCAAATCCGTATCCATCGGACCCGACCACCGCGCCTGATTGCAGAATGCAGCGGTTACCCAGCACGCAATCGTCGTAAACAGTCGCATTCGGGTACACGATGCAGTTGTCGCCCAATGTCGTACGGGCCATCAGCACCGCGCCAGGGTAGACCACACAGCCAGCACCTAAAACCGCGTTCTCTCCGATGGACGCGAAAGGATGTATCTGGCAATTCGCGCCGATTCTGGCGGATTTAGCCACCACCGCCAGCGGTGACACCGCCATAGACGGATGCACACGAAAACCATGCAGCAAAACCACGATTTCCCGAAAGCTGTAATAAGGATCAGCGGTTTGAATGAAGGTCAGCGGTGGCAGTGTGCCACGGTCGAAGTCCGCGGGTTTGGTGTCCTTTCCCACGATCACACAACCGGCCATAGTGGTGGCCAGCTGCGCCGTGTATTTCATGTTGGACAGGAAACTCGCATCGGTCTGGCCGGCCAGATTCAAACTGCGGCATCCGCGGATGGGCCTCTGGCCATCACCCAGTACCACACCCCCGACATGCGCGGCTAAATCCGCAACTGTCAATATTCTGGTAGCATCTGTCGCCATGCACATCTCCGCTGAATGACGCGAGCATCCATTGCCGCGCCGTTTTACGCTCGTGACAGAGTATAGCATTCCCGGCTACGCTGGCCATGGTGTGAGGCGTTATCCGCAGCGGACTGGTGCCGCCCAAGAACCGGAAGGTCGGCCTGCCCATCGGCATGGGAATCTGGACACTGTCACCCGCACACGAACCGGGCAGTTATTTCAATGGCCAGTTATCGGTGCGGAATGGCAAAACAGGCAGCCCGGTTTTATCCATCAGGTTGGGCTGCGCCATGCAGCTCCAGCCGAAGCGAACCGCCATGGGATGCCGAACCGCCGTCGCCCACACCACCACCTGTCCGCCCTGGATTCTCGCGTCGGCCGGCACAAATTTGCGGTCTTCGCCGGCAATTTCAAACCAGTCCAACGGCTTGCCGTTGCGACTGGCCAGACCGGCCGAGGCATCGGAGAAATGGATCACAATTTTGTTTGCCTCCACACGCATGGATGAGTACATCGGGCCAAGCGTTCGCAGCGGCGCATGCTGATAAACCATCGCCCGCGCCAGGGCGGCCAGCCGTCGGCCGACGGCCTGCTTGTTGCGAAAGTGAATATTGTGCAGATCGCCAATGTCCATGGTTCCGACCATGCCGACATCCGGAAGCGTTTTAACCGCCTGTTCCTCGCCCTGCCAGACCACGGGCACGCCAATGGCAGGCTGGGGGTAATGAAAATAGGGCGCGATCTGCACAATCAGAAAAGGCAATTGTGGTGCCGCCCAGTTCCGTCGCCAGCCCTTGATCATGGCCTTCAGGCGAATGCCATAAAGCAGGTCATTCACCCAGGCGTTGTTTTCACCCTGACACCATACAATGCCGCGCATCGCAAATGGAATCAGTGGATGAATCATGGAGTTGTAAATGGAAACGGGTGCCATGTCCGGTGAAGGGCGGCTTAGGGTAAACGGATTCTGCGGCCGGTGAATCCCTGGCCGCGCCGGGGCGGATTGTCCGTTGGCGCGAGCCCGCCGTGCCGCAGCCTCCCAGGCCTTGATCACATTCCGGTAATGGACCAATTGCAATTTATATCGGCGGGCAGCGACCTTAAACCACTCCACATCGCCACGCAGCGCGGGCGTCCGGCGCAACGCGGACATCGGCGTCCAAGACTGAATCACCGTTCCGCCATACGAGGAATCAATCAGCCCCATCGGAACATGCAGCCGTTGGAACAGGTCGCGACCGAAAAAATAAGCCACCGCGCTGAAATCTTTCGCAGTAGCCGGAGAACAGACCATCCAGGATGCCTTTATATCCCGCTGTGGTCCGGGTGTATTGGTTCGCGGCACTTTAAGCAGGCGAATCATGGGATAACTGGCGGCGGCAACTTCCTTCCGGGCATGCAGTGCACGCGCCCAGTGGCCATCCAGCGGGAACTGCATATTGGATTGGCCGGAACAAAGCCACACATCGCCCACAAGAATATCGCGGATCACTTTTTTACCATCGCCGGAAATAACCATCCGGCGGCCGATGGCATCGGTATGAAGTGGCGCAAGGCGAACCACCCATTTTCCATGGCGGTCGGCGGTGGCCGAAACGCACTGCCCGGCAAACCGCACCCTGATTCGTTTGCCCGGTGCGGCCCATCCCCATACCGGTGTTTCGGTATTCCGCTGCAACACGCAATGGTCGGTGAACAGATGGGACATGACAATTGCGCCAGCCGCCCGACCTGCGATTGAAGCAATAATCACCGCCAAGAGAGCGATCGCAGTTCTGGCCAAATTAAAATGACGGGGCATACGCGACCTCCATCCGGCCGAATGACTTTTGGCGATTCCAGGTTGGATGAACGTCGGCATTCAATCAACCCGCAACATTGTACCGGTGAATGGAAAAATAAACGGCAAATGAGTCCGCCGACGGCACCCGCCGCCTGTCGGTGGCACCTGCATCAACTGTCACGATAAGGACGATATTCCAGGCGTGGAACCGTTATTTTCCCGCCGCGGCAAGCGCGGCGGCGTAATTTGGCTCCTGGGCGATTTCCGGCACAAGTTCGCTATGAGTAATTTTGCCCTGCGCGTTGATGACCACCACCGCACGCGCCAGCAGGCCTTTCAATGGTCCATCCGCGATGGTGACGCCCAGTTTGTCGCCAAATTCGGTGTGCCGGAAGCAGGACAGAACCTGCACATTTTTAATCCCCTCGGCCGTACAGAAGCGATTCATGGCAAATGGAAGATCGTGTGAAATACAAAGTACCGCGACATTGGGCAGGGCGGCGGCATCCTGATTGAACTGCCGCACCGACTTGGCGCAAACCGAGGTATCCAGACTCGGAAATATATTCAGAATAACCGCTTTGCCCGCCAATTCAGAGGACTGCAGTTCACCCAGATCGCTTTTAGTCAGGGTAAATGAAGGAATTACACCGCCCGCGACGGGCAGGTTTCCACTGGTATGAATGGGATTTCCTTTAAAGGTGATACTGGCCATAAAATCTCCTTTGGGGTTAATACACAACCTGCATTGTCACGTTGGCGGTTCAGCCGCTCCGCAGCGCCACAGAACCGGAATTACGGTCTGGACGCCGCAAACCGTGGCATTGCATCCAATCCGGGACTATTGACCGGTCGGATCGCATTATACATGCGGATACATGCAACTCAATCCACGGTCAGAACAGCGCGAAAGCGGACTTTGCCGCTCATCATATGGTCATACGCTTCAGCGGCGCGCGCCAGCGGGAAACGTTCCACCATTGGCCGGATATTGGCTAACGCCGCAAATTCCAGTGTTTCCTGCGAATCCATGCCATCGCCGGACGGCCAGCCCATAATCGACTTCCGCTGGCCTATCAGTTGCAGCGGGGAAACCAGGATCGGCTGTGCATCGGCCCCCACAATCAACAGCTTGCCGCCGACACCCAGCCCCTCAATGAGAGGTTGAATCGATTTTGCGTTGGGCGCGGTGGCCAGAATCACCTTGGCACCGCCCATTGACTTAAGTTCCCGTGCCGGCGATTGGGCCGACGCATCAATATAGACGTGCGCGCCAAGTTTGGCGGCCAGATCTCGTTTGGACTCTCCGCCGGAAACGGCCACCGTATGAAAACCCATGGCGCGGGCGAACTGCACGCCAAGGTGCCCCAGGCCGCCGAGTCCCTGAACGGCAACCAGGTCTCCGGCTATCGCGCCGCTGTGCCGCAATGCGTTGTATGTCGTCACGCCGGCGCACATCAGGGGTGCCGCATCGGCGGCATCCAATGCGTCAGGTACGACAGCCAGCGCTTCCTGGGGCGCAATCAGATATTCCGCATAGCCGCCGTCGTAGGAAATTCCAGTAATCAATTCGTTGGCACAGGTAATAAAATCTCCGTGCCGGCAGGAATCGCATACAAAACACTGCCCGCCGTGCCAGCCCAGCCCGACACGCTGGCCAACGGTAAAATTTTTCACCTGCGGCCCCACGGCGTCCACTGTGCCGATAACTTCATGGCCCGGTATACGCGGGTATTGAATGCCCGGGAACAGTCCCTCTTTCACAAACATGTCGCTGTGGCAGACGCCGCAGGCTTGAACTTTTATCCGCACATCGCGCAGGCCCGGCTGGGGAACGGGCTTTTCCGCAAGTTCAAACGCCCCTTTGGCTTTGGTGACCTGAACGCATTTCATAGTGGCCATAACAACTCCTAAATGACAATGACGCGAACTGAAATATCCGCCGCACATTCCGTCTGCACAATCGGCAAATATCGTAGGCAGGCCAGTGCCGCCAGACAAACCGGGTGCGCGAAATTTCCGTTCGGGTGCAACCGGACACAGCCTTTCTTTTTCAGGAACGCCGACATGGAACCCGTAAATGCCGCCGCCCAGGCCTTTAGAAGGGCACCATTCACGCCACAGACCATCGCTTGCCAAGGAATAGGGTCATTCCTGATACTACATACAGGTTTTGTATGCTGTTGCCGATAAACCCGGCTCCGTGCTACATTACCCGGCTTAGGAATGCCCGGCCCATGTTGGACCGGCGGGATTTGCCGCGACGGAAGCGGACCGAAATAATTTTACATAAACCAAAAACATCTGGAGAATCTGATGAATCTGGAAATTACAAATGTCAAAGCGCGGGAAATTCTTGACTCCCGCGGCAACCCCACCGTGGAAGTGGATGTTCTGCTGAATGACGGTACTCTTGGCCGCGCCGCGGTTCCCAGCGGTGCCTCCACCGGCGAAAATGAAGCTGTGGAATTGCGCGATGGTGACGCCAAGCGCTACCTGGGCAAGGGAACAAGCAAGGCCGTTTCCAATGTCAACACTAAAATCGCCCCGGAAATCATCGAACTTGACCCGCGTGATCAGGAACATATCGACCGCCTGATGATCGAACTTGATGGCACACCCAACAAAGGCAAGCTGGGTGCCAACGCCATTCTGGGCGTTTCCATGGCGGTGGCCAAGGCCGCAGCCACCGCCAGCGGCCTGCCGCTGTACCGCTATCTGGGTGGGACCTCCGCCAAGGTTCTGCCGGTACCAATGATGAATATTCTTAATGGCGGCAAACATGCGGACAACAATGTCGATTTCCAGGAATTCATGATTCAGCCCTGGGGTGCCAAAAATTTCGCCCACGCCCTGCGCATGGGAACGGAGGTGTACCACACGCTGAAAAAGGTTCTGCATAAAAAAGGTCTTAGCACCGCGGTCGGTGATGAAGGCGGCTTTGCCCCCAGTCTAAAATCCAATGATGAAGCCCTGGAAGTTATTGCCGAAGCCGTGAAGGCCGCCGGTTACAAACTGGGCAAGGATATTTTCATCGCTCTTGACCCGGCCGCCAGCGAATTGTGGGACCATGCCGGGAAGCACTACAAGCTTTTCAAGAGCGATCCGAGCCGCAAGCTTTCATCGGATGATATGATCAAAATATGGTCCGGATGGGTGGAAAAGTACCCCATACGTTCGCTGGAAGATGGCCTGGCCGAAGGTGATTGGGAAGGTTGGAAAAAATTAACTGACCGATTGGGCAAAAAAATTCAGCTGGTCGGTGATGATCTGTTTGTGACCAACACCCAATATCTGCAAAAAGGCATCAGTACCGGTACTGCCAACAGCATTCTGGTTAAGGTCAACCAGATTGGCACCCTGACGGAAACGTTTGAAGCTGTCCAGCTTGCCATGCGAAACGGTTATAGCGCGGTGCTAAGCCATCGCAGCGGCGAAACTGAAGATGCCACGATTGCCGATATTGCGGTGGCCACCAATTGCGGCCAGATTAAAACCGGTGCTCCGGCGCGCAGCGATCGGGTGGCCAAGTACAACCAGCTTCTGCGCATTGAAGAAGAGCTTGGCGAACAGGCCATTTATGGCGCTCAGTTCTGGAACAAAGGCTAATTCGGGCGATAGTAATCCATCTTTGTTATTTCGAATCGGGAACCTTATGACCGGTGCCGGATAAATTCTGTGGCACCAGATTCGGATGGGCCTTGATATAAGCCTCCATCAGGCTGAGAATCGCGCTTGCGCGTGCCTTCAGCGATGGATACCGCGTCTTGCTGATTTCCGTGAAAATGTGTTTCATGTCTTCTGGTGGCATAAGCACAAGGTACTTATCGAATAGGCGTTTCTGCGCATCAGTTATTTCGGGGGGCTTCTGCCACGGAGGTGGCGATGCCGCGATCAAGGTTATTTTAATTGGAGTGATTTTTCCGCTGCGAATGTTCAATCCAGCCAATAATGTGCGTCGCGCATTCTTCGGGTCCCGATAGGCCACCGCGAACTTGCCATTGGAACCCCGCAAAACAGCTTGCGGCGAGGAAAGCTGCTCATGCCACATTAGTTTGAAAATACTTTTCCGCGAGATTCTCCAGCAGGTGATTTCACCGTTTCTTGTCCGCCAAAAAAACGCGTGGTCGCCGAAAATGGCTTCCCTCATTCCGCCATAGATTCGGCCTTGGCTGATCTCGCGAGCATACAAATACTTTTCCACGACGCCCCTGCGCTGTTGGTGAATAACAGATCCGTCGCTGAGCTTGATATCTAAAAAATAGTTTCCGCTGTCAAGCCACGCACCGGCCTGGCGATCAAATCCAATGAAACTATAATGCTGATCGATAGCGAAGGGACGGACATTCCACAACATCTTAAACGTGTCATTTGGGCGGCATTTCAGGAGAATCAGACGCCCCACGTCCGACGCCACCAGCAATCGCCGGCTGTCAATCCAGCGAACCATTTCAATATAGTCGTTGCCGTGAATAACGGGTGGCTGCGGCATTACCTTCGCGCCATTGCGCGTCATCAGAATGAGATTATGCCTCATGGCAATAACACCCTTCTTATCGTCGGCAAATCCAGCCTGCGTAAAATTCCGGCCGGAGCCAAGCGGCAAGATAAATTTCCAACTGCCATCCGATTTCAGGCGAATAATCGCGTGGTCCATGGTGTCAAGGTGATGTGCGGCGGCAAATTTAGCGGGCAGCGGACCGGCCAGAAAATATAGATAACGTTTGCCTCCGCCCACGGGCCATCCGCCCGGACATTCGCCATGGGTCGAATCAAATGACCACACACGCCAGGTGGTCAGTCCCTTTTGCGAAATATTAATCCCGCAACCCATTAGCGCATCGCGGCCACCGACAGAATTGACCGAAACCACCGACTGCCCTGGGAAATATCCCAACGGGTACACCTTGGCCGAATGACGATCAACGCCCACGCCGCCAGCTTGCGCAAATATCGATGGGCCGCCCGCAATTGAACCGGCGAACAGCGCTAGCCTGAAAAATCTAGCCCAATTGGCCCTGGCCTGGGAAATAGCTCGGAATATTCCCATTTTGGATTCCTTTAAAGTGAGGAATTAAAATAAATCCCCGCGCCAGGGGTTCCCGCGGGCGGATCGGCCGCCGGACCAACAAGGTCCAGAAGTTCCTCAACCTGGCTCTCGACATTCCCATCCGAAGGCTCGCCAGTATGGATTACGCCGGTGACGACCCGTGCTTGCACCGCCGGTGTCCCCGCCACATCTTCTTGGCTGACGTCAAATACCACAAGGTCGCAATGTTGAGGATTCATGTTTGCGGCGTTCGCCGCCCACCCCGCAACTAGGCCCCACGCACCCTGCAAACCCGCAGGACTGTTGCCAGCTGTGCAGACCACCGGCATCCAAGCAACAGTTGGATTTTCCTGCGCAATAATTTTGGCAACAGAACCCTGATTCATAAGGTCATTAATTGCTTCGCCATCGCCTCCATAGCCCCCAAAAGTCAATTTAGATAGAATGCTGTTGGCCGTATAATTCGCTTCCGCGCCGTCAGCTAAAGGGCTACCGTTCATGGGGGAGCCGAGCGTCACGAGCCTTCGGATGTCGCCCTTTCCAAAATCATTTGGACGTATGTATTGGTCATTTCTTCCGCTCCAAAATCCATTTGCGAACCCGTCGGCCCGGGCGATTGTAATATTTGACATGTTGGCTGCGTACCACGCGGAAAGCACGCCCCCGTAGCTGTGTGCGATCAAGTCAGGACGAGTGGCGGCAATGCCCTTCTTGCGTGCAATTTGAATATCCTTCACTATTTGGCCCGGAATGTTTCCTGCCAGCTCATCCACACCTGAGGTCGCATCGTTGCTATAGTCCACGGTATCGTAACCAATGCTTGGACAAATCGCCCGCAGCGCCCCAATCATGCCGGTATTTATGGTCCCCCACGTCGCTGGCCCCGAGGCAAAACCGTGCACAAGGATGACAGTGGGCCGAACAATTTCGAAGGTTCCACTGCCAACGACCTTGCCATTCATGGTGGCCGTTATTTGAGCGGATAACTCGGTTCTTGATGTGCCAGCTAGAAAATCATTTGGCGGACGGTAAAAGACCACCGGGCTGGAATTCGCCGGGACCGTGACGCTGATACTACCAAAATTCAGCGCATCCGGAGCCGGTATTAGTGGCATCGTCGTCGAGAGCGACCCAATGCGGTCCGCGGTGGATTCCACCTGATTGACGCCAGGCGCGGGTGAAAGCGTAAAGACAATCGGCCCAGCCGCTGCAACAAACGGCTCGACGCGGATGATTAAAATACTGGTCCCATCGGCCCAAGCTCCGGAGGCATAGATCGGATCAATCGCGGCTAAGCCGGCGTCAGAGATCGTCACGGGATATTGGAATCCGCCTTTCCCATCCGGCAGGAAAGTCTGGGCGTCAATAATCACAAGTCCGTTCCCATTTTCCTGCGAAGGGATCGGAGTGTCCGCGTGGATTTGACAATCTGGCACCGTAATCAATAGGCATGCCAATAACAGTAGCAACACTCGGGCCACGGTTTCCAGCGCTCCGCCTTTCAGAATTTGTCCGGGTTCGTTATTCATCGTATAGCTCCTTTTTTTTGTGGGCCATCAGTTCCATTAGCGATGGATTGTTTGCGGGTCGTATTTGACATATTTCTGAAATATCAGCAGCTCACGCTGGCTGGGATTGCCCACGGACGGGTCGAAGGGCAGATTTTCCTCAATTGTGCGCGGTACGCTTTTGCGAGCAGATTTAAGTAAACCCTCGGCAAGGTGAAAGCGGTGCAGTTGCCAGAACTTCCTCGCCAGACGCGACTGTCGCACCAAAGAATCCTGCTGGCCTTGGGCTTTTGCGGTGCGGCCAACAAACAACAAATACCTTAGGCTGTCGGAAGACCAATCCGCCGCCCATGTTTGCGTGGCAATATAAGCGTTCTTTCTCTGCGCCAGTATTTCCGCTGGTGAGGGCCGATGACGAAATGCTGAACCGCTCGGCTGTTTGCCGAAAGCTGGATGGTGGAGAATATAAATTGATTCAGCTTGCGGGTTTTCAATGGTATTTTCGCCGTGCGGATACGCATGCGAATAAGGCGGCGGGTCAGAGCGGAAAAGCCCGATAAAATAGCCGGCAAGGATGGTATTCATTGACGAGCCGCGATGAATTTGTACCCGAACCCAGCCGGGGCCTCTGACAAGAAAACGTGTCCACACTCCATTCCAAAAACCAGATATGCGAGCGTCTGCGAGAATTAATGGCCGCGAGCGGTTTTGAACTCCGACTTTTAATGGATTTGCGCCGCGGGAAACGGTGACGCTGTAATCGCGGTAACGATTTGCCCCGGTATGGCCGTCCTTGTTAACGTCGTAAAGGCACAATTCGTAATAACCGTTTGGAATCCTGAGGTTTACCCGTAGCCCCGGCCCTTGCCAGGTCGGCGGATAGGCTTCACCGTGATCGTCCCATTCCGATTGACGTCGGTAAAGGTTCTGGTCGGCAACGCGGCCTTTCATCCAATCCCGCAAGAACATCGGCTTGGGCATTTCCAACGATCGGCGGTCGGCCGTATAAAGCCAGGTAATCCAATATCGGAGAAAATCGCCGTGCCGGAAATGCGACCCCAGCGAAACGCCCCCCGGCGGCGGCTGAAAGCATGTGCCCCAGGAAAAGTCGTGTGGCGAATCCATTGCCCCGAGCTTGGCATAATAGGTCCCATACCTCCCGAGCCAATTGCCCTCAGTGCGCCAGTCGTCATCCAGGCGCACCACCTCCAGGACGTTTCGATCTTTCCAAAGTTTGCGGGCAATTAAATTAATATTTTTCCTCTCTCCTGCGAGCTGCCACCGGGTTGGTGTTGCCGCCGCAACCGGCATCCGTGGATGGCGATTTTCCGATATTGTTTTGCCGCCGGTGAATAACCCAGCCGGTTTCGCCGCATGTACCGTTCCTGCAAACCATGAAGGTAATGCCAGCACCCCACCACCATAGCAGCCAAGGATAGGCGGCGACTTCCTCAGCATTAATATTTTGTCAACAAAAAAATGCGACTGCTTCCATTCGCCATGCGGCGATTTATTTCGCACACCCGTTCCATCGCGATGGATTGGCGAAATGCGGCCGCTGGCGGGGTCGATAATGTCAATTCTGGTTTGCCTGTGTCCCACCCATATTCTTCCCGTTGAATCTGCCGCCAGACAGGTGCAATAATCTTCACTTAACAATTGCGCCCGCGCCGTTCTCCGCGCTGCGCTGAAAATATAAGAGGGCAACGGTGGATTTGTGAGCCCGCGGTCTTTGGCCAGCCAGTCCCGGCCGCGTAAAAAACTCCATCGGCGGCCGCCGTCCCGGCTCCACGCAATACCCTCATCGGTTGCGACCCATGCGGAACCGTCAGGCGCGACAAGAATATCATTTAATAAGTTACTTGGAAGGCCATTTCCGTCGGGGGTCAGCGGCGGAGACACTGTAAATCTGCTTTTTATTATCCTCCATGGCCCGTATTGAATAGGGCCGACTAATTTGTGACGGCGAATTGCCGTTCGATCTTCCTGAACTGGGCGGCCAATGGCCAGCCCGTCGCAACTGGTGGCGATATAGACCCGCCCACGCGGCCCAAAAGCGACACCCTGAACATCATCTGCCGGCAAACCCTCCGCCACAGTATAATAAGCCCATTGCCCCGCAATTTTATCTTTTCCTGATTTGTAGCCCAGCTCATAACGGGCTACGCCGCTATTTGTACACACCCAGATACTTCCATCCAGGGGACTGACCTTGATTGAAAAAACATGCTCACCCACCGGTCCGGCCAATTCGTTCTGGCGCGGATTTGTCAATAAGCCGTAGCGCTGCCAATATTTTCCGTTAAATACCTCCACGCCATGGTCCAATGTGCCTGCCCAAATTCGACCGCGCGAATCACATGCCAAGGCCTCCACCGTGTTGTCTGCCAGGCCGTTACCGGTTGTGAACTGGGTCCACGCAGATTGCGAGGCTTCGCTCGGATCGTATCGGTAAACACCATGGCCTTCCGTGCCGATCCAGATGCTCCCATCCTGATCGCCACAGAGCGAAACAACGAAGCGCGCGGGGCAGGCAAAGGCAGTCGAACGACTGGATTCTTCAGCAGCCATGAGGCACGGCCGCGCGGTTGCCAGAAGGACGAAAAAAATCGTGAGGCCGGATAACCGCGCAATCATTGCTGTTCGCGATTGATCGCGGAGCGGGCGGCATGATTTTCGGAGATAGGAGTTCACAAACGCTCCCCGGCGAATTAAATACGATGGCCGCGACAAAAAGCCCTTGGCGAACAAATTCACCAATCCATGCATAACTTCCGCCGCGCCCGTCCGCAAGCCCCAATGCCCAGCGGAACGAACGAAGTATATCCCCCCCCCCCCGGGCAAATGTCAAGCCAAACGCGTTTCATTTCCAAATTTTAGGGAGACTCAAAAGGGCAAATGAGATTGGATTCTTGCCCGCGCTTGCAGCCCGGGCCTCTGACGGGCACAATAGCAGAGCAGACCGCAGGCTGCTAACGGATGGTTTCATGCGACGCTATCGCCATACACCCGCGTTTCTTACACTGCCTTTCGTGTTCGGCGTCGGTGCGCTAACCTGGGCGGCCCTTTTTGCCGCGCTGGCCATTGTGGCTGCGGTCATCCTGGCTCCAGCCGCGGCCAATCTGCACCAGGCGCGGATGCAACGGAACAATCTTCGCGCGTCGCTGGCGCTGCTGAACGAAAAAATATCGCAGGATCGGCTGCTGTTGCATCTGGTGGCGACCAATCCGGTCATTCTTCAGCGGCTGGCGGATCGGCAACTGGATGTTGTGAATCCCGCCGAGCAGGTTCTTCCGCTGGGCCGAATCGCGCACCCGCGTGATGTGCAAAGCCTGATCGATGAAACTCTTAAGCCGATCAATCCGGCACCAGTTCCTCCCATCCCGTGGTATCTGGCCGCGGCTCTGAACCCGGTGATGCGCACCCCGCTTATTCTGGCTGCCATGGCTGGTCTGGTATTCGCGTTCCTGCTGGATGTGCGCCGTACCAGTCGCCCCGAGGGGGAGACGCAGGCCGTTTGAACTCGGCCGGGCCGTCCGCTCTTTATTCCGCGACATACCCCTGAATCGGCTATAATCGCCCGGAAGATGTTTCCTGATTTTGCGGGATTAGCGGTTCATGAAGTCCAGTCGACAGCGGTTTAATGATTTTCGCCTGAAGTTCCGGCAGGGATTGCTTAAGGGCGACCGGCTTTCCGACGCGCAGGACAAGCGCGAACCGCCACCTTCCATGGGAGGGCGGCACGCGCATGTCTCCATGGAAAAGCATGAATTCAAGTACACCCGACGCCAACTGCTTAAACAATATCGCGATATTCTCCAGGGCTATTACAGTTCCGTGTTTGTGCTTATTGGCCTGGTCGTTATCGGATCGTTCGTTGCACTGACTCCGCCATTGGTCTTGAAACTGGCCATTGATTATGTGTTTGCCGATAAACCGCTGCCCGTGACCGCATGGCTGGGCAAAACGGCCCATCTGGCCACCCTGGAAAACTGGCTGGCGGCCTCACCCACCCATGGTCTGACTGCGCTGGTGGTGGTGCTGCTTGTCGCGGAAGTTATTTCCGTGGTGTCCCAGTGGATCCGGGTATTGGCGATTCGCCGTTTGAATTACAAACTTTCGGCGACGCTGCGCCAGCGGCTGCATGAACATCTGGCCACATTGCCGTTGGCCCAGTTAACCGATTACCGTACCGGCGGAATTATCAGCCGGATCATGAGCGATACCGACCAGGTTGCCGGGGGCGTGCAGAACGCGGTGGTCAATCCCATCGGGGCAATGGTCCGCGTCGCGTGCATTCTACTGATTCTTATTGCGACCAACTGGAAATTGTTTCTCTCCGCGGCGGCACTTATTCCACCGGTCATTCTTATTCATTACCTGATATTCCGCCGCCTGCGGCCACTGTGGCGGAATATTCAGGATGACCGAAGCATCCTTTCTTCACGCGTCAGTGACATGTTCGCCGGCATTCGCGTCGTGCGCAGCTTCCGGCGCGAACGGAGCGAATTCGCCGAATTTGGTGCCCGCCAGCACACCATGGTGCGCAAACAATACTACACCTCTCTGCTTGGCCGCCTGCTTATGACCGGCTGGGCGGTGTTTGTGCCCACCATGGCCATTGTCATCTTGTGGTATGGCGGCAACCTTGTACTGAAACATAAATTAACCCTTGGCAGTCTGGTCATGTTCCAGACCTACGCCCTTATGCTGCTTGGCCCGATTACCCAAATGCTTGATTCACTTCAAGCGCTTCAGCAGAACCTTGGGGCACTGGACCGGGTGTGCGATGTACTGGCGCAAAAGCCCGATATGCCCGACGCCGCGGATGCCCGGACGCTGGATACCTCCATTCCAGAACTCGAACTGCGCAATGTCGGCTTTGGCTACCGTCCGGACCAGACCGTTCTTGAACACATTGATTTGCTGATCGAACCGGGAGCCACCGTGGCGATAGTTGGGCCGTCCGGCAGCGGCAAAACCACGCTGATTAACTTAATCGCGCGGTTTTACGATGTCCGCGAGGGCAACATATTGTTGAATGGAATGGACATCCGGCAAATTCGCCTGGCCGATTACCGCCGTCTGTTTTCCATGGTTCTGCAGGATGTTTATTTATTTGATGGCACCGTGCGGGAAAATATCGGGTTTGGCAAACGTCACGCAACCACCGACGAAATCGTGTCCGCCGCCCGCAAGGCCAATGCCGATGAATTCATTACTGCGCTGGAAAAAGGGTATGACACGCAGATTGGCGAACGCGGCGTCAAACTTTCCGGCGGCCAGAAACAGCGCATTTCCATCGCACGGGCCATCCTTGCCGACCCGCGCATTTTGATACTGGATGAAGCCACAAGTTCACTGGATACCCAAAGCGAACGGTTGATACAAGCGTCGCTCGACGAACTGATGCGAAGCCGCAGCACGATTGTCATTGCCCACCGGCTAAGCACCATCATTCACGCCCAACGGATTATCGTGCTCGTGGATGGCCGGATTGTGGAAACAGGAACGCACAATGACTTGCTTGAGAAGCGCGGCGTCTATCACGCCATGTTCACCCAGCAGTTCGCGCAGCGACATGACCCGACCCTCGAAAAAATAAACTGGGATCCGGTGGGCGTTCCGACCTGAAAAGCGCTGTCGTCACCGGAGCGTTGAATCACGCATCTGTTGTGCGGAATATTATATTAAGTGGACCACCCTTTGCTTCAAATTTAAGAGTCAGACTACAATCGACCGCAATCCGCTTCCGGCAGAACTGGCCAAGGTATTGCCCCATGTGTTTAGAAGTTGCGGTCGTGAAGACACGGCATGCGCACATTTCCACTGTCCACCCGCCAAGAATTCCGACTCCGGGTGGAATAACTACCAAAGACGCCCAATCTGTGGATCGATATAAGCGGATGCGCCGTACCCCGCAACATACGCCTTATTGCGCAAAACACATCGTATCGTGTCGAGTTTCTTTCCCGTACTCTGCCGATTTTATTTTCTCCGCACAATTGCAAGATTCCCCTGGCGCGGCGGATGGGTTGGCACAATGACTTGCGTTCGGTCGGCAAATATGCGTAAATATAGGCAAATATCTATGGACCCATCGACTGGTGTCTGAATGGCGCGTCGAAAGCATCGGAGGATTTTCCATGAAGCGTGTGTTGGCATTGTTACTGGTAGTGGTGGGAGCGATCGCAGTCGCCGGCTGCGGTCCGCGGATGAGTGGCCTTAATGAAACCCAGCTTGGCCAGGCGATGGCCCAGCAGAATAACCAGGGCGAGCGCAAGGCGGCCGCGCTGGAACTCGGCCGCCGGGGCGGTGCGGAATCGGAAAGTATTCTTCTGCAATATTTAAACGATCCGAATCCGGATGTTCAGATAAAAGTCATGCACGCGCTGGCAGTGTATATGTACGATCGCCACGCCGCGCCGCAAATTGCTCCACTTATGTTCAGTCCGCACCCGTCGGTGGCACGCAAGGCGATTTCATGTCTGAAGCATCTTGATTACTCGGCCGCGGTCGGGCAACTCAAACACCTGCGCGATACCTCGCCACAGCCAAGTGTGGTGCGCGCGGCTCAAAATGCGATAGTTTACTTCCGTCGGCATGGATAAGCCCACCGGCCCCCCGAATTGAAGCGGCGTATCGGCGGAAAATCCCGGTGCCACGCTGTTATTCCCAGCATATGAGCGCAATATTGGTGTACAGCAGGGCGGAATGCCCGCAGGCACAATCCAGGAAGCAATTGTAACGATCCGCACGAAGCAGGGCCTTGTTCCCTTAGCACCGGCAACGGTCGCAGATGGGTGCGGTGCCGGCGCAGTCCACGAAGCGGAATTCAAAGCCGCTCACTTCGGTTTAAGCATGCAGTCGGTCCGAACCACAGCCCCCGCAGCGCGCAGCCAAGCCCGGCTTTGAAAAATAAAATTAAAATTGGCGGCCCGCCATGTCCGCTAATTCAGGCTCGCCGTGGCAAGGATCGACGTTCTTCGGACCTATAAAATAAATGTCGATCCCGCTGCGTTTCTGCGGTTAATGTTATGCGGTCGATCAGCCGAAAATAACAGTAAGCCCATCCGGCTAATTCGGAAACAAATCAGGAGTTCCGATGTACCGGGGTTTGCCCGCAAGGGTCATTTAAGGGCGTTCGGTTGAGATAGTGTTTTGGTCTTTTCATACAGGAGACTTTTATGTCTACGCAGGAAATACTTGCTTCCATTGATCGTGTAACCCGCCTGGGGTCGGCCCGGTCGCTCATCAACGCCCGCACGCCGGCACAAAACTGCTGCCTGTTCGAAGGCGTCTACGAAGAACGTGGCCATGTGCCGCCGCACTACCACGACTGCGAAGAGGTTGTCCTTTGCACAGACGGCGAAGGCATTCTTTTTATCGGCGAGGATCCGCATACCATTCTCAGCGGAACCGCACTGGTTATTCCCGCCGGTGTACCTCACTGCCTGTACAACACCGGCATCGGGCGGCTGCATCTGCTGGCGTTTTTGCCATCTGCGGAGCCAGCTTTCAACTGGGTGCCAAGCCTGCGGCGTACAACGGACGTTGTGGAAGGGGCACGGGCCGTCGCATAAAAGCCACACGGGCAGGCCGATGCGCAAATGCGGATTGCCCTGGTTTGCCGGCGGGAGAGAGCCGGAGGGAGTGAGAGGTTGTTTTCACGTTCTTGACCGCGGCAAATCTCCGCGGATTCTGGCTCTGTGCCAGTCGAATTTAGAATCGGGACTTTTTTCCAGCTGTGCCGCGGCAATGCCCGGATAGTCTGAGCTGAACCCTGTCGCGCTTTGCCAGATGGAAAATGTCCAGTCCCGAAAACGCCCAGGTTTTGCAGCAACGCTGGCTTAGCCGGACCGCGGCAGCGAATACTTGATAAACGCCGCCGGTCAAGTCTGTTGTGTTGCTTTTCGAGTAGTGGAGAGGAGAGTCTCTCCTGGGGGCTGTGGATGATGTTTGCATGCGCGTCCTCGCATGCGGGCGCATTTCACAGCCCCCTCTTGTTTAAATGCCTGATTGGCAAAAGCGGCACTGGCGACGGTGAATTGCCTGTTTTCCGCCACCGCGGGTTAGCGTTAAGATGGTTGGCATGACTGAGCCTTTGAATTTCGAGCCTCGCATTGTCGCCATTGAAACCTCCAGCCGGGTAGGTTCAGTGGCGGTGGCGCGCGGACCAAATCTGTTGGCGGCGCGCCGGTTCAGCCAGTCCATGCGCCACGCCGTGGAACTCATGCCCGGCATTGCCGATCTTACACGGGAGCAGGGCTGGAAGCCGACAGATATTGAACAGGTATATGTTTCGATTGGCCCAGGATCTTTTACCGGAGTACGGATTGCGATTGCCATTGCACGGGCTATCAGCCAGTGCACCGGTGCCAGACTTATTGCGGTTCCCACGCTGGATGTTCTGGCGGCCAACGCGCCGGCGGATACCACCAATCTGGCCGTTATTCTGGATGCCAAGCGCGGTCAGGTTTATGCGGGTCGCTATGGGCGGCAAAGCAACAGTTCGCCAGGCTCCGCGACTATCGGAATTGGGCCTGCCAACCTGTTTTCCAATGCCGGTCCGGTGTTGACAGACCCGACCGACTTTATTCGCTCATGCCCACATCCGCTGCTGATTCTGGGCGAAGGCATTCCATACCATCATGCGGCTCTGGTCGCCGGTGGATTTGGCCGCGGAATTATTCATATGGCGGCGGAAGAACTTTGGCAGCCCGTGGCCAGTCAGGTTCATGCAATCGGCTGGCAACGCGCCTTGGCGGGCGGGTTTACCCGGTTAGAAGAATTTCTGCCCATATATATCCGCAAGGCTGAAGCGGAAGAAGTGTTGGAAAAAAAGCAGGCATTCCTGGCCGCGACCGGCAACGCAACGCCCGCAACTAAAATTTAGATACAGGCACCATAAGAAAGCGGCGTCCGGCGGACCGATAAAACCGCGGGTTGGCGGCCAGAAAGCCGCCTGCCGCCACGTCCTTGTTTCCCTGCAATTTAGCCTCAACTAAAACGCCTGTTTTGGCTGAAAATAACAATGCGCGGCACTATTTAGCCGGTTGCAGACTGTGCCGGCTGCGCCGCAGAAAAGGAAATGGGATCATGCGTTCTATTATTGAACATCAGGCCACCGCAAAAGTGGTTTCCATGTCCAGTGGCATCGGCGCCGCCAAAACAGTGCAGCGGGGGGAATTGACTGCCGCATTAAGCCGTGCGTTGGATATGACCGAAGGACTTCCCACGGGTCACAATCAGCGAACCTGCTGGATTGCCATGAGCATCGGGCGGCAGAAACGAATGACCGATCAGCAGTTGGTGGACCTTTTTTACGCCGCGCTGCTTAAAGACGTCGGATGCAGTTCCAACGCGGCGCGCGTTGCCGCGCTGTATGATTCCGATGACCTGAAATTAAAGGCCGATTTCAAACAAGTTGATTCCCAGAAAATCGGACAGGTTATTCGATATGTCTGTTCCCATGTGGCCCCCGAGGCTCCGGTACTCCGCCGACTGGCACTGCTGGCGAATCTGGCGATAAACGGTCAACCGGTTTATTGCGAACTGATCAAGGCCAGGTGTCAGCGCGGAGCCCAAATTGCGGCCGCCATGGGAATGAATGAGACGGTGTGTGCGGGCATCGCCAATTTAGATGAACATTGGAACGGGCATGGCAAGCCAAATGGCTTGCGCGGCCAGGACATTCCGCTAATCAGTCGCATTGTTCTTCTGGCGCAGGTCGTTGAACTGTTCTGGTCAGCCGCAGGCTCCGCCGAGGCAATAAGCGAAATCTGTCAGCGCAGCACCACATGGTTTGATCCATCGGTCGTCATGGCGTTTTTAAGTGTGTCCGCCAGCGCAAAGTTCTGGCAGCAGTTGGATTCGCCCGACCTGACAAAGGCGGTTTTGGATATGGAACCGGTTGATCGTTTTCACGATTTTGGTTCACATGGGCTGGATCAGATTATTGAAGCATTTGTGGAAGTGATAGATGCGAAAAGCCCGGATATCAGCGGGCATTCCCGTCGCGTGGCCGATATTGCCCTGAAAATTGCGGCGCAACTGCGAATGCCAGGCGATCAGGGCCGCTGGCTGCGCCGGGCGGCATTGCTCCATGACATCGGCAAATTGGGAATCAGCACACGCGTTCTGGCCAAGCCGATCCAGGCTCGCACCGTCGCCGAGTGCCAGGAATACAAGCGGCACGTCGAATTCGGCTCTGGCATTCTTTCGGAAATTTCACCATTTGAACCTCTTATCGCCATGCTTGAAACGCATCATGAACGACCGGATGGCACGGGTTTTCCCGCGGGACTTGCCGGAGAGTCGATTCCGCTCGGCGGCCGGGTGATAGCACTGGCGGATGCATTTGACCATCTGGTCGGTCCGGCTGGCTTTGACGCGCCGGAGCTTTCCGGCGTTCTGACGAAGCTGGAAGCGCAGCGCGGCAGCGCTTTTGATGGCCGCTGTCTTGATGCGCTTGCCCGTTGCGTTCGCGAGCTTAAAGACCTGCCCTCAATCGGTGCCGCCTAGCCGGGCAAGCCTGATAATTCGGAAGATACACCTGCAATGTGCCGGTGGCGACTCCAGGTTATCGCATCGCTGAATAGTCCCGACAATTCTGAATCAGCCGCATGACGTTGACCGACAGGCATTCACAGTGCCCCCTGAGGAATGTTCTGTCAGCAGTTAACAAACAATCAAAAGGCAGACCCCAATGCGGCTCGGCGGCGCGGTGGAATTGCAACCGCGAATCCCGTAGCATGATAAATGGAATGGTCGGGCGATCGCTCGGTGAATTGAAAGATTTCCCGGGAGGAAAGTCCGAACACCACAGGGTACGGTGGTGGGTAACGCCCACCCGTCCGCATTGCGGGCGCGGGAAAGTGCCACAGAAAACAGACCGCCTAAGCCGGGGAAACCTGGCCGGCAAGGGTGAAAAGGTGCGGTAAGAGCGCACCGCGGTCCCGGTGACGGGAGCGGCAGGGAAAACCCCACCGGGAGCAAGACCGAATAGGGGCGGCCGGCGGCGTGAGCGATCATGGCCGCGAAGGGATTCCGCCTTGTCGCCCGGGTTGGTCGCGTGAGGCGCGCAGCAATGCGCGTCCCAGATGAATGGCCGTCCAGCGTCCGCGAGGATGGGGACAGAACCCGGCTTACAGACCGTCTGGCATTTTTCGCCCGCTCCTCCGCCACGATTAGGCGATCTGCGCCG